>NZ_CP014750.1:1231333-1539166 GCF_001592435.1 Thermococcus peptonophilus
TACCCCAATGTGATACTTATTGTAGTAGACACTCTGAGAGATGATTACTCATATCCTCTGAAAGAAAATCTAAAAAAGTTTGGATTTATTTCGTACAATAATGCTATAGCTCCTACCTCATGGACAATTCCTAGTCATGCATCATTATTTACTGGTTTATACCCCCTACTTCACAAAATACATGAGACAAAACACAAAAAAAATCCCGATATACGATTTGATGATCTACCACCTGAAATCACACTGCAACACTTTTTAGGAGAACTGGGATATGAATCCTACTTGTTAAGCGCGAATCCATATATATCCCCATTTTTTGGGTTATCTGGATTTGATTATTTCCATGATACATATTCGGGGAAATATAGCATTTTTCTTTCTGACAACGAACAAGAATATATTGATAAATTAAAAATAAGGACAAGGACAACCAAAGAGTTATTATCTAAATTATGGAATGATAAACAATTTAAATTATTATTAAAAGTTACAGGCGGTTTTATTATCTGGAAGCTTGGGCTAGTAAAAGGATGGCCATTTGATATGGGCGCCCGAAAAACAATAGAAGTTTTAAGGAGAATTCTCAAGAAAGAAAATTGGCGGGATTCTAATCCATTTTTTATATTCGTAAACTTGATGGAAGTCCACGAACCCTACTCTAGACTTGAAAATCCTCAAACCCTCATAAAATCATTCAAACGTAACCTTCTAACTGGTGAACTAAATTTTGAGCAAGTACTATTATGGAAACAAGTTTATCCTAAAGAAGTAGATTACATAACAGAAAGAATCCTTGAGATTATTAAAATACTAAAATACGAAGATATGTTTGACAATTCCATTATTATCATCACTAGTGATCATGGACAGCTCCTTGGAGAGCATGGAAGAATAGGTCATGGGACCTTCCTTTATGATGAACTTCTAAAAGTGCCTCTTCTTGTAAAGTTCCCAAAGGAATATGAATCTCATTACCCGGGGGACTCGGAATCTTGGATCAGTCTCACAAAAATTAAACAGTTAATTTTGAGTGTGGTTGAAAATAAACTGGAGGTACATCAATTGTACTCCTCTGTTGTATTTGCCGAGTCGTATGGCATACAAGATTATATAAACCCCCCCACAGATAGAGATCAATACAACAACTTTTATGCCCTTGAAAAATACCGGATTGCTATCTATTACAAAAACTTTAAAGGAATTTTCAATGTCACAGACTGGAAGTTTGAAGAAATCATTTCGTATGATCCCAAAACAGAAGTCACTGAAGACATTGTAAAACACATGAAAAAAGAGATCATAAAATTCCTAAAAACTGTTGAATTCAGAAGCATTTCAAAGATAGGTGAGTTAACTATTTATTGAATGTTTTATAAAACAGTATAGGCGACTTTCTTTCATTTTCCATCGCTGCTAATACCCCCAATGCAAAATATATACTGCTTTTTTTATTTCCATAAAAAAGAATGTAATTTAAAAGTAATAATGGAATTCTTAAAATTAGCAATATACTCATGCCAAGCAGTTTGTAGAATTCAGTGTAGTTTTTCAATATGATTAGTATCATATTTCGTCCAAACAAATATGCTGATATAGGTCTAATTGTTTTCTTTAAAATGTTTCTATTGCCAACTTTGTGCCAAATCGTCGAGAGAGAGGCTACTGCCAACGAAATTCCGCCTTTACGTAACCTAAGCGAAAAGTCGGTTTCTTCCCAATATGCAAAATAATCTTCATCTAAAAATCCAAAACTCAAGAGAGTATCTTTTTTGACTAACATACATGCGCCATGGATTTCATCTGTGTTTATTAATGAAGAGGAGATGCCTTTATCCATTTTATTAGGTTTGCATGATTTATGCATAGTAGTCCATATTGGGCCTAATTTGTGAGTTTTACCGCAGTATTGAATTTTTCCGTTCCAGTAATAATGTATTTTAGGGCTTATGGCTCCAATGTTCTTGTTACTGGAGGCAACTTTTACAAGCTCCGTTAAAAAGCCTGGATGAACAACAGTATCGTTATTCAAAAGCAAAATATAGTCAGAGGTCAAAACGCTCAAAGCAAATTTTATTCCAACGTTGTTCCCACCAGCAAAGCCGTAGTTGTCCTTATTTTTGATTAAAATCATTCGCCTATTCGGATCAAATTTCTCGTAGGCGGGTTTATTGAACTTCCCTTTCCTTGTGTCACCTTCATTGATATCAAAAACCTTAATCGGTTTATTGCTCGGATTGTACTCAAAAAACTTTGAATTGACCTCAATCTTTCCCTCTGCATACTCCTTAATCTTCCTCACCGAGTCATCCTTGGAGCCGTTATCCACCACGATAACATCATAGTTAGGATAGGTGATTCTATAGAGCGATTCCAAACATTCTATTGTATCCTCCCAGCCGTTCCAGTTGAGAATGATTATAGATACCCTCGGGGCATTCATCTGCATCCCATACCCTTTCTATCAAAAAATATTAAAAGGTTTTTTGGTGGCATTACATTTGGGGAGAGATTAAATGGACAGAAAATCACTGATAATCACCATCTCGATTTTGTTGGGGTTGAACTCAGGAATACTAGCGGATTACTTAGGCATCCGCATACCACTGGTCAGGCAGATTTTTGGGTTCGTTGCCCTGATGTTCCTACCGGGGTATCTTCTCTTAAGGATATTTAACACAAAAACGGAAAGCATCTCTGAAGAGATATTCCTCGAAGTTGCCCTCAGCATCTCGGTCGTCATGATTATGGGGATTTTTGCAAATTTTGTATATCCACTCCTTGGGGTTGAAAAACCTATAACCATTCTTCCGATTCTCTTGACATTTAACGTGGTTACCCTGGGGCTACTCGCGGTGGAGCAGATCAGGTCAGTGCCGGTGCCTCAGCACACCAGAAGGCAGATCAGGATAGCAAAGTGGGACTTATTCTTTGCCCTTCTGCCCGCCGGGTCTCTGCTTGGTGCCTACTTTTTCAGCCACTACGGGGATAACAAGGGATTGCTTCTCCTTTATTTCGTGATAGCGCTTACCCCACTAGTTTTTATTAAATCCAAGAACTTTAACAGAGCCTTTGGGATATGGTCAATTGCGATTTCCCTTATGTGGTCAACTGTTTTTGGGGTATCCTGGAACTATATCTGGGGATACGACATAAATGGGGAGTACTACTATTCAAATTTAGTTTTATCAAAAGGAGTCTGGGAAATTTCAACTTTTAAAGCATATAATACTGTTGCAAGTATAAATATACTTGCACCATTATCTTCTTTGGTAACAAGTATGAATCTGGTCTCAATATTCAAAGTTATGTATCCATTTATATTTTCATTAGTTCCAGTGGTACTTTTAAAGGCCTATGAAATGCTTTTGCAAGATAAACTTCGGGCTGAACTCTCAGTATTATTCTTTATGTTTCTCTTTACATTTTTCACAGAAATGATGGCTCTTGCGAGACAAATGATCGCAGAAGTATACTTGGCCCTGCTTGTTTATGCAACAATAAGAAAGATAAATTCTATATTTTTGAGTGTGTTCCTGGTGTCTCTAGTAATCTCGCACTATGGGACTGCATATTTAGCAATATTTGCACTTGTCTCCCTTCTCCTGTTGGGGAATATCAAAACAAAAAGAAACATAAATAATAGAATTATAATATTTACATGGGTGATAACTCTGTTCTGGTACCAGCATGTCGGGGGAGGGTTTCAATTTCAAAAGTTAGTGGATGTTGGATATCAAACACTCTTAATGCTCAAAGATTTGGGAGATATACAGCGATCACAAGGACTCGCAATTATAGTAAGTAAAACCACTCTTGCGAGGGAAGTAGGAAAATGGATAAATATCATTGCTCAAGGTTTTATTTCAGTGGGGATTCTAGCCGCGGCTTATACTATTGCCAAGGATCCCAGGAAAAAATATATAGAATTTTATGTATTGTCCTTTGTGTTCTTCGCTTATGACGTTGCCGGAGTAATTGTTCCATATTTTGCGAATAGATTAAATACTCCAAGGCTTTATCAGATAACATTATTTTTCCTATCCCCATACTTAATTATTGGGGCAAATGCACTAAGTAGAATTTTTTATAACCTTTATAAAAACATGGTATCTAGTAATACTATATCTAATAATTATGAGGTCAAGATTCTCTCGGTTCTATTGGTAATTTATTTTCTGTTTAACTCTGGGGTTGTACTAACAATTTTCCATGATCCATATCCGCCTATGTGGCTCAATAGGTATCAATCTCCCTCTTGGAGTACAAAAGAAATCATTGGGGCGAAATGGATAAAGCATTATGAGATTCAAAATAGCATTACCTATTTAGGCAACTTCAAGTTTCCATTGTTTTCAGGATTAGGAATAAAAACCAAATGGTTTGGGTTTAAGAAATCCATAGTAGTACAGGATTTCCCTGAGACTCAAGAATATGTATATCTTGGGAAAGAAACTACATTACACAAAGAGATAGAAAGTTTTTATTTTGGAGCAGGAGGCATTCCAATCCATGAATTCATCTCTTTATATCAGACAGATTTATGGAAACAGTTGTATAATTTTAACAAAATTTACGCTAATCCGCATGTGAGTATATATTGCCAACGTTAAGGAAACCTCAGAAGACATCGCTCTATATTCTGAGTATTCCAATATCTATTCTCAACATTTCCAAGTAAGCAAAATAGCAAAAAGATCACCCTAAATTTTTATTGTGACTCTCTTCCGTAAAGAATCCTCTTTGGTTTTTTGTTGTCAAAAATCTCCATCAGTCCATCAAGGTAAGCAGAAGAGATAAAATATATCCTTGTAATTTTATGATCATCAAAAAGTATAATACTTACTAATGAAAGAAGATACTTTTTTAATAATCTTATTATGAACTTAAATTTACTATTTGAATATATCTTTCCCAAATATGTGAGATTCCGGATTCCATAATAAGTCCTCCAAAGCTCTCTGTAAGGGATTCTGTAGAACATTTTTCCAAAAAACTTTCTTGTTGGTAATTCCTGTTTTTTTAGAGCCCCCTTGTGTTTTATCACACTGCCGGGGACTAAATAAATCTTGCCAACTTGCTTTAGGCGGATACAATACTCAACGTCATCATGATATATAAAGAACTCTTTTTTAGGAAAACCTATTTTTGAAATAGCATCCCTATGAATTAAGATGCCAACAAAAGAAGCAAAATCTATTTCTGAAACCTTATGTTTATACACCTCATAGGGTGCTGGTTTCTGAATCAATGGAAATGGATTATCAAAATCGAGATATCCCCTAGTATACAGATTAATCTTGTTATACTCAACCACAGAGCTAGCTATGGCACTGATCTCTTCCAAGTTTAGAGAATCCAGTGCCTCTAGTAATTTTTCTAAAGCATTAGGAGCAGGTTCTGCATCATCATCCATTAACCACAACCAAGTATACCCCATACTATATGCTCGCTTTACCCCTTCATAGAAGCCTCCAGCTCCTCCCACGTTTTTGGGCATCCTAACATAATGGAATTTTATGCGTTTCTCCGACATTGCATCATGGATTATAAAAATTTTTTCCCATGGTTTAAGTAATTTGGGGGGTGGTAATTCTTTGATATACCCTTTTTCCAGAAGGAATTCTGGTGTCCCATCTGTTGAAGAATTATCTATGAGATAAATAGCATCTATTGGTCTCGTCTGTCTCCTTAGCGCTTCTAAGCATTCTAGGAGCAATTCTTTTCTATTATATGTAACTACAACAGCACATACTGTATCTTCTTTCATATTTTATTTGCCCCCATTAGTTTCTTGAACTCATCAAGTGCTCTTTGAATAACATCACTCATAGTGTAGTATTTGTACTCAGCTAGTCTACCAATGAATATGAATCTTGTCTTGCTTTTATTATTTAACAACCTTGCACGTTCATTATATAACTGGTATCTTCTGAGATTTTCTTTCCTTGGGATTGGATAATATGGCTCGTTTTTTGAAGGAATGTACTTCCTAGGATACTCATAAGCGACAGTTGTTTTTGGGTGTTTTTGGAATGTTAGTCTCTTAAATTCTGTAATCCTTGTAAAATCGTACTCATTGGGATAATTTTCAACGGCTGCATCTAAAAAATATTCAACATTATAAGTTTCAAATTTGAACTCTAAGGATCTATAGGGTAATTCTCCGAATTCATAATCAAAGAAATAATCTATTGGGCCGGTATATATTAGTATTCCCTTCCAAGGTTTTCCAAAAAGAGAAACTTCACCAGTATCGATATCAACTTCAAGAACCTCCTTATAATCTGTATTCAGTAATATCTTGATATTGGGATTTAATAACATTTTGTAGAACAATGTAGTATACCCATACTTTGGCATCGCTTGATATTTATCATTAAAATATCTGTTATCTCTAGAGAGTACCACTGGGACTCTATCTAGTACCCCAATCAGCTCCTCGGGAGATTCTTCCCATTGTTTAAGAGTATAGTTTAAATAAACTTTCTCATAAACGAAGTTTGCTAGGGACTTCAAATCTTTGTCTCCAAGTTCATCAGCAACTTTTTTTAGTTTAAGTATTGGTATTCGAGTACCATAACCGAAGTGTTTTACTAGTTTTAATTCTAATGATCTAGCTGTTTCTGCAGGGAATAGCTTATATAGTGAGTTCAAATTAAACGGTACTGGAACTTTTGTTCCATTTATATTTGCCAAAACTTTGTGTTGATATGGGATCCACTCAGTGAATTTTGAAAGATATTCAAAGACTTCTTTTGAATTCGTTCTAAATACATGAGGCCCATATTTATGGACAAGAAGTCCCTCCTCGTTATAATAATCATAGCTATTTCCTCCTATATGGGGTCGCTTTTCAATAATTAATACTCTCTTCCGCAATACATTAGAAAGTCTCTCGGCCAATACACTTCCAGCAAACCCACTTCCAACAACAACGACGTCGAACATGTATTCAACACCGTCAATGTCTGTGGAATCAGCCTTAAAATATTTTCTGTGTTGATGTCTTCTATCTACCTTTTCTATACTCACAACTACTGTCTACAAAACCACGAAAGACATACAGTGTAAGTAGGACTTCCTTAAAAGATTACTAGAGGCTGTATATTGCCCGTAGCATTATAGAATTCATAATGCACACAAAAAATTATTAAGAATAAAGATTGTGGGATATAGCGTATGGGGATCGTTAGTGATTAATTGCAGAGGAGGTAAGAGGAGGTAATAACTATGGACGATATTATTCTGATAATCCTCGACACGCTTCGCAAAGACTATGGGGAAAAGTACCTTAACCCCATATTACGAAGATATGGGTTTGTCTACTATTCAAATGCGATTGCGCCATCGCCTTGGACATTCCCAAGTCATGTCTCAATATTTACTGGGAAGTACCCAGCAATCCATGGAGTACATGAAACCCGTGATATGAAGATACCAAAGATCAGAATCAGAGAACATTCACGGTTCCTTACTACACAACTTTCTGGGATGGGATATAATACAGTACTAATAAGTGCGAACTCTTTAATTCAACCTAACTTTGGATTTCGTGGGTTCAATGAGGTATATGACATTTTCTGGTATCCTGAAAAACTTTCGCATAAGGATGTAGAAATTATCAAAAAATACAAATCAAAAAATTCCGGGTACCTATCAACTGCCATTAACTTAATCTATCATAGAAAATTTGAAGTTCTCTGGAGGGCGGTTGAGGATGTTATATTATACAAAAAGATTCTATCACGTATCAGGAGATATCCCCTTGATAAGGGGATTAATAAAGCCATTTCAATTCTAAAGAATCTTGACTTAAAAGATAAGAACTTTATCGTTATAAACCTAATGGAAGTTCATGAACCATATAGTATGAAATATCCAGCATTAGGGGGGATTGTCACTACCCTTACTGGAAAGGTTACTAAAGAGCTTATAGAAGATTGGAGAAAAGGGTATCAAAAAGAGGCAGAATATCTAAGAAATAAATTAGAAATACTTTTAGGAATCTTAAAACAGAAAGGCCTTTTTGAGAACTCCCTGGTTATAATAACTAGTGATCATGGGCAACTTTTGGGGGAGAATAATCGTTTAGGACATGGTGTATTTTTGGATGATGAACTAATTAGAGTTCCTTTATGGATAAAATATCCAGACGCTCTTTCTGAAGTATCGATTGACAATACAAGTGAAGAATCTGCCCAGTATATTTCTCTGATCAGGTTATACAACACTATAATAGAAGCTGCAATTGGAGACGGAGCATCTTCCTTATCGGATAAGATTGTGTTTTCTGAAACATATGGTAATCCCAGCCCCATTCCATCGGATAAGTTATCCCCCGAACTAAAATCCAGGATAGAAGATATAGAGAAGCATCGCATAGCCATCTACTACAAGAACTTCAAGGGCATCTTCAACGTTACCGACTGGAAGTTCGAGGAGATAAAATCCTATGACCCCAACATTAAGGTTACAGAAGACGTTGTGAAACACATGAAAAAAGAAGTCGTAAAGTTCCTCAAAACGGCCACCGTGGCAAAAGTCCCGAAGATAAAGCTCTAAACAAACTTCCTTAAAATCTTCTTTATTCTCCCCAGGTTTATTCCTAGCCTCTTCTCCACCGTCAACAAAAGTTCAACATCCTCCCTGTCAATGCTCCTGCTTAAAAGCACCAGCAGAGCATAGACCGCCAGGAAAACGACGAGCACCGGGATCGCGTGCCATATGTCTTCCACGTCCAGATTCAGCCATTTAAGAACTCCAAGCAAAAGGAAGCTGATTCCCAGCGGCTTCACGTAGTTCCAGCTGAATGGATGTATCCCAGTCATCTTATAAAGCCAGTATGACCTGAAGACGTTGGCCACGAAGTAGGAAACCGCCGTGGCGACGGCGGCACCGACCATTCCATACCGGGGTATCAAAGCTAGATTCAGGGAGATGTTGGATACCACGGCAAAGGTGTCCCCTACCATGTTGAGCTTTGGCTTTCCAATAACGATAAGCGTCATGCCGTTTAGTCCCAGAAACGTGTGGAACATGAACCCCAGAGACAGTATCTGGAGTGCCGGTGCGGCGGAGACGTATTTCTCGCCGAAGAGGAAGGATATGGTGGCCTTTGGAAAGAGGAACATGACGGCAAATATGGGGAGCGTCAGGAGGAACACCCACTTCGTCAGGATCTGATAGACCCTCCCCATCTCCCCGATCTTCCCCTGGGCGTACAGTGACGTGACTATGGGGGAATAGATTACAGACGCAGAACCCAGAAAGATGGGGATCAACCTTGCCAGGGGAGTGGCCGCATTGTACAATCCTACGACCTCCGAGCCCTTGTAATAGCCGAGCATCAGCGTGTCGGTCCATGTCATCAAAAAATTCAGAATTCCAACGAACATCAGGGGGAGGGAAAAGAGAACCAGCTTTTTCCCGAGGGCAGGATCAAAAGAGGGCTTTACGTTAAAAAGCCGGATCCTGTGCACCTCAAAGACCAGGGCCAGAAATACCGCCGATTGAGTCAGGATGTACATCCAGAATATTGAAGTAAACGGGAGGCCGAGAACAGCCATGAGCACAACGAGTACAAGCCAGACTATCGGATAGACTATGTTCCTGAAGTACACCTGCTCCCTGACCCTTCCGAAGCCCCTGGAAACCGCAACCACCACACTTGTCAGGGCCCAGAACGGCAGGGCAAGGGCGGCTATCTTTAATGCGTAGACCAGCCTCTCCTCGCTGAACACCCGGGCAGCAAAGCCCGAGCCGAGCACCAGGAGCACCGTGATTACAAAACTGCTCGCCGCGACAATAACCAGAGCCGTTGAGACCAGATCCCCAATCTTAGAAGGCTCCCTCTCCCTGTAGAACGCCACCTCCCTCGGCAGGGCGTTCTGAAAGCCCAGCGTCGCCACAACGAGAGCGATGTTCAGCACCGTCAGGGCTAGATTAAACACTCCATACTCTCCAGTGGAAAAGTACCTCGCTATCACCGCCCGGCTTAAAAACCCGAAGAGCATCGAAATAATCGTCCCGGCAAAGACGATCCCCGTTCCCCTTGCAATCTTCTGCAGTGCCTGGCTCGCCTCGCTCATGGATTTCACCTTTAGTCTATTGGTTGTTCTTAATAATCTCCTCAAGCTCTCTGAGTCTCCTCTCAAAGAGCTTCTCTTCGAAGACCCTGAATCCGACGTAATCCGCCAGCATTACCTTAATGTCTTCCTTGTACTGACTTTCGTTTAAAACTTCATAAATTGAAGCTGGCTTGTAGCTCTTAGCCTTATAAAGCTCTCTTAGAATGTCCCTCCTGAGATGGAAGTCCTTCTCACGCCACACATCTCTTTTCTTATAGAAGCCCATTATAAGAGAGTAAACATCAATTACGTCCTTCCAGTGCTTGTCCCTCTTGTCGTCTGGATAATCCTCCGCATTGGTGTAGATGTCGAACTTTAAAGCCAAGACTGCCTCAGGAAAAGCAACGTCAACATCCCCTTCAGCAATTAGATCCCTGCCGAAGTCACGAACTTCAAAGTGAACCTTTGAATAATATCTATTCCCGAAAATTGACGAAGCGAATGGGGTGTCAAAGCTGAGCTGAGAAGGCTTTTTATCAAAGAGGAAATCCACCTTCACATCTTCCCTGACGATTAAGGTTTTGATGGGCTTTGCAAATCTGAAGCCCGCGCTTTGAAAGCCAAGGTTTTTCATGACCTCCTTTATTTCCTCAAAGCTTTCAGCCTTTGCGAGGAAGTCAATGTCAATTGATGGAATACCATTGTATCCTAAAACGTTATCCACCCAGTAATACACACTCCAGCCGCCAACAAGGATAACCTTTCCTTTTAGCTCTCCGGCAATTTTGAACATTGCGTTTATTGACTCCCTGATAACATTATTGTTGTAGCTCCTTGAATCATAAACCTCAAGGAAGATATCCTCGGAGAGTTCAAACCCCTTCATTCTCCTCACCTTCAATTGTGGAAACAACGGTTTCAAAGACATCGTCAAAGAGCCTTGTGTACGTCCCCTGGACGAGCATATCGGCCAGAATCATTCCCCAGCTTGGGATGTAGTAACCGTTGAGCTCCTTCCGGATTTTGAAGTAGAAGTCATCGTAGATGTAGACCTTAAAGGGGTAGCCTTCAGGATCCCTGAACTTCATGAGCTCTTTGAATGTTTTTTCACTTGCATAAATGATCCCACCCGCGGGGCTGATTATCCTGCCGAGCAGCCAGAGGGCAGAGTTTCCGGAGAAGAGAACCAGATCCCTCAGGTCGTAATCCGGGATAAGCCCCATGGTCACCGGGCTCAGAGAATTCAGGATTATCTCCTTATCCTTCGCCCACCTGAATATCAGCCCCTTCCTGTCAAGGATCACCAGCTTTCCGCCCGGCACCACCGTCAGATAATTTTCCTTTCTTAGAGTCCTGACAACCTGAAAGACGTACTTGTAGTTCATCCCGGTGATTCTTGAGATTTCAGGGACTGAAATTGGGGCGTGATCAAAAAGCAGGCTGTAAATCTTCTCCCTCGAAGTTGGGGGTTTCACTCTATCCACCAAATCTATAATATCAACAAATATTTAAAAGTCTTTTGTTGATATTGAGGATAAAAACATGACTGGAGTTGACTCGCCTCGCTCATTAGAGATCGCTGTGATAGTTTTAATTTGCCATGATTGTGTTTGTTAACTCTATAAATATCCCTTCTCCTGTAAATACCCCTTCAATGCTTCTTTCCAAGGCTTCATATTTAAACCAAGCTCTTCTAGCTTTTCGTTCTTCAGCGCAGAAAACCTCGGCCTCTTCGCCAACCTGTTAAGTTCATTCGATTTTATGGGCTTTATCTGAACGTCCCAACCCAGGATCTTGAACACCGCCCTAGCAAACTCATACCACGAGCAAAAGCCTTCATTAACCATATGATAAACCCCAAACTCCGGTTTCAGCTTTAAAAACTCCTTCAAAGTTCTGGCGACGTCCTTGGTATACGTTGGACTCATGAACTGGTCGTCCACGATTCTAAGCTCCTCACCACTTTTTGCCCTTTCAATGACCCATTCTACAAAGTTCCCGCCCTTGCCGCTTGCTCCAGCTTTTCCGTAAAGGCTTGCCACTCTGATTATATAATGCTTAGAAGAGTAGTTCCGAGTGAAAATCTCCCCAGCGTACTTGCTAGCCCCGTAGACGTTTATCGGGTTGGGTGTGTCTTCCTCAGTATAAGGCTCCCCCTTTTCGCCGTCAAAAACATAATCTGTGCTGATGTAAACGTTGATCGCTCCAATATCATTGGCAATCCTTGCAACGTTTAAAGCCCCGATTGCATTAACGGCAAAGGCTTTCTCTGGATGAAGCTCGGCGTCATCAACCCTGACGTAAGCAGCCGTATTGATAATAACGTCAGGCTTAACCTCTTTCAAAATCTTCAAGCTGTCTAAAACAGCCACATCGAGGTCTTTGTGGGTTAAAGGAACAACCTCAAATTCGGGATCTTCACTGGAAATTTCTACCAAATCTGTTCCGAGCTGGCCGTTTGCTCCAACTATAGCGATCCTCATTGAAGACCACCAAGTCCACTTAATTTTTCGGGGTTATCAAGAAGGGTTATCCCTTCCCCTTCACACGCATCAGCAAAATCCTTGTCAAAAGATATCAGGTATCTGACATCATAGAACTTGCATGTGGCAAGAATCAGCGCATCATTGGGCAGCAGACCATATTTTATCATGTACTCAACTGCAAGAGTTTCGATGGTTCTGTTAATCTCCAGATCAAAAAAGAGCTCAAAGAGTCTAGCAAAATCCGTCAAGTCCTCTTTTAAGTTCTTGATCATGTCTGGGTCATGTTTCAACGTGTAAGGGCGTTCTCCAGTTAACGCCCTTATGTAAACCATAAGGGCCTCACTGAACACTATTCCATTTGAGTACAAAATATCAAATCTCTCTTTCAAGTCCAGCAGGTCAATACTGCCTTCCAGATGCTCAATTATTACGTTGGTATCCACAAAAGCTGCTAGACTGTCCATTCCTCCTCGACCTCTTCCAAGAGTCTTTTGAGATCCACTCCCTTGAACTTCCCGTGAAGTTTTTTCACACTGTGTTCTATGACGATTTCCCTCTCGATTATTCTTTTGAGCCTGTTGATATCCAGTGTTTTCAAAATCTCGTCTGGGACGTTGAGCTCTATCGCTATCTTTCCCATTCTCTCACCCGTTCAACTATTCTGCCTTAAGAATATAAAATACTTCGCTTCCCTAGAACACCCATCCCCTTTCAATTAACTCCCTTAGAGTTGGCCACTTCTGATCTTTCGGAGAGATTATTGGATCTTCGACTGGCCATTTAATTCCCACATCCGGGTCGTTCCATATGAGCCCACCTTCGTGGTCGGGAGCGTAGACATTGTCCACCTTGTAAACGACCTCTGCAACATCGCTCAGAACTACAAACCCGTGGGCAAAGCCCCTCGGGATGTAGAGCTGATACTTGTTGAACTCCGACAAAATGACGCCAACGTACTTTCCAAACGTCGGCGAGTTCTTTCTTAAATCTACTGCAACATCGTAGATAACTCCCCTCACACACCTCACTATCTTTGCCTGCGCATAGGGCTCCCTCTGAAAGTGCAAACCTCTGAGAACGCCGTATTTTGAGCGGGAGTGGTTGTCCTGCACGAACTCCCCCTTAATGCCGGCCTTCTCAAAGTCGGGCTTCTTGTAGGTCTCCATGAAGAAGCCCCTTTCGTCTTCAAAAACGCGGGGCTTGATAAGGATTACATCTGGGATCTCCAGCTTCTTGAACTCGAATGGCATTTTTATTACCTCCTCATTCAAGGAACTCAACCTGAAGCTCTGGGGCGACTTTCTTTATCTTTTCAAAGTGCTTGTCTTTCGTTATTAGAGTTAGCCCCCGGGATATTGAAACCGCGGCTATTACGATGTCAACTGCAGGAACCGGAGTGCCTTCTTTCACAAGCTTTTCCGAGAGCTCAACCGCGAGTGCGTACTCCTTTACGGTGGGTATCAAAAGGTTCAGGTCTAGGAGAGCCGCTTTGGGATACTCAACGAGGTTAAGTACTGTTGTGTATCCTTCTTCTAGGCTGTCTCTGTTCCTTGCTGCGTCTATCAGGACGTTCGTGTCGTAGAACTTCTTTTTGTTCGATCCCATTCCAGCTCCCTCACTTTTTTGTAGTATCCTTCGTAAGCTTCATTATGGGTGGCTTCTATCTCCTTTAGTGTCTCTTCCCCAAGAAGACCTCTAAACTCGTCCATAGAAATCTCTGCCTTTGAACTTTCCAGTTCTTGGAGGTACTCTTCTATAGCCCTTCTCGCTATTTCGCTCCATTTGATTTCAGGATGCTTCTTCATCCTGCGATAGAGCTCTGGGGGGATGGAAAGGGTCATTGTAGGCATAGCATCACCTTAATAAATTATGTGTGCACACATATTTAATTGTTGCTACCACCCCAGCTTCCAGGGCGTGGGATGGAGAACTTTCTCATTGACTAAAGGCTTCCACCACCACTCGTTTTCAAGGTACCATTCGACGGTCTTCTTGATGCCCTCTTCGAAGCTGTATTTTGGTCTCCACTTAAGGTCACGGGTTATCTTCCAGGAGTCGAGTGAATACCTCAAATCATGGCCGGGCCGATCCTCTACGAACTCGATTAGGCTGTCATCTTTACCCATGAGCTTCAAGATAGTCTTGACAACTTCTATGTTCCTCTTCTCCTCGCCGGCGGAGATGTTGTATATCTCCCTGGACTCCCCCCTGAGTAATACTGCTTCAATGGCTCTAACATGATCCTCCACATAGAGCCAGTCTCTCACGTTTTGACCCGTGCCGTATATCGGGATCTTAAGCCCCATGTTTGCCCTTATTATCGTCTTCGGAATGAGCTTTTCAGGGAACTGGTAGGGGCCGTAGTTGTTGGTGCACCTCGTTATGGAAGCGTTCAGGTCGTAAGTCCTCGCCCATCCAAGGACGAGGGTGTCGCTGGCGGCCTTCGTGGCCGAATAAGGGGAGGACGGCATCAATCTGTCGTTTTCAGTAAAGGAGCCCTTCAAAATGTCGCCGTAAACCTCGTCTGTGCTTATGTGAACGAACCTAATTTCAGGATTTTCTCTCCTAACGGCCTCTAAGAGAGTGTAAGTTCCAATAACGTTGCTTCTCAAAAAGTGCTCCGGGCTTGAAATGCTCCTGTCCACGTGACTCTCAGCGGCAAAGTGAACTACCCCATCAACTTTCTTAACGAGCTCGCTCACGAGTTCGTAGTCTGTTATATCTCCCTTAACGAAGGTGTACCTCTCGTTCCCTTCGATGTCTTTCAGGTTTGCCGGGTTTGAGCCGTAGCCGAGCTTGTCGAGGTTTATAACTTCCCAGTCTTTATGATTTTCCAGAATGTAGCGAATGAAGTTGCTTCCTATGAAGCCCATTCCCCCCGTTACCAACAACCTCATGGTTCCACCTCACAGTATCAGCCTGGAATTGTCGCCGATGACCAGCTTTCTGCCGAGTGGGTGGGCAGTACCGTTAATTATCTTCACTCCACGTCCTATCAGGCTCTCGACTATCCTTCCAGCGTTCCTGATTTCGCTACCCTCAAGGATTATTGAGTCCTCAATCTCTGTGTTCTCAATAACGACGTTGTCCCCAATGCTGGTGTAAGGTCCAATGTAGGCGTTTTTGATCCTGCAGTTCTTCCCTATAACGACCGGTCCCTTGATTACGGTGTTCTCGTCAATCTCAGTCCCTTCATCGATTACAACCCTCCCATGGATTCTGGCCTTCGTATTGACTTTGATATCTGTCTCTATGTCATCAAGGATGAGCCGGTTGGCATCTAAAATGTCCTCGGGCTTTCCTGTGTCCTTCCACCAGCCGGTAACCTTTGTCCAGCCCACCTTATAGCCGTGGTCGATGAGCCACTGAATTGCATCTGTAATCTCAAGCTCGTTTCTCCAGGACGGCTTTATGTTCCTCACGGCCTCATGGATAACCGGCTTAAAGAAATATATGCCAACCAATGCAAGGTTGCTCGGAGGGACCTTAGGCTTCTCAATCAGGCGTTTGATGGTCTTGCCGTCTTCGCTCAGCTCGGCAACACCGAACTGTTGCGGATTTGGAACCTCCTGGAGGAGTATGCTTGCATCAAAATCGTTCTCTTCGAAGTACTTCTTGTGCCTCACTATTCCCTCACGGAGGATGTTGTCGCCGAGGTACATTACGAAGTCCTCATCGCCTAGAAAGTCCCTTGCAACGAGTATTGCATGAGCTAGGCCCTTGGGCTCCCCTTGGTAAATGAACTCGATGTTCGCGTCCCACTCCCTGCTCATGACGACTTTCTTAACCTGCTCTGCGTTGGGCCCGACTATTATCCCAATCTCGTGTATCCCGGCTTCGATTACATCTTCAATGGCGTAGAACAGCACCGGCTTGTTTGCGACGGGAATTAATTGCTTCTGTTGGGAATATGTGAGCGGCCTGAGCCTGGTGCCGTGGCCTCCGGACAGAATTAGGGCTTTCATGAGAGTCACCCAAAAAATTCTCTGGATGGCTGTGATATTAAAAGTTTTTGGAGTAAAACAGAATTTAACAACTGCACAGGATTTGGAGCTAGAATTACCCACAGGCTGATTTTCAATAGCTTCAAAACTGCACAGCAAAACTCATATATTTTGTGAGTAAGTTCTTTAAGTAGAGTATAAATCCAGAGAGGTGCGAGTGTATGGATTTCAACAAAATTTTCAGGCCCAAAGTCGCGCTTCCCCTGATAACTACCGTTGCGCTAATTTTCAGGCTAATCCCCATGAGGTTCAAGTACCTCCTCGGTTATGACCCATATTTTCACCTCGCGTACATAGAGGAGGCGTTAAAGGCGGGAAAATGGTTCAACTTCCTGACGATCGCCGGAGGTCCGTGGGGATTCCAGGTAAGGCATTTCCACCCCCTCGGTCTGTGGGCAGCACCCGCCTACGTTTACAAAACCCTGAAAATTTTTGGCATCTCCCTCTACAATGCCTTCAGGATAACGCCGGTCATCTTCGGAGTTCTGACTGTTGTGTTATTCTACCTTGCCCTCCTGAAGCTTTACGGTGAAAAGGGAGCCTTTTTTGCATCGCTCTTCCTCGCGGTTAGCTTTGGTCATGTCTTTCGCTCAATGGCGGGCTACTACCGCGGCGACAACTACATGCTCTTCTGGTACTCGGTGGCCCTCTTCGGAATTGCACTCGCCATGGAGAAGAAGCACCCAAGATGGAGGTACAAAAGGCTGGCTTTCTACGTTATACCTGCCCTCGCGAGCGGCTTTGCGGCGGCTTTCTGGCAGGCATACTATCCGATTTTTGTGTTTCTTCTGGCCAACGGGGTCTTCCTGGGGGTGGGCGCTTTTCTCCTCGGCAGGGACAAGTACATCCTCGACGGGATAGCGCTAACGGTCTCCACTGCCTTTGGTGTCCTCATCGCAAACTACCTTGGAGGCAAGGTTGGATATGGGATGCTCGGATACGATCAGTGGCTGGGCAGAAAGGTTGCCGAGAAGTTCTCGCTCGAACTCACCACAATAAAGGACGCATACCTTCTTTTCCACCTCAAGTATCTGGTGGCCCTCGCCCTGGTGGGACTCCTGGCCCTCTTCGCGCTATCAAAGTTCATCGGGGACAAAAGGCTGAGAGGCATAACAGTTGTGGTGTTTGGAGCCATCGCCGTTTATCTCCTCCTAGCGAGGTTTGAGGGGCTGAAAGACCTCTCAACTGGCTTTGGAATATTCAAGAAGGTGCCAATCTCGGAGACCCATCCACCAACATTCGACGACCTCTGGAACGCGTTCGCATTGGGTCTTTTCATCGCCCCCCTCTTCTTCCTCCGGTTCAGACCCGGGAAAGTTAAGGTTCAGGACTTCATGCTCCTTGGGCTTGTTCTGCCCAGCCTGTACATGATCAGGACATGGACGAGGTTTCTCTTCATAGGTTCTATGGGAGTCGCCCTGATGGCAGGAATCGGATTGCTGGAGCTTTATGAAATTTTGTCGAGGTTTGATGGGAAAAAAGGACTCGCCCTGACACTTGGGCTCCTCGTCCTTATTCCAACTGTTGACGCGGCCTTTGGTCTTGAGAAAGTTGCTGCACAGAGGCCCTTCATGAACGAGCACTGGGAGAAGGCCCTAACTTGGCTCGGAGAAAACTCAAACAAAAACGACGTTGTCTTGGCCTGGTGGGACTACGGCCACTGGGTGACCTACTACGCCAGGAGGTCTCCCGTGGCCCAGGGAAGCCCGAATGTAGCAGTGGCTCTGTACTACCTTGGCAAGCTTAATGAGAACTGGGCGATTAACCGTGGAGTTGACTACGTCATCGTTTCCTACTATGACTTCCTGAAGTTCGGTGCCATAGTGGACACAGCGAGGATGCATCCAAAGTACAACGTGAGCGAGAACTACGGCCTCGTTGTTCTGCCGATGGTTTCTTCAGTTGGGGCGCTCGTCTTCAGAAATGGTGGCTACATGGTCGTTGCGAGGCCGGGCGAGGAGTGGGACGTTGAGATAAACGTTAACGGTCACGTGTTCGCGCCGCGGGAGGTCTACGTTGAGTACGGGGATAAAATTATAAGACCAAACCTGGCTCCGTCAGAATCCGATGCGTACGTCTACATAAACCTCAACTATAACTACGCGGTCCTCATGAACGGTAATGCCTTCAACACAACCCTGGCGAGACTCTTCATAAGACCCGAAAATCCCTATGAGCTGGTTTACTCCGATGGAGGGCTGATAAAAATCCTGAGGCTTAAGCATCCGAACGTTGTAGTTAAAAGAACGGGTGGCGAGACACTCCTTCAGTTCGAGAACGCAACCGGGACGAGGCTCGGAATCTGGGGCTTCCTCGACAACGGTACGATGGTCTTCAAGAAGTGGTACAACGTTGAGGGGCTAAAAGAGTTTGAGCTACCCCCCAAGGTTAACGGGACTGTGATAAGGTACGCTTACGCCGAAGGCAAGAAAATCGTGGATAGGGGAGTGTTCAGAAGGGACTGACCTTACTTCTTTTTCAAAACTTCGCCCTTAAAGTCTTCCCAAAAACTTGAGGATGTATATCCTCGTCCTCACGTCTAGGATTGAAGAGAGTATATCCCGGATGTTGCCCTTCATCATAGGGTTCAGCCTGAACGCCTCCAGTACTTCCCTCGCGCCGCTCTTATCGCCGCTGAAAAGCTTCAGTATCCCTATCTGCAGGAGGTGGTAGCTTAGAATCTTGGGGTTATGGCGTATATCTCCATGTGTCTCTATCATCCTGTACCGTCCGGCCAGGTACTTGGCAAAAGAAAACTGGCCGGGATGAATGGAATAGTCAACCAGCGGCTCGTCTATGGCTCCGAAACGGCAAACTTTGGCCATCCTCAGCCACATGTCCCAGTCCTCGCAGGTTACGAAGTCCTCTCTGAAGAGCCCAGCTCTCTTGAAGCACTTACGCCTCACCATTATCGTGGATGTTCCGGTTATGTTGTCCTTCAAAAGATGCCCATAAACATCCCCACTCGCCTTAGGGTGCTTTATCCCCAGAACTTTGCCCCGTTCTAAGGAGTAATACGTGAAGGCCGTATAAACCAGCCCATAACCCGGAGGAAGTCTCTTAAAGGCCTCGATCTGCAGCTCAAGCTTGTTTTCCCTCCAGCGGTCGTCATCGTCGAGGAATGCTATGAACTCCCCTCTGGCCTTCAAAACACCGAGGTTGCGGGCGTTCGCTATGCCTTTCCCACGCTGGGGGATGTATCTGAGCCTTCCGTCCCCGAAGGAACGCACGAGTTCCCTCGTTGATTCCCTCCGGGCTCCATCAACAATCAAGACCTCAAAATCGTCGAAAGTCTGGTTTAATACGCTGTCTATGGCCCTTTTCAGGAGCTCGTCCCGGTTGTATGTGGGTATTATTACTGATACTCTCAGAGGCATACGGGAAGTTCAGGGCAGGAGCCTTAATAATGGTTGCGGGGAAAAGCTCACGGAACAACTGCCATCCCCAGGTGCTTGAGGAGTATCTTTTTGGCGGTCTTCTCAAAGTCTCTCTTTTCGCTGGCAATTCTTTCGAACTTCCAGTCCTCGACGTTGAAGACCGCCGTGCCCTCGGGGTGATATAGCTTTATCCTGTACTTCTCAAGTTCCTGAACCACTGAAAGCTTGTCCTTTGAGAGGCTGGGGTAAGGATAGTGTGTCCCAAAGGTCTCGGCGATTGCATAGCCTGGAGAAGCAGGAAGAGAGTTACTCGTCACTAAACTCAGAATGAGGCCCTTTATCCTTGACAGACTGAAGTAGCCCTCAACGGGGGGGACTTCTGAAGGTAATCTGAGGAGTAGAGGAACCCTCAAAAGCTCATCATCGAGGAAGACTCCATGTCCGAGCCTCCCGTCCTCACCGAGGAGCTGGCCGTGGTCGCTTGTGACTATAACTATCGAGTTGTTTAATAGGTGCCTCTCATCCATCCTCTTCAGTATCTCAACGAGTTTCCTCTCCAGGTAGTCAACTTGCCGCTGGTATCCCTTTCTCCACTTTTCAACGAGCTCTGGCTCTTCACCGAGGAGCCTGTTAATAACTGGTGCATCCGTGAAGCCCTCAAAGAGAGAGTACGGTTCGTGGACCTCCATGAGGTTCATGAAAACGTAAGAAGGACGAGAAAATTCCAGCTCGCTGACAAGCTCTGCCGTAATCTTTGCCCCCTTATCAACCGGCCAGCCCTCCTTGTACCTGCTCAGGATTCTGGCCAAAACCTTGAGCGGCAATTTGACCTTTTTCTCCTTAAGGAGCGCTAATAGAAGTTCCAGAGCGCTCTTAGGGTTGTATTTCTTGAGAACTCTGTTAAGTTCTTCTCTGTCCTTGTCCTCTATGAGAGGTTTAAGGGTGTCGTGGAACTCGCGGAAGGACTTCAGGCCAAAGTCTGGACTCAGAAAGAAGTTGGCTGTGAGGTTGTATGTCCTGTAACCGGCAGAGGAAAGTATTTCGTGGAGGTAAGTCCCATCCTCCCTGAACCTTATGTCTGGAAGCTTTCTCTTCCGACTCTCGTGAATCCTGTGGTAGAAGGGATACAGTCCGGTGAACATCGATGCGTGGCTCGGTATGGTCCATGGAGAGGGGGCGATTGCCCCCTCCACGCTGGAGAACCCGAACTCCTTGGTAAGTCTTCTCTCTATCCTCTCTGAGTAGTCCTTTCTCAGCGTGTCGAGGACGATCAGGATAACGTTGGGCCTATCCACGGAGCTCACTCTCCCTCACAGGCACGAGCTTCCTTGCATTTCTAATCCGCTCTAGCTTTTTTAAGTTGCTCGCCAGGCTCATGTCAGTTCTTATAAACTCCCTTAGCGCAATGTTTTCCAGTCTCTTCTCCCCCAATTTAAAGGCTTTTATATAGCCTGCAACAAGGCCGTAGGCCTTCAGCGGGTTCGAGGGGAACAGGATTACACTCCTAGCCAATAAGGAGGTAAAGGACGTCCCAAGCTTGTAGTTCGACCAGCCGAGCATCTCGTAGCCCCTCAGGAAGCCGAACCGCCCCTCGGTCTCCCTGAGCTGAACGGCTATCGCATCAACTACTTGGGCGGTCTCCCAGCCGAGGAGCCTCGCGAGGTAGTATGAAACCGTGTCGGGACTCGGTCCCAGCCGGTAGCCGCCGACTTCCCTGAAGCACTCCCTCCTAAAGAGCCTCGGGCTCCCCTTGGGTCTCGCTGGGTCTGTTCCCTCCCAAACGAGACGGCCGTTCCTGATGTAGTACCCCCCGCCGCTGAGTATCCCGAGGCGCTCGTTTTCGTGAAAAGCCCGTATCAGCTTCTCGAAGAACCTGCGTTCAAGTACGAAGTCAGCGTCGAGAACCCCGATGTAGCCGAAGGGGATTCTCTTCCCGATCGCGTAGCTGATAGCCACTCCGAAGCCCCTTCTAACAACGTCGGAATAGCGGTACCTCAGGTCGTACCCAACAGCCCTGTCCTTCAGGTGGATAACCTTAATCCATCCGTGTTCCCTGGCGAGGTCTTCGGCTATTTCGCCCGTCCTGTCGTTGCTGTTGTCGTCAACGATCACCCAGAGCCTCGGCCTGACGCTTTGGTTGATGACGCTCCTGGCTAGGAGGGGAAGGTTCTCCTCTTCGTTTTTGGCCGGGGTAACTATTATGTAGCCCCAGCTCTTCGAGCTCCTATACCTCACCATCTCCCTTCGCCCTTCTGACGATAAGTCTGAAGAGATCCTGGGGCTTCTCTATGGTTTCCCCAGTGTTGCTACTGAAAAATCCATGGTCGGAATGGTCTCCACCCCTCGGATCGCCGGGGATTGGTTCCATCCCGTGGTCTGAGATTATGTAGAGAATGTCTCCATCATCGAGCTTTTCTGAAATCTTTTTGGCGAGTTTATTGAGGTCAATGTAAACGTTCATCAACCTGAGCTTTTTCCTTATCAGGAAGTGTGAGAGCTCATCTAGGAATGGTGTGTACCAGAAGATTAGCTCGTAGTTCCCTTCTAGGGCCTCAAATAGGGCTTTTCTATCGTTTTCATACGTTCGCATTGCGTACTCGATAAGGGGCTTCAAATTGCCCTTAACGGCCTCTTTCATAACTTCCTTGACTTCTGGGGTTGAGACGTTTCTCCCGTAAGATGGCACCCCATTAGTCCAGCTCTTCTCGAAGTAGTCAAAGATTGTCTTGTACTTCTTTGTACGAAGGAGGTAGTTGTAAGTCTCTTTGAAGGGATCAGGAGTCATGGCGTCGCCGATTCGCTTCCTGATTGAGAGGGGGAGTATTTTAGCTGCGAGTTTGACATACCATGGTGTCTTTACTTTCGTTATGTTTCCCTTGTTGGCAATAAACTTCTGTCTCTTGATGAAGGGTTCCTCTATCTCTGGAATCTTCCGCCCGGTAAGCATGGCCGCCCATATTGGAGGCGTTACTATAACTTCAAAATCGGATAAGTCGGTTTTGGTATACGCCTCCTGCTTAAGGTGCTTTAAGTCCCACTCATCAACTAGGTTATATTCGAGTCCGTCTATGCCGAGTATCACAACTTTCATTTTGTCCCCACCAACATCGGATCACATTTCAAGCGTTGTACCCCCGTTACATTTTTAAGCGTTGTTCCATACATATGCCCGTGGAAAATGTAATCATTATAATGCCATACTCTGAAAAACCTATTGGGGGAAGAGAGACTGTTGCATACAATACTGTGGTTGGGTTGTCCTTAAATGAGGGATTACTCAAAGAGAATGGTCTTTTTATTGAAATCCTTTCACTTTCAAAACGTTCCCCAGGCTTTAAGAGGGTTGCGGAACGTGTGACAGTTCGGCGTGTTCCAGTATTTATTGGTGTTAATGATTTAATAATGTCCCTTAGGCTTCTCCAGATGAAAGGAAAACTTGACTTGCTCCATGACAATGACCTGTATTCTTGCTTCTTTTCATGTTCTTCGGATATTCCAGTTGTTTATACGTTGCATAGCATGTTTTGGAAAGTCAAAACTATGACGCGGTTGCCTATGTTGAAGCTTTACCATTGGTATAATATACGGAAGTTTTTTGCATTGTATCCCCGACTTAGGGGTTTCGTGGCAATATCACGGGCAATTATTAATGAACTTAAATCTAGAGGTATTTATGAAGAAAATATCCCTACGAGTGTCATTGAAAATCCTGTGAATGTGGATCTTTTTAAAATACCTGAAAGAGAGATCTCAGATCCTCCTACAATTATGTACCCTGCATTAATAAGGCCTTTAAAGAACCAGCTAACCCTTTTAAGAGCGATCAAATTGCTAAGGGAGGAAGGATTTCGCGTAAATTTAGAGCTTATTGGGAGTATTAAGGACATGAAATATTATTTTAAAATTCGTAAATTTATCAAAGAGGAAGGGCTTAAGGATAGTGTGAGAATTGTACCCGGAGTTTCATATGATACTATGGTGAAGTATTATGCTAGGAGTGATATTGTAGTTGTTCCATCTTTACAGGAGAGTTTCGGGATGGTAGTCCCTGAAGCAATGGCAGCGGGGAGGCCTATAGTTGCATCAAACATACCTGCATTCAGAGAAAAAATCGAGAACAGAAGAGATGGCATTCTCATAGATCCTAAAGATCCAGAGGATATTTCTGAAAAGATTGGCAACATTATTAATTCCTACTCGCTCCAGAGAAAGATCGCGAGGCGTGCAAAAAGAAAAGCTGTTAATAGGTGGCATCCAAAGATTGTGGCGAGAAAATTAATAGGATTTTATTTGGAGGTATCTATGGAGGGAAACACATGAAGGAAGGTCTTGTGTCTGTTATTATGCCTGTGTACATGGACTACCCGTATATTATCAAAACCTTGGATAGTATAATATCCCAAACGTATAGGCCAATTGAAGTTTTAATAGTTTATACCCCAGGAGACGAAAAAACCCTAGACGTCATTGAAAATGCGTCTCAAAACTATGAATTTATTCGAATACTAGAAAGCGAAGCTAGAGGTCCCTCACCGGCAAGAAATATTGGCATTCGGAAATCGAGAGGAGAATATATTGTGTTCATTGATGCTGATGATTACTGGGATAGCAACTTTTTGGACGCATGTATTAGGGCTATAAAAGAATACTCAGCAGATACATGTGTTACAGACTATTACATTATCTTTGAAAATGGAAAGAGGAATAGGGTAGCAAATTTAGTCAAATTCCCTACTGTCCTCGACTTTCTCAATGAGAAAGCATGGATTCGAGCTGGGAATTCAGTTCTGTCCTCTAAAATAATAAAAAAAACAGGCATAAGATTTAGGGAATCGTTATTTTATGGGGAAGATACTTTGTTTTTCTTAATGTACCTCCTTAATGCTCAAAAGGTAGTTTCTGTCCAAGAACCATTGTTCTATAAAACCATAAGAAAAGGATCTATAACAACAGATGCCGAGCTTGTTACTCGCCGGATAGAACAGGCAATACTCTCTGCAAAGATTTTTGAATCATATGTCCTGTTAAGGAGTTTTGAAAACAGTAATGAGATACTTAGAGCCTTTTATAGGCGGAAACTTCCAAGGGATAAGTTAATCTCAAATATAAGAATGGCTAAAGATAGGTTAAAGGCCATCGAACTTTTCCTTAGGTACTGGAGATATCTGAGTAAGTTTGATATAGGATTTGATTATTATTCTCTGAGTGCTGTAGTCTCCTTGATTGATGTATTCATTCCAGGAACACAAAGATTATTAAGTTACCTCTTTGATATACTAAGGAGGATGTAGGGATGTTCACGAAATCACTCCACTATATTCGGATACTTTTTAAAACAATAAGGCATGTAAGGACATCAAAGAATGTTTTCCTTAACTATCTTGGGCTGACTCAAACATGTAGGGTTGTCTGTAGGAATGGTCTTGATCTTGGAACTTGGACAAAGAAAGATTATCAACTCTTAGAAATAATTCCTGCCCTATGTATCTTGAGTGAATATGGCTTTGAAGTCAAGCGAACTACAACTGGTGTGTCAGTTAATAATATTGAATTTAGATTACCCTCTAGGAGGGGTGCAATACTAAACTTACTACGCTTAATTAGGACATTAAATCCTGTCAGATTGCATCAGGAGGGTACTAATGTTTACATAACTTTTCCATATAATGGGAAGGAAGTAATTTTTCAATGCGATCCATCTCTTGGTCTATTTGGAACTTTGTGGGAGATATTTGGGGAATGTGAATACTGTGGAATTGATGTGAACAGGAAATACATCTTGGACATCGGGGCATTTGTTGGAGATAGTAGTATCTACTTTGCATTACAAGGCGCTAAAAAAGTGTATGCCATAGAGCCAAATCCCTACCTGTTCCCAATATTGGTTGATAATATACATCTCAATAAGTTGGATAATGTTATATGCCCTTACAATCTCGCATTATCTGATTTAAACGGGAACCTTGAGTTTTTTATTGATAAATTCTCCTATGCCCGCTCTGGGATTTACAAGTGGGGAGAAGATAGCTCCGAGGAAGTGATTAGAGTCCCTGTTGTGGATATAGCGAGGTTCCTAAGGGAGCATCCTGCTGATGTACTCAAAGTAGACTGTGAAGGGTGTGAATATTCCGTTATCCCTCGCCTAATAGATTCGGGATATATAAAAAACATTGAGGCAATGATATTGGAAGTGCACAAAATAGGAAATTATGTGCCTATGGAGCTGGTTACTCTGCTAAAGCAACATGGTTTGGTAGCAACAAAAAGAAGGGACGATAAAACCCTAATCGTGTCGTTTTACAATAAACGATAAACACGTCATTATCCCCTGGCTTATTACTGTGGCTATTGCTGCTCCCTCTGCACCATACTGCGTTATTAAGAAAAAATTAAGAAGTACATTGATTAGAGCTGTGCCTCCTGCTATTTTTGTAAAACTCAGCTCTCTTCCTGTTGCGCTCAAAAAACTCCCAAATAAAGAGTTTAAAAACATAAATGGAAGAGCAAAGGCGAGTATTTTCAGGATAGAGATGCTCTCAAAAAATTCTTCACCAAAAACTGTCCTAATACCAAACCCCGAAAAGGCATAGTATCCGACTGCCCCAGAAATTCCAAGTCCTAGGAGCATTTGAAAGCTCTTCTTAAATAGCAATTCGAGCGTTTTTTGGTCCTCTATGTGAAGCCTTGCCATTGATGGCATTGTGATAGAGATAACTATGCCTGGAACAAAGAGAGAAACCTCGACTAGCGTATATGCAGCTCTATAAATTCCAGTCTCATAATCTCCTTTCATCAGACTCAGCATCACCATGTCCGTTCTGTAATAAATTAATGAAAAAAATCCGATAAGCCAGAAGGGATATGATTTCTTCAGAAGATAAATCCATATTTGCGGTTTAAATCGAATACTAATTCTATTGACAAATCTAGCGCCCCATACCGTCCTCATAGAATCTCTTATTATGTAGCCAATAAGGAGCATGATTATGAATAACGGGAGACGTTTATAAAAGTAAAGAACCGTTCCACCAACAAAAAATGCCCAAATTCTTTCAACAGTTCTTGCTATTGCTTCGTACTTGGTCACTTCATAGGCATACATAAGTCGTACAAACACTAATGAGACCCATGTAAACATAGCTTCAGCCCCGACTATTACTATGAGCGCCTTGATCCCCCTAGGCTTTGGAAGGATGAAAGTTAGAGCAATTATAATGATAAAGTTAACTAGCGCAAGGACAACCTTAAGCCCCAGCACACCCGGAAGAAGCTCATCGGCTTTACTCCTATCTCTTGCAACCTCTCGCATGAAGTAGTAGCTAACTCCTAAATCTGAAAAAATTCCCAGAAGTCCAACGTAGTAAAAGATGAAGGAGTACTGGCCAAGTCCCTCTGGTCCGAGAGTTCTACTAAGAATGACTATCACACCGTAGGCCAAGAGCTTTGAGATAATCTCTGCACCGAATAACCAGCCAGCATTTTTTATCAGTTTCGATTTTAAACTATCTGCCATTGCAATTTCCAATGGAAACTGAAAAATTAAAAACTTATTGCCCTTTTTTGTGTTTTAAAATAAAGTTCTACTTTAGCTCGGTGCTCTGGCACTTCTTGCTGTCTAGTAAGTGTGCTTCAACTTAATGATCTTACTACTGTGAAAATTCCTATTACTAGAATTATCACGTTTATAAGCTTCTTAAGCTTCTCCCCATTTGTGATTGAGTTTAGATGCGTGCCCAGATAAACTCCCGGAAGCGTCCCGGCAGTCAGAAGAAGGGCCAGATGATAGTCAACGCTCCCAAAGGCAGCATGGTTCAGAAATCCCATCAGTGAAAGTGCCAGGCCGTAGAGAAGAGAAACCCCAACTACCTCCTTTGGATCTACCCTCGCAACGTTCATGAGGGCAAAGCTCACTATAACCCCCGCCCCAACCGATGTGAACTGGATTATCAGACCTGTAATGAATCCGAGGAGATAAACGTACTTCCACTCTCTCTTTACAGGGATGTGAAGCTCCCCCTTGAAAAGGCTTAGAGTGGCTGTAATGACCAAAATTATGCCGAGGAGGAGCGTGAGATAGTCATCTATCGAGTATTCCTCTAGCTTCTTCAACACAACGGCTCCGAGGATTACCGCGGGGATTCCACCGGCTATGAGCCTAGAGGCTATGTCGTGCCTTATCTTTCCTTTTCTGCCCTGGAAGAATATCCCAAAGATTCTGGTGATTGTTGCGTAGAGAAGATCAGTCCCCACCGCCGTTAGAGGCTCAACACCGAGGAAGATGAGGGAGGGCGTCATCAGAGCCCCACCGCCAACCCCAGTAAGGCCAACGAGGAAGCCCACTAAAAGGCCGAGCCCGACGAAGATCAGTTCCAACGCCCTCCCCCCATAACCTCAAGGCAGATAGCCAAGCTCTTTAGCTTTCTGGATCACTGCTTCAACTTCTTCTTCAGGCGTCATCTTTGAGGAATCAACCTTCACCTCTGGGTTCTCGGGCTCCTCATAAACTCCATCATAGCCTGTTAGGCCCTTTATCTCTCCCCTCAACGCTTTCGCGTAAAGGCCCTTCGGGTCGCGCTGGATTCTAACCTCAAGGGGGGCATAGACGTAGACCTCTATGAAGTTTCCTATCTCCTTTCTCGCGTACTCTCTGACTGCCTTGTAGGGCGAGATAAGGGAAACGATAGCGATGACACCGTTCCTGCTTAGGAGCTTTGCCATGTAGATAACTACACGGTTGTGCATCTCCCTCGCTTCCTTGGAGAAGCCAAGCTCCGGGTAGAGGGTCTTCCTTATCGTATCCCCATCGAGAATCTCGACGCGGTAGCCAATCTCCCTTAACCTCTTGGCGAGCTTGACCGCTAAGGTTGTCTTTCCTGCACCGCTTGGACCTGTGAGCCAGATCGTGAAGCCCTTTTCTAAGTTTTTAGTTTTCTCCAATTTTTGCACTCTCCTTCTGTTTTATCACTGGGCAAGTGCCTTCTCGACCTTAAAGGTTATCTCATCCAGAGGGCTGGAATGTGTCCTAACTGACGCGTTTATTATCTCAATGCCTACTATTTCCCCGTTCTCCCCGTAATCTATGAGAATCCCCTCTTCCACCTCAACAGTCTCAACTATCCTCGCGTTGGAGAATTTAATGTACATAACATCATGAACAGGGTCGTAGGTTATTCTCATTCACTCACCCCCATATTTCTTGAGCTTTGACGTTATGTATGCCGTAACTACGACGATGTTTTCTCCATCTTCCTCATAAATAACCCTAACGACTTTCCCGTTGATGTTCTTCTGCGCAACTTTTCTGCCGAGGTAACCTTCAATAACCTTGTCGGGATGCTTCAGCGTGTCTTCCACCAGTTCCTTTGGGATGCCCCTCTCTTCCATTCTTGCAAGTGCGTGGGGAATGTACTTTATGTGCATGCTCTCACCAAGTTATAATGCTCTTTCCCCTCAAGGCCTCGGCCTTCTCCCTGAGGCCGAAGAGCGTCAGCAGGGTTGGTGCAACGTTGTATATCGTCAGCTGTGTCTCCTTTGGCTCATCAAAGCCAGGCAGGTACATCGAGAACACGCCCACCTCGGAGTGGTTTGCATCGTCAGGCCCCGTGTCGTTCTCTGGCAGATAGTTGCTCGGATGCCCCACCGTCCCAGCGGCACGCCAGTTGAGGTCGTCGAAGTAAACCATTATGTCGGGCTTGTTACCCCGTGCAACGGGGTAGATGTCCTCGGGGAAGAAAACCCTGTTGTTCCACTTCTCCCCGTTAGGCCCGCGGATTGATCTAATCTGCTCCGCCACCTCTTCCCTGACCTCGTCGAACCTCGACTTGGGAACCTTCCCGAATAGCTCCCTCCCCTTGACGTTCAGGAAGACCCTGGAGTAGTAGCCGCCCCACCCCCAGGCGGTTGTTTCCTTCCAGTCCACCTTTATCTGCTCGAAGCGCTTGACCTTCCCGTCGTGGAGAACCTCCGGGTTCCTGACCTTGAGAAGGCCCTCTTCGGCCAGCCACTGGTTGACAGCGAAGTTGCCGTGCATCCCCTTTATACCGTGGTCGGAAACGATAAAGACGGCCGTCTCGTCGAGGTCAATGAGCTTAAGCGTCTCCCCAATCTCCTTGTCGAGGAGCTTCCAGTAGTCCGGGATGACGTCTTCGTACCTGTTCCCCTTCCCCGGGTAGAGGTGGTGGTTCGGGTCGAAGTAGCGCCAGAAGGCGTGGTGAACCCTGTCGAGGCCGATCTCAACGAAGTGGAAGTAGTCCCACTCCTTCTCCTGGAGCAGGTATCTAATGACCTCAAAGCGCTTCTCCGTCATCTCCCAGAGGCCTTCCTTAACTTCGTCCTTGGCCTCCTTCCTGAAGGGGACGTCGAAGATGTATTCTCCAACGAGGCGCTCTATCTCGCCCTTAAGCTCCTTTGGATAGGTGTAATCAACGCTCGCGTCGGGTGTTATGAAACAACTCACGAGGTGGCCGTTGATTGGCTTCGGGGGATATGTGGGAGGGACGCCGACTATAATGGATTTCTTGCCGACTTCACCGAGGTAGTCCCATACCGTTGGCTCCTTCACCTTCTTGCTGTGGGCTATCCAGTATTCGGTGTAGGAGTGCCCCTTCCTGTGCCTGAAGCCGTAGAGCCCGAGCTCGCCGGGGGTCTTTCCGGTTACCATCACCATCCACATGGGTATGGTTATCGCCGGAATCCCGGTCTTCATTGGGCCGTGGATTGACCTCTCGATGAGCCTCCTCAGGTTCGGCAGTTCGTCGTAGAACTTTCCGAAGAGAAGCTCAGGGGGAGCCGAATCGAGACCTATAACGAAGACCTTCCTGGTCTCCTCCATTCCCTCCCTAACCTTCTTCTCAAACTCCACCTTTCTCACCTCAGATACTCCTCAATGATCCTAAGGGCCTCTTCAACTTTACCCCTCTCGCAGACGCAACCCAAGACCTCCCTCTTGCCGCCGGTGTTGGTACCCAGCTCCTTAAGGCGGGCTATAACTTCTCCCATGTCTATCCTCTCAGCCTCTTCCGGAGAGATGCGGAAGTATATCTGAGCTTTCCCGTGGAAGTTTCTGTTAACGACCACTGCACCCCAATAACCCATCTCCCAGACGAGCTTCCTCGCGACCTTGGAGATTATGTTAAAGGGGCTTTCGAACTCCACAAAGGCGAAGCCGTTCTTTTCCTCTACGCCTGAGACGGCGCTTTCTATTGCTTCCTTTATGGTCGTTGCCTGTTTAACCCACGGCTCGTATTCAAGGAGCTCCCTAACGTCGTGATTTAAGAGAACTCCAACGGCCTCTTCCACCGCTTCCCTGTCCATCGCGATGTAGTTTGAATCTATCAGTTCAACGAGCCTTATGGCATCCCCCGGAGTGAGTCCTTCCCTTTTGAGGAGTTCACTAACGGTTTCAATCTCAAAGGCCTTCTCGCCAATATCTCCAACGACCCCAAGGGCGCTCCAGGCGTTCCATATCCCGAAGTACTCTGAGACGACGAGAGAGTTCGAGGGATAGTACTCACCTTCCAGTGATGGATTCACTTGCTCAACGAGCGGGTTTTTGATCTTCGGCTGGGTGTGGTGGTCGATGAAGAGCGTTGGTACTTTGACTTTCTCAACCTCGTGTGGAACGTTGAAGTCGAGGACATAGAGCTTCTTGGCCCTCTCGATTGCTTCCCATATTCTTCCATCGAAGCGAAACTCGCCGATTGGAGCGGTTAGGTTCGTGAAATCCTCAAGTTTAAGCGCGCTCACTAGGAGGGCAGCCGAGGTTATTCCGTCCGTGTCCCAGTGGTGGACGATTAGGTGCATAGGATTCTCCCCCGCTCGAGATAATCGTGCTCTCTCATCCAGAAATTCTTTCAAAACATCTCTCTTGACTTTTCTACTGAACTTTTCAACCACATCCGCTATGCCAATTTCTGGGTTTCCCATTCTCTTCACCACTCAAAGAAACTAATGAACAAAGAAAACGTAAGTGTCATTCCACAAACGGGTTCTCGAAGCTCCTGATGACCTCGTAGACCTCGGGTCTCATCATATACTCCGGCGGCTGTTCGCCGGCCATTATCATCTTCCTGAGCTTGGTGCCGCTTATGTGGACGTGGAACTCCTCGCTGTGGGGGCATATCTTGGCGTTGACCATTCCGCCGCACTTCTTGCAGTAGAAGGCCTCCCTGATGAACATCGGGGTTATGCCGAGGTCGGGGAAGTTGTCGAACATGTCCCAGGCCTCGTAGGGACCGTAGTAGTCGCCCACACCGGCGTGGTCCCTTCCGACTATGAAGTGGGTCGCACCCATGTTCTTCCTCATGATGGCGTGGTGAATGGCCTCTCTTGGACCAGCGTAGCGCATCTCGTAGCGGACGGTCGCGAGGGTTGCGGCGTCCTTGGGATAGTAGTGCTTGAAGAGGGCCTCATAGGCCTTGATGATAACCTCGTCCTTGTAGTCGCCCTTCTTTTTCCTTCCGAGGACTGGGTTAATGAAGAGGCCGTCGACGAAGGTGAGTGCCGCCTTCTGGACATATTCGTGGCCGACGTGGGGAGCGTTCCTCGTCTGGAATGCAACTATCGTCTTCCAGCCGAGCTCCTTGAAGAGAACTCTCGTCTCAACGGGCCTGAGAGTGTACTTGGCGAAGGGGTTCGGGAGCTCGTTGAGAAGCTCTATCTCGCCGCCGATGAGGTAGTCCCCCATCTCCATTACCCTAGCGACACCGGGGTGAGCGGGGTCATCGGTCTTGAAGACCTTCACCGCGAACTCCCTCTTGTCGTAGGTGTATATCTCCTCTACGTGCATCCTTGCTATCGGAAGGTCTCCGTGGTAGAGCAGAACCGCGTCCCCTTCCTCGAAGTCTGGCTTTTCAACGTCGAGAACTATGGGAATTGTCCATGGGGTGTCGTCGCTGAGGCGCATGTCGTGGAGGACGCTCTCAAAGTCGTCCCTCGTCAAGAAGCCCTTGAGAGGGGAATAAACGCCATGCGCGATGTTTTCCAGGTCGATCACCCGGCCGTGGTCGATCTGAACCCTTGGATACTCCTCCTGCTCGCTCAGAATCCTCTCCCTGGTCTTCGGGGCAACGATCCTTCTAACGAGCTTTCCGCCGTGGGGTTTTGAGACCATGCTACCACCTCAGAATGACAAAAACAATGAAAAGGCTCAGTCAAGGTAGCCGAGGGCCCTGAGCCTCTCCTTGACCTTCTCCTCCTCTTCCTCGCTGAATACTTCCTCTTCATCCTCTTCGAGGTTCGCGAGAACCTCGCGGAGGACGTAGGTAACGTAGTCGTCAACGCTGTCGAAGCCCGTATCTTCGATCCTCTCCTTTATCTTGTCGTAGAGGCTCTTCGGGATCTTGATCTCAACCATCTGCTCGGCCATCTTCTCACCTCCTTATTCCAAGTGAAAATTTTCCAAAGGAATATAAACGTTACCTTAATCCCCTCTCTGTATCTTCGCATGCCCACCAACCAAACTCTTTTTAAGCTCAAGGTTCCTTATCTCGCACTTCTCATCGATTATCGAGCGCCATATCGTCGCGTTCTTGAGAACCGTACCCCTGAAAACTATCGAGTCGCTCACGTCGGAGTTCTCTATGACGCAGTCCTCTCCAATGTATGCGTACGGTCCGATTATGGAGCGGCCCAGTATCTTAGTCCCCCTCTTTATGACGACCGGAGGGATTATCTTGGAGTATGGACTTATCTGGATCTCCTCGATGTGACTCTCATTAAGGAGGGTCTTTAGTGCCTCCAGATAGCTGTCCGCCGAGCCTATGTCGTACCAGAACTCGGAGAACCGATAGGCCCTTATCTCAATACCCCTCTTCAGGAGCCAGCTCAGGAAGTAACCCGGTGCGTCTCTGTGGCCGTTTGCCAGGTATTCGTCAATGAGCGCCATGACATCCTTCGGGAGGGCGTAGACGCCGGTGCTTATCAGGGTGGACTTCGGCACGGCCGGTTTCTCCTCGAAGTCAACAACCCTGTCTCCCTCAAGGAGCACCACACCGTACCTCTTGGCGAGCTCTGGATCGCCAACGTCGTAGACCGCTATCAGGGACTTTCCATCGTACCTCTTTAGGAAGTCTTGAAGGGAGAACGAGAAGAGGTTGTCTCCGGCGATAATCAGGTAGTCGTCAAGGCCTATCTCTTCGATTATCTTTTTCAGCGCGCCGATCGTTCCGAGCTTCTCCTCTTCGTGTAAGGTGTCTTCAACTATTAGCTTGACGCCCCACCTTTCGGCGAAGGGCCTGAACCTGCTCTCGAAGAACCTGTTAGTGGATATATATGTCTCGAGACCGGTTTCCATAACTTTCTCCATTATGTGGTCGAGTATGGTTTTATCCCCCACGGGCAGCAGGGCCTTGGGGACGTCCTTCGTGATCGGCCAGAGCCTTGTAGCGTAGCCACCGGCCATTATGACGGCCTTCATGATGATCACCTTGGCATCATATCTACTTGGGTTCCTGCGACACGTTTCGGAATGAATGTGCTGGAAACTTATTTAAGTTCTTCTCTTTACTCTTCTGGAGGTGATAGATGTGAAGGCCCTCGTTACAGGCGGCGCGGGCTTCATAGGTTCTCACCTCGTGGACAGGCTGATGGAAAGTGGCTATGAAATAAGAGTTCTGGACAACCTGAGCACTGGGAGTATCGACAACATAAGGCACTGGATGGAAAACGAGCACTTCGAGTTCATGAAAGGGGACATGATGGACGTTGAGACCGTAAAGAAGGCCATCGAAGGCGTTGATGTCGTCTTCCACCTCGCGGCCAACCCGGAGGTTAGAATCAGCGCCCAGAGCCCGGAGACGCCTACGAGAGCAACGTCACAATAACCTACAACCTCCTGGAGGCCATGAGGAATTCTGACGTTGAATACCTCGTCTTTACGAGCTCCTCGACGGTCTACGGCGATGCTGAAGTCATACCAACTCCGGAGAGCTACGGGCCCCTCAAGCCGATAAGCGTCTACGGCGGGGCAAAGCTCGCTGCTGAGGCCATAATAAGCGGCTACTCTCACATATTCGGATTCAGGGCCCTTTCCTTTCGACTGGCTAACATCATCGGCAAGCGCTCGAACCACGGCGTCATATACGACTTCATCAACAAACTGCGGAAGAACCCGAACGAGCTTGAAATCCTTGGAGACGGCACCCAGAGGAAGAGCTATCTCCATGTGAGCGACACCGTTGAGGGTATTCTACGCATCTTCGAACACTTCAGGAAAAGCGGCGAAACATACGACGTCTACAACCTCGGCAACGATGACTGGATAACGGTGAAAGAGATAGCCGAGATTGTGAGCGAGGAGATGGGTTTAAACCCCAAGTTCCGCTTTACTGGTGGGGTAGATGGTGGAAGGGGCTGGAAGGGGGACGTTAAGCTTATGCTTCTCGACATAGGCAAGGCCAAGTCCGCCGGCTGGAAGCCTAAGATGAACAGCTACGAGGCCGTCAGGAGAACAGTTAAGGAGCTTCTTGAGGGGTGATTTTTGATATTTTTACTCACCTTTGATAAATGGGGGGATCTTTGGTCAAACTTCGCGCAGGCGAAGTTTGTATTGCTGGCGGGCCGGGCGGGATTTGAACCCGCGACCTTCGGCTCCGGAGGCCGACGCCCCGTCCAGACTAGGCCACCGGCCCATCCCTTGAGAGACAATGAAAGAGAGCTTAAAAACCTAACCGCGTCAAAGGGAGTAAAATTTATAAATCCACTATCGGAGCTAACACCGGGTACAGCCCCGTGGTGTAGCGGCCAAGCATGCGGGACTCTGGATCCCGCGACCGGGGTTCGAATCCCCGCGGGGCTACCATTCAACTGGGCTCCAGACGAACTTCGAACCCCGTGTTTTACTCCTCCTTGTAATCCTCTCTTCTGGAAAATATTTATAGTAATCCCCTGTGGTTGTGTATTTTCTGGAGTTTGGCAGTTTTCTGGTTTAAGGCTAATGTCTTCGTATTCTGGTGGAAGAAGTGCATGTGGCATGTAACTGCAAAATTCAGATGGAACGGGTGTTTATTCCTACACTCTAGCCATTAGAATTTTTCTAATAATCTGTCTTCAAAAAGCTGTTTCCAGACTAAAAAGGGTGGAAATCGGACTTTTTAAGAACCCTTTTAAGGAGATGGCCTAATAGGTGTTAAGTGGGATTTTAGTAACTTGTTAATAATGATGTCTCATTTTTAAATCATGTAATTATAAGAAGGTGAGAAAATGGACAGAAATCTGAATCTTGAACGCGAGATTATTGCCCTGTTAGAGAAAAAGGGCCCATTGAGCGTCGCTTTTATCACCCGGTTTTTGAACGAGATGGGAGTTGAATGCACCCGCCAGCGAGTTGAGAGGGTTCTGAGGGGCCTTGTCTCGAGGGGTGTTGTAGAGGCATTTTACAACAGCGGTATCTACAACAAGAGAAAGCACTACAGGGTGAGGTGATAAATCATGGCAGGTAACAAAGCCCCCTCGAGGATGATACTGGGCAACAATAGGCGAATGCTTCTAATAGAGTTCCTCCAGAGGAAAAACGGGAGCGCTGAGCTCAGGGATGTTGTGGAGTACATTGCCGAGAAGGAGGGTAACACTGACAGAAAGCACAGGAAGAGCGTCTACGTCAGCCTCATGCAGACCCATCTACCAAAGCTGGAGAGGGAGGGGATTGTCACCTTCAGGAGAGGCACTATAACCCTTTTAAAGGTTCCAAACAACGTCACCCTTTACATGGAGGTCGTCCAGAAGAACGACATAAGCTGGAGCGTGTTTTATGCGGGCCTCTCGGTGATCTTCGCCCTCATGGCCATATGGTTCGGCAACGTTCTCCTCCTCTTTGCTGCAGTGACCTATCTGACAGTCTCTGTTATACACCACAAGAGGACGTACCTCATAGCCAGACCAAAAGAGAGGAAAAACATCGAAAAATCAGAGGACAATGTGTAGGTAATGACCGGTTACCGGGCGGTAACCTCCAACTTCATATATATCCGAAGAACCCATGTGATTGTGGAGCGGCCGTAATGGTCGTCCGCCAAGGGCACTGTGTTGCCCACCAATGTGGTGTCGAAACACCTCTGGTATTTCGGGACCTGCTTCCGTACCACAGTGCCTCCGTACAGGAGGCGAAAAAATGAGAAAGAATCTTGCTTTGGGAATTTTTGGCCTGTTGGTGGCCTTTGGCCTAGTTTTGGGGGCTGGAGCTAACTTCAGGGACTACAACGCGGACAGGAGCGTTCATTGGAACATCGTGACCGATGACAACGAGCTCATCGATCTGACTCCAATTCAGCCCTACGCGTACATTAACGACGGTGGCGTCCTGGTTGTGGACATAAGCCCGAACAACCCGAACTATCCGGGCTACGGGATGGGCCTGAGCCCGAACTCAGAGTACAACTTCGATGAAGTGTTTGAAGTCAGCAACGACCTCTGGGAAGAGAACATGAGCATAGTCGTTAGGATAACCAGCGACAACGAGGCTATTCAGTTCTACGGACATGAGTTTGACGTCTACGACAGCACTACCGGTCAGACGGTTTACGCCAGCGACATGGCGAAGAACGACGTCTGCTTTGTTGTGAACAACGGAGACGCGGTCAAGGTCGGTATGGACTTCACAGTCGGGAACGACGCACCGGGCACGACCAACAGCGCAGCCGTACACATTGAGGCCTACAGGCTAGGCACAGAGCCGGCTGATCTGGTTGGCAAGTGCGGTCAGTGAAGGAGGAATGAAAGATGAATAAACTATTTGGATTGGCATTGTTAATGGTTGGAATGCTCCTGGCCGTTGGCGCGGGTGCTAACTTCCGCTACTACTCCGCCGACAGGACAGCGAGCTTCGATGTTGTCTCCGACGACAACGAGCTTATTGACCTGACCGCACTCCAGCCCTACGTGACCTACGACGCTGGAAAGCTCTACGTGGACATAAGCGAGTACAACCCGAACCACCCCGACTGGGGAGGAACTGGCATGAGCCCGAACACTACCTACGTCTTTGAGGAGATGTTCGAGGTAAGCAACGACCTCTGGGAGAACAATCAGACTGACTACCCGATCTGTGTTGACATAAAGAGCAACCACGACAACGTCCTGCTCTTTGCAGGGAACTACACGAACCCCATAGCAGGGCCCTCACAGAACCTTGAGTTCACGGTCTACTATGGAGACCCCGTGCCGGTTGGCATGATCTTCGACAACACCAACGCAAGCCTTGGCATGGACCAGTTCCAGCTCAGCTTCGAGGCACATGCGGGAGCCTGCGGGCCACAGTGATTTCCTTTCGGGGCATTTGCCCCACTTTGTTAATCTTGGAGAGATGTTGAGGATGAAAAAACTGCTTGAAGGCATTATCACAGCCGTAATTTTTATGATACTCGTAGCCTCAGTGGTGGGGTTCATCCTTGACAGGCCGATTCTGGTATCTTACGCTTATTCTGAGAGCATGACACCCACGATCAACAAGGGGGACCTCTTCTTCATGAACCCCCTCTCAAGGAATGCTGACGTGGGGGATATCATTGTTTTCCACAGAAGTGACGGCTGGACCGTCCACAGGGTTTATGCAATAGTTGATGGGAAGTACGTAACAAAGGGCGACCTCAACGTTGCCACTGACCAGCAGGATGGGGCATACCCGGAGGTTAAGCCCACGGATGTGGCTGGAAAGGTAGTCCAGATTTCAAACCATCCGCTGGTAATCAGGGGAGGTGGGGACTTCATAGTGAGCCTCAGGAAAAGGCTGACGAACGTCTATGCCATAGTGATAATAGTGATCCTCGGCGGTCTGCTCACGTTCTCTGGAAGCTCAACTGGCAGATCCAGAAGAAAGTCAAAACGCAGTAGATTCATCAGAATCCAGGGAAAAACGCTCTACGGGATCGTCTCAGTCCTCATGATCTCAGGTTTTCTGGCGGTCGTCATTGCATCCTGGGGAACGCTGGCGTTTACATACTCTTCAACCCTGGCCGGAGGACAGAGGGAGGGCTGGTATCTGCCCGGAACGACCTTTGAGAAAAACCTCAGCGTTGAGAACCACGCGGTTTATCCTTTCTACTACTTCTTCAAGGATGACAGTGGAAGGGTCGAGCTGAAAACAACCGGCTTCCGGCTCGCTGGAGGGGAGGCCCAGAACCTCAGCCTCACCGTGACCGTTCCCGAAGACACCAGGATTTACAGGGAAGAAGTATCTGTGCGGTCATACCCGGCTCTTCTGCCCTACAGCCTGATAAACTGGGGATACTCAATCAGCCCGTACTTCCCGCTGGTGCTGTACCTGATTCCACTCTCGGCACTGCTGTTTGCGTTCTACTGGATCTCCGGGATTTCGGGAGAGGTCGTCTCAATCAGAAAGGGGAAGATTTTATCCAAACTAACGGGAGATGGTAGGTTATGAAGGCACTTATAGTTCTTGTTTTCCTGATGGGGGCTTTCCTCATCGTGGGCTCCAGCGGGAATTTCAGGGAGTATTCCTCGTCCAGAGCGGCTAGCGTGATGGTCGTCCCCCACGAGGACGAATACGTGGGCTTTAACTGTTCGGACGGCGAAATTACATCCGTCACAGTTCTAAATGGAGAAGGAAAGGACTTCGACGTAATGACGCTGGAGAACCAGCTCATAACAAACGAATACGTGAGCATTACTCTGGAGCCGGCTTATTACTATGTTCCAGCTGGAGTGTATCTAGATGTTGAAAGCGGCACGGGAACACCGGTTGATATAGCACCCGGGGACTCACATACCTTTGGGGGACACGTTGCGGCCAGCTCGGCCACGCCGGGTGAGTACTACGTTCCGGTCACGATCTACGCCACCTGGGACGGAGGGGGCGCGGTGATTGAGAGCTGCCCTATAAAGATTACCGTTCTCGACGATCCGAGAATAACGAAGACTCTGCTCTCGGGAAACACGAGCGACATACCTATGAAGACGTACCAGGAGTGGACGTTCCAGATAGAGGTATCAAACCCAACTAACCATGACCTGAATCTGACAGTCAGGGACACCATACCAGCCGAGTTCAACGTCAGCCTCTCGGAAGTCTCGGCAAGCTCAGGAACGTACAGCTTCTGGGCCGCGAGCCAGGGAAACGGCAATGGAAACGGAAATTCACAGAACGGGAACCCCCATCCAGCAACCAAGATGAAATGGGAAGTCTCAGTGCCAGCCGGTGAAAGCGAGCACATCAACGTGACGATATTCACAAGGGTTAACAACGGCAACCAGCAGGAGTTCACCTCATGCGGCACTTACTCGCTCAACGATGGTGCCACGATAGACGGCTACCCGGGGAGGAGCAACGGAATAGAGGTTAGCGTCGCCTGTTCAGACGGCGATTGAAGATTTGGAGTTGATTTAGATGAAGGTAAATAAAAGGAAGGCCCTGATTGCGGGCCTTGGAATTTCACTCTCACTGGCGGTTCTTTTTGGTGTTTATTCGGCCGTGGCCTACGCCACGCCAGTGTCAACCAGGGATGTTAGTTACACTACCGCTTATTCTGAAGGGGGTTCACTGAGGCACTACGCCCTCTTCTCAAACGAGACCGTTTACCGGAACGGCACCTCGCTGAAGTATTATCCCTCGGGGATAACCGACGCCATAATCGGAGAGTACAGGTATTCAACGTCACCCGGAGCTTCCGGCAGTTATAAAATAGAGATGCACTCGAACTACTACGTCTCAGTGAACAGGAAGCCAGTTTACCTGCTCAACAGAACGACTGAGATAGCATCGGGAAACTTCGACGGTTCATTCTCTGTCCCGGTGGAGTTCAACATGACATCGCTTGGGGAAGAGCTCAAAACGATAAGGGAAGGTACTGATCTATACCGGGCTGAGAACGAGGTCTATCTAACGGTTACTGTCATCATAGATGGACGTGAGCCCTTTACGCAGAAAATTCAGGTGAAAAAAGACACTTCAGGAATGCTGAGTCTTGAGGGAGCAAACAAGGACTACCAGAAAGTTGAGAGGAACGTACGCGTCACAGAAAACAGCGTTGGCTTCCTTGGGACGAGTGTTAAGGGCTCCACGGCGAGAAAAGTTTTTCCTGCTATGGCACTGCTCTTCGCGGCTCCACCGCTGGGCTTTGTCTACTCAAAGAGGGAGAAGAAGCCCAAAGACGAACTTGCTCCACTGAGGAAGTACATCGTGGAGGGCAAATCTCCAGAGGGGACAAGAAAAGTCGAACTCAAAACCCCCGAAGACCTTAAGAGGGTCTTTGAGCTTGTGGACAGGCCGATAGTCCACGACGGCAGTAAGGAGGGCGACGTCTATTCAATAGCGGATGGCGACACCGTCTACGAATACCAACAACTTTAAAAGCAGAACCGGAAAGCAAAGCTAGGAGTTCTAAGAAAAAGGTTAGAGGTGGTTAGGTATGAACCCGTTCCACGAACTTGAGCCCGGACCGGAGGTTCCAGAGGTCGTTTACGCCCTCATAGAGATACCGAAGGGGAGCAGGAACAAATACGAGCTTGACAAGAAGACAGGCCTTCTGAAGCTCGACAGGGTCCTCTACAGCCCGTTCTTCTACCCGGTTGACTACGGTATCATTCCGCAGACCTGGTACGACGACGGCGACCCCTTCGACATCATGGTCATCATGCGCGAGCCGGTTTACCCGCTCACCATCGTCGAGGCGAGGCCAATAGGCATAATGAAGATGGAGGACAGCGGTGACAAGGACTGGAAGGTTCTCGCCGTTCCCGTTGAAGACCCGTACTTCAAGGACTGGAAGGACATAGATGACGTTCCAAAGGCCTTCCTCGACGAGATAGCCCACTTCTTCCAGAGGTACAAGGAGCTCCAGGGCAAGGTAACCAAAGTCGAGGGCTGGGGTAACGCCGAAGAGGCTAAGAGGGAGATACTCAGGGCCATCGAACTCTACAAGGAGAAGTTTGGCAAGAAGGAGTGATTCCTTCTCTTTTTCCCTTCTGAAGGAGGTTGAGTCATGTACAAGCTCCTGAAAGTTAAGGACGTCGTGAGGATTCCGCCCAGGATGTTCACAATGGATCCTAAGGAAGCCGCGAAGATAGTTCTCAGGGAGACCTACGAGGGCATATACGACAGGGACGAGGGCGTTGTGCTGGCGATCATCGATGTTGAGGAAATCAGCGAGGGAGTTATCGTTCCGGGTGACGGGGCGACTTACCATGAGGCAGTATTCAACGTTCTCGTCTGGGAGCCGAGCGTTCACGAAGTCGTTGAGGGCGAAGTCGTTGAGATGATGCCCTACGGAGCATTCATAAGAATCGGCCCGATGGACGGTCTCGTCCACATCAGCCAGCTCATGGACGACTACGTCGTCTTCGACGAGAAGAACAGGCAGTTCATAGGTAAAGAAACCAACAGGGTTCTCAAGCTCGGCGACTACGTGAGGGCCAGGATAATCGGCGTGAGCGTCAAGAGCAGGGTAATCAGGGAGAACAAGATAAACATGACGATGCGCCAGCCCGGTCTTGGAAAGTTCGAGTGGATTGAGAAGGAGAAGAGGAAAGCTAAGGAAGAGCTCAAGGAGGAGTGAACATGGCCAAGGAGAGGGCCTGCAGGCACTGCCACTACATAACAACGGAGGACCGCTGTCCCATCTGCGGTAGCAGGGACCTCAGTGATGAGTGGTTCGACCTTGTGATAATCCTAGATGTCGAGTCAAAGATAGCAAAGAAGCTCAGGGAGAGCATACCCGAGGCCGCTAAGGTCCCAGGCAAGTACGCTATCAGGGTAAGGTAAAAATGTTCTTCAGGCTCACGGAAGACCTCAGAAACCAGCTCAAAAAGCCCCTGGGTGAACTGGTTAGGGGGCCGATCCCCGAACCATACCTTAAGGTTAGGGGTAAGCTTGAGAAACACCCCGTTGTCACTGTGGGAGATGTCGTCACGGAGAACGTCCTCAAGATCGGCGTCAAGCCGATAATTGCTTTCTACGACCTCAAGACAAAGAGAAAAGAATATTCTCCCGAGATTGAGGATACCGCCGTTTTTTTGACCGTAACAAACCCTCCGGGAACTATAACGAAAGCTTTATTAGATACCGTCAGGAAGGCCTTCGGGCTGGCTGAAAGGGGGAGGAACGTCCACGTCCTGGTCAGCGGGGAGGAGGACTTGGCGGCGATCCCGGCCGTCCTGTACGCCCCACTCGGGACGCTAGTCCTGTACGGCCAGCCCGATGAAGGAGTAGTACTTATAAAGGTAACACCCGAATGCAAGCGCAGGTGTGCCAAGATACTCGCGAGTATGGAGGTGGTTCGTGATGGAGATTAAGGTTACCGAGATAAGGGAGAACAAACTCCTGGGAAGGAAGGAGATATACTTCGACGTGATACACGAGGGCGAGCCTACCCCGAGCAGGGAAGCGGTGAAGGGTAAGCTCGTCGCCATGCTCGACCTCGACCCGAACACGACCGTTATCCAGTACATCAGGAGTTACTTTGGAAGCAACGTCAGCAAGGGCTACGCCAAGGCCTATGAGACGAGGGAGAGGATGCTCTACATCGAGCCCGAGTACATCCTCGTTAGGGACGGCCTTGTCCAGAAGCAGGAGGAGTGAGGTGGTGTAGATGGCCAAGGGTAAGAAGAGAACCAGCCAGAAGTGGAAGCTCTACGAGGTTAAGGGTGGTAAGGTCATAAGAAAGAACAAGTTCTGCCCGCGCTGTGGGCCGGGTGTCTTCATGGCCAACCACAAGGATCGCTGGTCCTGCGGAAGATGTGGTTACACCGAGTGGAAGAAGTGATCCTTCTCTTTTTCTTCTCCCGATTATTACGGAAATTCTTCTGATTCATGTTTCTGAGAAGCTTATCTCTACGAAGCGTTTAATCAATAGACATTATCACAACAAGGAAAGAGAAGAACAGAAGAAACGGGTTCAGACCTCTTCGAGGGTGATAGCGCCGACCGGGCAGGCCTCGGCGGCCTCCTGGGCGCACTCGAGGTCGGTGGTCTCAACTATCGGGTGGGCCTTGCCGTCGTCGCCCATCTCAAAGACGTCCGGGCAGAGGCTTGCACAGATGGCATCTCCAATGCAGGTGTCCTGGTCAACTGTAACCTTCCACGCCATGGGAACATCACCGGGATTAGATGAACCGGGAGGAATATAAAGTTTTCGTAGGGGAGAAACCTGTCGATAGGAGTAAAAGAGAGTAAACAACCCTCAAAAGGTTCTTCAATGAACAAAAAGAAGCCAAAGGGGTCAGTAAAGACCCAGCTTCTTTTTATACTCTGGGCTTATCCTGTCGGGAGTCCACGGCGGATCAAAGGTAAGTTCAATTTCCGCGTCCTTAACTCCTGGAATCTCCAGTATCTTGTCCTCAACGGCCCTGAGAATCCACATGGTAAGTGGGCAACCGGGAGTCGTCATCGTCATCTTAACGTAAACTGTGTTGTCCGGGTTGACCTTGAGGTCGTAGATAAGGCCCAGGTTGACAACGTCAAGCCCTATTTCAGGGTCAATGACCTCTTTGAGCTTCTCAAGGATCATTTCCTCGGTAAGCTGGACGTTATCTGGGGCCTCTTTAATGCCCCTCTCGCGGTTTACGGTGATCAAACCGACACCCTCGAGCTTTCCAATCTCGGAGTGGAGCTTTATCAGGACGTTGTCAATATCGGGAGTGTCCTTTGCCAGCGTGACTGTGACGTTCCCCTTCTCATCGACCTCGATTGAGCGGATAAACTTCTCATCAACTATGGACTTAACTACCTTCTCAACATCTTCTTTCGTGACCATAAACACCACCTGAAAAGCCTTTGAGAATACACATTTAAACCTTTTGGGACAGGAATGGGTACTCAGCGGGCGAGGATGTCGAGTATCAGTTCCCTAGCCATCCCGGGCGTCAATGCCCTTGCCCTCGTTTCCCTCAGAACCCTCTGGATGGAAAGCCTCTTTGTAGACGGGGCTTTTCTGAACAGTTCCCAGAGGAGCGGACAGCCGAACCTCAGCTCGTAGCTCCCACCAATTATCTCGATAATCTCAGCTTTGTCCAGTGCCAGAAACGCCGGGAAGTTAAGAATTACAAGATCACCTTTTCGGTAGATTGAAATCAGGCCAGAGCTGAGCATGTCCCCGGAGGCGACTATCTTTATCCCGTTCCTTCTGGCATATCCTTCAACTGCATCCATCACAAGAGCGTGACATCGGCCGCAGATTGGAGCGCCCTTTTCAATCTGGGGCCGTATGATATCCAAATATTCCGGAATTTCGATGAAAACAGTCCCATAACTCCGGGCTTTTTCGAGAGTCTTTTCACCCATCTGGGGGAGTTTTGCAGTTATTGGAACAACATCGAAACCAGCCCATCGGAGTACCTTTAAAGTGGCGGTGCTGTCTGAGCCTGCAGAAAAAGCAACGGCAACCTTCGTCCCAATAGGAGAGCGGTCAAAGTCCTTTCCGGTCAGGCGATACTCTATCAGGGCTTTTAGGCGGGAGTAAGTAATCTCACTAATTTCTCCTCTAACCCGTTCAAGTGCCTCAAAGTTGTACTCCAGGCGGTACCTCTTCACGAAGTCTCCTCCAACCGGCTTCAGCATGGGGTTAAGTTCGGGACTTGACTTTAAAATCTGCCGGCGGGAAAACCCTTAAAAGGGGCCTTTACGAGCTTCTTTTACAGGCCGAAAATCCTTCTGGAGGTGTGAGAGATGAAGGAGATAATTGAGAGGGTCAGGGAAAAGACGACCATTCCCGTTTACGAGAGGACGATAGAGAACGTTCTAAGTGCCATTCAGACCAGCGGTGACGTCTGGAGGGTTGTCGACCTCAGCGAGGAGCCGCTTCCTCTCGTCGTTGCCATTGTTACGGCCCTCTACGAGCTTGGTTATGTGGCCTTTGAGAACAACCAGGTCATCCTCACGAGGAAGGGCAAGGAGCTGGTTGGGAAGTATGGAATCGGCCCGAGGGCAGACTACACCTGCTCCCACTGCCAGGGAAGAACTGTTGAGCTCGATGCTTTCTCCGAGCTCCTCGAGGAGTTCAAGGAGATAACGAAGGACAGGCCTGAGCCTGTACACCAGTTCGACCAGGCTTACGTTACCCCGGAGACCACCGTTGCCAGAGTTGCCCTCATGCACAGCAGGGGTGACCTTGAGAACAAGGAGGTTTTTGTCCTAGGAGATGACGACCTCACAAGCGTCGCTCTGATGCTCAGCGGTCTCCCGAAGAGGATAGCCGTCCTCGACATAGATGAGAGGCTCACAAAGTTCATTGAGAAGGCTGCCGACGAGATAGGCTACGAGAACATCGAGATATTCACCTTCGACCTCAGGAAGCCGCTCCCTGACTACGCGCTCCACAAGTTCGACACCTTTATCACAGACCCGCCCGAGACCGTCCACGCAATCCGCTCGTTCGTCGGAAGGGGCATAGCGACCCTCAAGGGGCCTGGATGCGCTGGCTACTTCGGGATAACGAGGCGCGAGAGCTCCCTCGACAAGTGGAGGGAGATTCAAAAGGTTCTCCTCAACGAGTTTGGCGTCGTTATAACCGATATCATCAGGAACTTCAACGAGTACGTGAATTGGGGCTATGTCGAGGAGACGAGGGCCTGGAGACTGCTCCCGATAAAGGTCAAGCCGAGCTACAACTGGTACAAGAGTTACATGTTCAGAATTCAGACCCTTGAGGGCTCGAGAGGCTTCGAGGACGAGATAACCGTTGGGGACGAGCTATACAACGATGAGGAAGCATCAACTACCTGAGCTAATTGAGTGCATCCAGCGAAAAATCGGCCGGGTTCCCGGCCTCCACTCCCTCATTCTCTACGGCTCCCTCGTGAGGGGAGATTTTGTCCCTGGAACAAGCGACATTGACTTTTTCGTAGTTCTGGAAGACGAGGCTGATCCAGACACAGTCATCTCAAGATTAAGCCCTGTTCTCGAAGAGTGTTCGGCTCCGTTTAACCCAGTTGAGGTCGACATTGCCTGGGAATGGCTCTCAAACCTAAAAGATCCTCTCAGGTTGGCTATCCGTACAAGTTCCTCACGATTTATCAGACCGACTTCAGGGAAAATCACGTCGTCATCCTGGGCAATGAGGTCGTAGAATACCTCCCCGAGTATTCGCTCGAAGATCTCCTTCCTGCGAGGCTCAATGGGGTTCTCAACGGCCTGGAGAAGTTCAAAGGAAACCTCAAGATGATGCACATACAGGCGGGAGAAGTGGCACGGCTGATGGCGTACCTCAACGGTTCAAGCCTTAGGAAAGATGACGTTGTGAGAACACTGGAGCAAATCGGAGACAAAGATGCCATTAAAATCTACAGAGCTTATCTAAACGGAAGAAAGATACCCTTTCCAGAAGAGTTCCTGAGGGAATTTATAACAAAAAGAGTTGAGTGGATAAAAGAAAAGTTCCTCACTTCTTCCGCCGGTTCTCGAACCATATGATGCCGTACATTGCCAGGAACAGCGCGCCTACCACTAGCACGATGACAACGTATTTGGTATTCCCCGTTCTCCATGGACTCTCCGCCCTGAAGCCCTCCACGGCGACAGCCTTTATCATTAAGGGATTCTTTGAGGGGTAAATAGCCACGTACCCATCAAGTCCAGTTGGATTCACTCTCCCCGTGGTGTTACCGACGTATCTTCCGTCCTTCACCATGAGAAACGTCGTGTTGGCCATCTCTGGCTTTACCTCTGGAATCTCGGCGTAGAGCACCTTCCTGAGAAAGTCAACGCCCTTTCTGTAAAGCTCGGTGTTGGTTAAGCCGGCTATCTCGAGGTTCCAGACAACGCGAGCGGTAGTCGTTATTCCCGTCACCGACTGGTGAGTATAGGCGAAGGCGCCATTAGGATATTGCCGCTCCCTTAGGACTTTGAGGGTTTCATTTAGCTCTTTGCTCATACCGAACTGACTGAAGACGATGGCTGCCTGCGAGAAGTAGTAAGTCGGTATCGAGTAGTAAAGCGGCTCCCCTGTCTTTGGATTCTTTTCGTTCAGCATCCACGTGAGATTAGCCGAAAGATAGTGGAGGGACTTTTCGTAGTCGTAGGAAACGTTGAGGCTCTTAAGCACCCAGACGACGTAGGCAGTGTTGTAAAAGTCCTTCCAGGTTCCATTATTTGATGTGGAGATGAGATACCCAACCGCGTCGTTGTATGGTTTCCCGAGAAGGGCCTTTATCCTCGCAACTTCTGCCACCTGCCAGGGGAGGAGAGCACTGTAGTTCTCAGGGAGCTCCGGCTCTTTTGAGCAGAGGACAAAGTAGTGGGCATAAACCGCTTTCTGCCACTCTTCAGTGGCGGGAATCTTGTCCAGATACGGGCAGGCGATCTCCCTAAGTTCTCCAAAGCCGGTGATCTGAGAGACGTCGAGCAGATCGAGGACGCGGTAGTGGAGCTTCCCCCAGAAGCCGAAATGCTCCATATTAAGGAGCTCTTCCCTGTACTTTTCATTTCCTGTCGCATAAAGCGCCATCGCAACGGCCATCGGCGAGAAGAAGTTCCCTTCCAGTGAGACCTTTTCTCCAAGGTAAGCGAGTGCAAAGGCTTTGTAGGCCTTCAATTCACCCTCGACAGTAAGCTTCTCAAGGTCATCTTTATCCCCAAGCGCAATGTCCCGGAATATTCTCTCCACGTCGTTTTCTGGTTCATTAACCTGAAGCCAGCCAAGTGCTCTGTTCAAGCCTTCCCGAAGCTGTTCTTCGAGGCCAGTCATGTTCTCTTCAACGTATTTGCTCTTAAGGAGCTCCCTCAGGGCTATAGCGGCCATAGCGGCATCAAGGTAGTCGTTCCAGGAGCCGTCAGCCTTCTGCTTGTATATGAGCCAATAGGCGGCGCTGTTGATAACGTCTCTGTAGCGGCCGTTTGCTATGCTCTCCCCTCTGATGAGTGCCATTATTGCCATGGCTGTGTATTTGGCCTCGTGATCCTCGCCGTAGGCGTAGCCCCAGGAGTCGAAGGGCGTTCTAATGGCCATAAGCCATTCACACCCTTCAAGAACCTTATCGTAATCACCCATCTTGTAAAGGGCGATAATTGCGAAGGCTGTGTCCGGAACGGTCGGCTCGTAAACGTATGGTCTGATTTCAGCCGAAACAACGAGGGGTGAGGAGATAAGCGAGAGCATAAAGCCCACAATTAGTATGGTAGCGAGAACCTTTTTCATTCCAACCACCTCAAGGAAGAAAAGAAGAGAGGGTTAAAAGACTTCACCCGTAGTAGACCTTGACGTCGAGCTGGTAGTTGGCGCTGTAGTAGTAAGTGTCGTAGGCATAGACAAGGAAGTACCAGGTTCCCGGAGCTGGATTGCTGTACTCAACGTGCTCGCTTGAGCCGTAGTTCTCGGAGCGGTCAACTAGGTTCTGGTTCGGGTCGTAGAGGTAGAGGTCGAGGTCGTCGTAGCTGCTTCCGGTAAGGTCGCCGGTTATCTTGGTTGCGCCGCTGTTGACGGTCATCTGGTGGACGTTGTAATCGTGGTAGCTGACTGTGCCTGTGAAGGTCTTCTCGTTGACGCTCGGCTGTGGTGAGGGGCTCGGAGCTGGCTCACTTCCTCCACCGCTTGGCTGGCCTAGGGTTCCGTCGCTGACGACATCAACCTGGTAGTTAGCTGAGCCGCTGTAGCTGACGACCTTTATCGTCCAGGTGCCGTCAGTCGGGTTGTAATAGCCGACCTTTTCGAAGCCGTAGTAGGCTGTATAGGAGTAGTCGACCTCGTTTCCGTTCGGGTCGTAGAGGTAGAGGTCAATGTCGCTTCCGCTGTTGTCCCAGTAGAGCGTTGCCGTGACGAATGAAGCCCCGCTTATCGTGAACTGGTGGCTCTGGCTTCCCTTGTCAGCAACAGAGCCAGTGAAGGTGAGCTTGGAGAGGCTGTCGTAGTGTGCAGCCTTGTAGGCGTTCACCCTACCGGCACCGTAGGCGATGTCCGCTATCTCATCGGGCTTGACTATGTCAGCGGTCTCAATGAGAGCCTTCTTGACCTTGTCGGGAGTCCAGTCCGGGTGGGCCTGGAGAAGAAGGGCGGCGATACCTGCGACGTGCGGGGTTGCCATAGAGGTTCCGGGGGCGGCAACGTAGTAGTCGCCGATGGTGACGTCGGTGAGCTGGGTTCCGCTGGCGCGAGCTGCTATAATCCAGTTGCCCGGAGCGACCACTTCAGGCTTGAGCCTGTTGTCGGCGGTCGGGCCGCGGCTTGAGAAGTCGGTTATGACGTCGTACTTGTCAACCGCACCGACGGTTATGACCTTGCTTGCCGCTGCCGGTGAGCCGACGGTGTACTTGTCCGGCCCGCTGTTTCCAGCGGCAACGCAGACAACTATTCCAGCGTCCCAGGCATTGTTAACGGCCTGGCTGAGGGAGTCGGTACCGTCGGAGCTCTGGCTCGAGCCGAGGGAAAGGTTGATGACCTTTATTCCGTACTTGTCCTTGTTCTGGACCGCCCAGTCGACACCATTGATGATGTCGGAGATGCTACCGCTTCCGTCTCCACCGAGAACCTTAATGCCAACGAGCTTGGCACCGGGGGCCATACCCTTGTACTTGCCGTTGCTTGCCGCACCGGTTCCAGCGGCTATCGAAGCGACGTGGGTTCCGTGGCCATTGTCGTCGTAGGGAGTGGTCTTTCCGTTGACGAAGTCAACCCATCCGATAACCTTACCCTGGAGGTCTGGGTGGGAAGCGTCGATACCGGTGTCGATGATACCGATGGTTATTCCAGAACCGTCGTAGCCGAGGTTCCACATGTTGGTGGCCATGACTTGGGCAGCGGACTCGTCGAGGCCCTCGGTGTCAACAGCAACCTGAACCTTGTAGTCCTCCTGGATGAACTGGACACCTGAGAGCTGTGCATTTCCAAAGTAGCCGGTATCCATAAGGCCTGCAATTATAAGGAGGTCCTTCACCTTTATCTTGACTGCAAGGGCAGGTATAATGTGGTAGTTGTATTTGATCTTGGCGCCGAGAAGGTTGAGTATCCTAATGGCCTTCTCCTTGTCGGCCGGGTTGTCGAACATTATGATTGTGCTAACTTCCTGATTCCAGTTCATCCTCTGGACTTTCTTGAAGAGGCCTGGGGTGAGAAGACCGTAGTTCTTCTGCTGGGGAACATTGCGAACTGCCGGCTTCTGGGGGGCTGCAAGGACACTGCCTGCCATAAGACCAACAAGGAACAGGGCCAGCACTACCGCTCCAAACTTCTTCATTGTGACACCTCCATATTCTTGGACGCCCTTATATGGGCATCCTAGAATGTGTTCGGTCTTTGATTATAAGTCTTGCGCAACATTGTGTATTATCTAAAATCTCAAAAAGAACGTTCAAAAGGTTATACATTTCTTAATATTGACTGTTATTCGAGTAGCGTTTTGAGAATGTTCAATATAGGGAACTGACGTGTTTGTTCGGGATTATCTGACGTTATGTGACAATTTAAAGATTACAATAGTATCCAAAGAAAAACAAATGCAAAATGGGATAAAATAAAGTTGAATTAAAATACTCAAAACAGAACATTAAGTTAAAGAACATAAACGTGCTACAACAGGGGCATCAATTTAGTACTCAGCAATCCGAAAAGTTTATAAACCCTCCCTCTGCTCTAATCTCGGACGCGCCCCGGTGGTGTAGCCCGGTCAATCATGCGGGACTCTCGATCCCGCGACCCGGGTTCAAATCCCGGCCGGGGCACCAAAACCTTTCTCGCGGGCCCGTGGCTCAGCCTGGTCAGAGCGCCCGCCTGATAAGCGGGAGGTCCGGGGTTCGAAGCCCCGCGGGCCCACCATAACAGTCCTTTCTTGCGAAAGCGCTGGTGGAAAGCTAGTATGCGATTCTAACAAGCTAGTTTTTAAGTGGGTTTACTTATCGAGTTGCTAGATTTACAGGATTTTCTCACAGTATAGCGCTCGAAGAGCGCTAAAAGAAAGTTTGAAATCAAAAGTAGTGAGGAAGTTTCGAGCTTAAACCCACGTGAGCTGCCTTTTTGGAGGCATACGTCTCAACACGCGAGCTAAACAAGAAGGGCGCACTTTTGGTCAAGCTTTTTGAAAAAGCTTGAAGGGCAAAAGTTTCACCAAAGAGGGAATGTCCTTTTAGATTGCTGAGTTTCCAGTGATTCTCATAACTAACTAGCAGTTTTAGAGGGGTTTACTCACAATATAACGCTTAAAGGGCGTTAAAAACAAGAAAATCCACACTTCTCTGCCTATTCATTGCGAGAATCCCAATCCACAGCCAATTTTCGAGGACATTCAAGATTTTTCCAAAAGCTTCCTTTGAGCAGAGAATTTCTTTACAAATTGGTCTATCCCTTTGTGCAGTCGTGCCAGCTGGCCATTATCTTCTTTCTGCAATTGCCGAAAGACTTATAATCTCTTAGAGTTAGCAATGATTATGCTGGAGAAAGAAAAGGAAGCCCTTGCCAAGAGAATCGCGGGTGAGATAACCCTTTCTTCTGACCCCGGCAAGACAATGAGGAAATGGCGCGAGATCTTCGGCATAAGTCAAACTGAACTTGCTGACTATCTAGGAGTTTCATCTTCAGTCATTAGCGACTATGAGGGTGGGAGGAGAAAAAGCCCCGGCGCCTCGACAATAAGAAAATTTGTTGAGGCCCTCCTTGAGATAGACGAGAGGAGGGGTGGCAACGTCATAAGAGCCTTTAGTAAGACGATTGAGGGTGAGCTCCCGACGGATGCTATTCTCGATATTCGTGAGTTTGCAGTTCCAGTTCCGATAAAGGAAGTTGTCGAGGCCGTTAAAGGTGAGGTTGCTGCAAACCACGACCTTCTTGACAGAAAGATATACGGCTACACCGTAGTGGACAGCATACGGGCAATCCTTGAGATGAGCAGCGAGGAGTTCCTTAAGCTCTACGGCTGGACGACCGAGAGGGCGCTGGTGTTTACAAAGGTGACCACCGGCAGGAGCCCCATGATAGCAGTCCGCGTCCAGGGCCTTAAGCCGGCCGTGATAGTGCTACACGGCGTCAAAAAGCTCGACGAGCTGGCAGTTAAACTTGCCGAGCGTGAAAGGATTCCTCTTGTGGTATCGAAGGCCTCAAGTGAGAACGAACTCATCAACGGCCTCAGGAAGCTGGTCGAGAAAACTGAAAAGGAGTTTTAGATGACTTTTGTCCATCTTTTGCTCTTCCCGGAATCTTTTGATAATCATTGTCAGGTGAACCTCCTTAATCAAACACCTATTTGGTTTCACCGAACTCATTCAATACGCATATTTGAGTAATATTGTCAGAAACAAAACATTTATAACGTCCTAAAGCCATACCCCTGTGGTGGTCTCAGATGAACGTCTTTAAAAACCCAATAGAACTCTTTGAGAAGTACAAACCGACCCCCCTGCTCAGGCTTTCCCTTTCGGACGAGAGGGGGGATGTATTTTGCGAAGTTAGAGTTCTTTAACCCCTTCAGCAGGAGCATAAAGGACAGGGCTGTTTTTAACCTCGTGATGAACGCTCTGAAGCGCGGGGACATCAACGGCACCAGACGGCTTTTTGAAGCGACTTCCGGAAACGTCGGCATATCAATGGCAGCCATATCGAACATTTTTGGCGTTGAATTCAGGGCCTATCTACCTAAACCAACTCCAAAAGCGACAGTGAGCCTTTTGAAAGTCCTTGGAGCAGAGGTCGTGAAAACAGACTTTGAGGTAATTGACCGGGAGATGATTGAATTCGTCAGGGATGAGGCAGAGAAAGTGGGGGCAGTGAACCTGAACCAGTTCGAGAACGACGACAACTTTGAGGCCCACCACAGGTACACGGCGAGGGAAATAGACGAACAGCTCAGGAGCATAGGAGCGAGCCCTGATGTAATAATCGCTGGAGTCGGGACTTCTGGACACATAGCTGGTATTGCGAAGTACTTCAAAGAGCGCTACGATACGAAAGTCATCGGGGTGATTCCTGCTAAGGGCGAGAAGATTCCTGGCATAAAACGGCTCGAAACAAAACCTAAGTGGTTTTTTGACGCTGGCATTGATGAGGTCGTCGAGGTAACACAGAGGGAAGCGATTGAGGGGTCCATCCAAGTGGCCAGGAGGGAAGGCATCTTAATAGGCCTCAGCTCTGGTGCCGTGGTCAGTGCCTTTGAGAGGGTTAGAGACAAGTACTCCGGAACGGCGATCCTGATATTTCCAGACGACGCGTTTAAGTACGTTGAGGTGTTTGAGAAATACCTATGCGAGGATCAGTGAGTTTTAACTTATTTCTCGGGTTGTTCTTCTTTACTCCATTCTAATTTTGCATCATAGCCATAGTGGATGTTTTTAAGCTGACAGCAAAAAGGTAATAAAGGAAAAAAGCTTCACTCAAGTTCTTTCCTTCTCCATATCCCCTCTTCCGCCAGCTTCGTTAGCCTGTCCCTTATGTGGAGCAGAACATCGCTGAGGTTCTTGCCGTTGTCGTACTCTTCTATGATCTTGAGGAGCTCTTCCCTGCTGTAGTCTTTCATCTCCCTCGCGAGCTCTATCATTCTTGGGTAAGCCCTTACGATGTTGTCCACTATGGTTATGTCGGCCATCCTGGCGCTCCTTGAGAGGGGGTTTAGGTCAACGGTAACGACAAACTTGCCCATTCTTACAAGTGCCTCCGTTCTGTCACCGTCTTCGAGGGGAACAAGAACCACGTCGGCCTTCCATATGCCGTTTTCATCAACCTTTCCGCGCTCGTGCTCAAGGCCAGGAATTCTCTTCGTCGGGTTGATACCGAGTATCTCTATCTCTGGGTCGTACTTCCTAAGCTCCTCTGCTATGGCCTTAACTCTCTCCTCCGTGCGGTAGAAGAGGTTTATCTCAAGCTTCGCGTTGATGACCTTTGCCAGCTCGATGGTCTCCTTTGGAACGAGAGCTGCGACGTTTCCGTTCACTGAGATTACTGGATGCTCCGCCAGAAGGAACTTCGCAACGGCGGCCCTCATTGCCCTCTCAGCCGGCTCTATTGTTTTCTCACCGATAAGGTAGTCAAAGGCCTCTCCGCGTCCGTGAGCTATTAGTCCGGCTTTGGCCGTCATTCCCTTCTCCATCCCCTCTATTATTTTTTCACGGTAGTAGAGGCTCCAGTAGCGTGGGTGACTCTTCGGGATGTTCACCATACTATCACCTGCTCACAGTCTGCTGAACTAACTAAAAAGTCTTGCCTGTCGAAATAGAGCTTTCTCCTTTCTTTAAAGAAGGCCTTTCAAGGTTTTTCTGACAGAAATGGGGGTTCTAAACCTTTGGTTCAAAAAAAGCGTATAAACCTTGAGTTCAAAACTAATGGTGAACATATCTGATCACGTGTTCGAGGTGGTGCACTGTGGGATATAAGATAACAGCCAAGGAGAACCTCTCGGTGATAGACTTCTTCATGGAGGTGGAAGCGCCGCACGTGGCCCGCTCTTGGAAGCCGGGACAGTTCCTAGTCCTCATCGTGGACGAGAAAGGCGAAAGGGTGCCGATGTCGGTTTACTATGCGGATGAGGATACCGGAAGGGTGGGCATGTTCATAAGGCGCCACGGCGTCACGACCTTCAAGCTCTGGTATGAGAAGCAGGTTGGAGATGAGCTTCTGAGCGTTGCCGGGCCGCTTGGGAAACCAATTGAAGTCAAACACTACGGCAACGTTGTTTTTGCCGCCGATGCCGTCTGCGCCCAGGCCGAGTGCTACGCCACCCTCAAGGCGATGAAGGAAGCCGGCAATTACACCATAGCAATCCACAGCTTCGAGACCAAAGACCACGTCTATCCTGAGAAGTTCCTCTCGAAGCCCGTCGCCGATGAATTCTACATAACGACCGAGGACGGGAGCGTTGGAAGGAAGGGCCACTATCTTGACGTCCTAAAGGAGTTGATTGAGCAGGACAAGGTTGACATTGTTTTCGCGGGTGGAAAGCTTGGAAGCCTCAAGAAGCTCGCAGAACTCACTAGGCCCTACGGCATTCCCACAATAACCACAGTGAGGCAGATAATGGTGGACGGAACCGGGATGTGCGGCTCGTGCAGGATTCTCTACGACGGTGAGGTAAAGTTTGCCTGCAGGGACGGGCCAATGTTCGACGCCCACAAGGTGGACTGGGACGACGTGATAAGAAGAGACTCCCGCTTTGCCGAGCAGCAGGCCCTTGCGAGGGAAAGATATCTCGCCAAGCTCAAGGAGAAGGGGGTGATCTGAATGGCCAGGAAGAGGCCCAAGCTTATCAAGGAGAGAGTTCCGACCCCCGAGATTCCAGTCGGAGAGAGGGTAAAGAGCTTTGTCGAGGTGAACCTCGGCTACGACTTCGCCTCTGCCGTTAAGGAGGCTGAACGTTGTTTGCAGTGTCCCGTTGAGTACGCTCCGTGTATTAAGGGCTGTCCCGTTCACATCAACATTCCGGGCTTCATAAGTAAGCTCGTTGAGCACCGCGACGATCCGGACAAGGCCGTCAAAGAAGCTCTAAGGGTAATCTGGAACGACAACACCCTGCCATCTGTAACCGGAAGGGTCTGTCCGCAGGAAGACCAGTGTGAGGGTGTCTGTGTGATGGGCAAGGTTGGAGACCCGATTAACATCGGCAAGCTGGAGAGGTTTGTGGCGGATTACGCGAGGAAGCACGGAATAGAGGAGGAACTCCTCTGCGAGTTCGAGGAGAAGTGCACGGGAGAACTTGGAAAGGTTGCCGTCGTTGGGGCAGGCCCAGCTGGTCTCACCGCCGCTGGAGAGCTCGCGAAGATGGGCTACAAGGTTACCATCTTCGAGGCCCTCCACAAGCCTGGGGGGGTCCTCGCCTACGGAATCCCTGAGTTCAGGCTTCCGAAGGAGATACTCGACCACGAGCTGGCCAAGCTCAAGCGCCTGGGAGTCGAGATAAAGACGGACCACGTCGTTGGAAGGACTGTCACCATTGAGGAGCTCCTTCAGGAGTATGACGCCGTCTTCATTGGAACTGGAGCGGGAACGCCCAAGCTCCTTAACGTTCCAGGAATACTACTCGACAGGATTTACTCGGCCAACGAGTTCCTCACGAGGGTCAACCTCATGAAGGCCTACGAGTTCCCAGAATACGACACGCCGATAGCCATAGGGAAGAAGACGATAGTCATCGGCGCCGGAAACACGGCGATGGACGCCGCCCGCTCTGCCCTCAGGCTGGGAAGCGAGGTGACAATAGCCTACCGCCGTGGAAGGGAGGACATGACTGCTCGTATCGAGGAGATCAAGCACGCCGAGGAGGAGGGCGTCAAGTTCGAGTTCTTCCTCCAGCCGGTTGAGTTCATAGGCGACGAGAACGGCAGGGTCAAGGCAGTCAAGTTCGAGAAGATGAGGCCGCTTGAGGAGAGGGACGCAAAGGGCAAGAGGAAGATAGTTGGCACCGGCGAGTACGTAACGCTTGAAGCGGATACTGTTATCATAGCAATCGGTCTCGAGCCGAACAGGATAATCACCGAGACTTCCGGCCTCAAGACGAATCCGAACGGAACGCTTGTTGTGGATGAGAATCTCATGACCAGCATACCGGGTGTCTTTGCCGGTGGAGATGCGATAAGAGGAGAGGCAACTGTCATCTTAGCTATGGGCGATGGAAAGAAGGCCGCGAAGGTCATCCACGAATACGTACAGGCGAAGAAGAAGGCCAACGCCTGAGCCTTTTCTTTACCATTCCCTTTTTCTTGATCCGAAAACAAGGCCGTGTTTGAGGTAGTCCATGAATTCGCTGTTCAGGAAGCTTTTGGTGAACTCAAGCGTCTCCTCAGGGGAGAGCCACTCGACGTCCTCCGGAACGCCCTCAACCCAGAGGTAAACAAGTTCGTCTCCTTCCCGTGCAATCAGGAGGGTGTAAACTTTGACGCCGTGTTCGAGAGCTATCTTGACCTCCCTTCCGACGAGAGAAGTGAACTTCCCGAGGGGAGCGATCGCGACGAAGTAGTCCGCCTTGGGGATGTATTTGCTGGTATCCCTCATTCCGTACTTTGAGGGAATGAGTATATTATCGGTGTTGAGCTTCTCACGGATTATCTCAACTATGGCCTTCTCCGTTTTGGTATTGTAAAGTAGGGTAGGCTCGCTCAGATAAACGAACGGTCCGGTTTTTTCCTTCTTTTTCCTGAACAGCCCAAGCATGGGAACACCTCAGGTGGGGATAATGTCATCATCTCGACATCAGGAGGGATGACACTCCTCATCGGTCAAGTCCACTAACGGAGAGGACTTATTAAGGTTTAGGGCAACGTTCAATTGGTGTGTAAAATGCGCATTATACCTCTCGCCTCGGAAAGCCTTGGTGTTAGGAGCTTGGCGACTTTCGTTGAAGCTGGAGGGCTGAGGATACTGATTGACCCGGGTGTAGCCCTGGGGCCAAAGCGCTATGGACTTTCACCGGCGGAGATCGAGCTAAAGACTCTCCAGCAGATGAGGAAGAAACTGCAAGGCTACGCGAGGAAGGCAGACATCGTGACTATCTCCCACTACCACTACGACCACCATACGCCGTTTTTTGAAGGCCTCTACGAGAGCTCCAGTGAGGAGTACGCAAGGGAGATTTACGCCGGAAAGATTCTCTTCATTAAGCATCCAACCGAGAACATCAACTTCAGCCAGAGAAAGAGGGCGTGGGCCTTCCTCAAGAACGCCGAACCTATAGCGAAGAAAATCGAGTATGCTGACGGAAAAAGCTTTGACCTCGGGGGAATCAAGCTGGAATTCTCTCCAGCCGTTCCGCATGGAAGCGAAGGATCAAAGCTTGGCTTCGTTGTCATGGTTCTCATCGATGACGGGAGCAAAAGAATAATCCACGCCAGCGATATACAGCTGTTGAACAGAAAGGCCGTTGAGTGGATAATCGAGAAGAACCCGGATTTGCTCATAACCGGAGGCCCGCCAACCTACCTCGGTCCAAAGGCGGCTGGTTCGTGGGAGACAGGAGTTAAGAACCTCAACGAGATAATCCGCGAGACGGACGCTGAGGTTATCCTCGACCACCACATAGTTAGGGACAAACGATATCCGAAGTTCTTCGACGAGCTTGAAAAGAGACCAAAGACCTTCGCCGGCTATCTTAAGGTCGAAGATAGGCCGCTTGAAGCATACAGAAAGGAACTTCACAAGATCGAAAATGGGGAGGAAGTGGAGGTTCCCTTCGGTTTATAATCTCGCCGATCCCAGTTCTTTCATACCCTGGCGGGCTCAGTACCAAAAACCCCTTATATAAAGCGGTTCAATTATCCTTCAGGTGAGAGCCATGAGAGACTTCTACATTGCTCATGAAGAGGATATAAGGGCCGGTAAAACGACCGACGTTTACTTTATTAGAACCCAGAAAATCCTCCGCGAGAAGGGGATAAGGAAGAAGGTCTTCGCCGACGTTTCAACGACTTCACTTCCGCACGGCTGGAAGTGGGGTGTTTTAGCGGGGATAGAAGAGGTCGCGAAGCTTCTCGAGGGCCTTCCGGTGAACGTCTATGCGATGCCTGAAGGAACGATATTCCACCCCTACGAGCCGGTTCTGCAGATAGAGGGCTACTACGACGAGTTCGGCATCTACGAGACGGCCCTCCTCGGAATGCTCAGCCAGGCGAGCGGAATCGCCACCGCCGCCCTCAGAGTCAAGATAGCGGCAAAGTTCAAACCCGTTTACTCCTTCGGGATAAGGCACATGCATCCAGCGATAGCCCCGATGATAGACCGCTCGGCCTTCATCGGCGGGTGTGACGGCGTTTCAGGAGTACTGGGGGCGGAGATGATAGGCGAAAAGCCCGTTGGTACGATGCCTCACGCATTGATCTTAACAATAGGCGACCAGGTGAAGGCTTGGAAGTACTATGACGAGGTCATGCCCCCGGAAGTCCCGAGGACGGCCCTTGTTGATACCCTCTGCGACGAGAAGTTCGAGGCTTTAATGGCGGCAGAGGCCCTTGGAGATAGGCTCAACGCCGTAAGACTGGACACTCCTGGCTCGAGGAGGGGCAACTTCAGAAAGATCGTCGAGGAGGTTCGCTGGGAGCTGGATTTAAGGGGGTACAAGCACGTCAAAATATTTCTCAGCGGAGGACTGAACGAGGAAAGCCTGAAGGAGCTGGCAGATATGGCCGATGCCTTTGGTGTGGGCAGTGCAATAGCGAGTGCAAAGCCGGTTGACTTTTCCCTTGATATCGTGGAAGTCGAAGGAAAGCCGATAACGAAGCGCGGCAAGCTAAGCGGAAGGAAGCAGATCTACCGCTGTGAGAACGGCCACTACCACCGCGTTCCCGCTGATAAGGAGCTTGAGAAGTGCCCGGTCTGCGGCGCTAAGGTCGAACCTCTCCTGAAACCGCTCATAGAAAACGGCGAAATCGTTGCTGAACTTCCAAAGGCGAGGGAGATACGGGAGTACGTTCTGGAGCAGGCGAGGAGATTCAACTTGAGCCTCGATTGAGCATTTTTTCTCTCATTTTTCTTTGAAAGTGAAAAGTTACTAAAAAGGGCAAGAAGTGTTTTAAAAATCAACCCAGGGTGGCCTGAACAGCGAGATCGGCCCTGACAACACCGTAGCCGTAGTCGGCGTCCCATCCTGGGCTTCCAAGGTCATCAGCCGTTATGTGGAGGATTCCCCTCACGGTGTCTTTGCTCATGTCGTCGAAGGTTCCAACTGGCAGAATCTTTCCGTACTTCTGGTAGTAGGCCGCCTGTATGAGAGCAACGACACCGCTCACGTGCGGGGTGGCCATGCTGGTTCCGCTGAGGGTGTTGTAGCTGTCGTCCGGGTAGGTGCTGAGAATGTCAACACCAGGGGCACTTACCTCGGGCTGGCGGTTGCTCCAAGATGCAACCTGATTGTTGCTGTCAATCGCGCCAACGGCAATGACCTCCGGATAAGCGGCAGGATAGCTTGGGCTGGAAGCACCGTCGTTACCGCTGGCGGCTACAATGACTATGCCTGCGTTGTAGGCCTGGATTATCATATCGTGGAGGTAGCTGTCGTCAGTAGAACCTCCAAGGGACATGCTTATGACCTCGGCTGCGTCATCGTCAGGGTCACCGGCGATTATCCCATCCCCGTCTTTGTCGGCAACTCCATCAGGGCCGAGTATGGCCTGCTCAATTCCTATGGCTATGTCGCTGTAAGAGCCGCTTCCGCTCGCGTCAAGAACCCTTATCGAATAAATCTGAACTCCGGGAGCGACTCCAACAACGCCGATGTCGTTGTTAAGAGCAGCTATCGTTCCGATGACGTGGGTTCCGTGGCCATTGTAGTCTTTGCACTGGGCTGGATTCGTTGTAACTCTGCCTTGGAGAGTGCTAACGCACCAGGCTATGTTGTCAGCTAAGTCGGGGTGGTCGTAGTCAACGCCAGTATCGAGAACGGCAACCTGAATGACACCGTTGCTTGAGCCGTCGGTTATGCTCCAGGTCTCGGGAGCCTTAACGCGTTCAATTCCCCATGGAATGGTCTGTGCTGGCTGGGATGAGCCGGGTTTGCCGACTCCAGCGGGCTTTCCGAGAAGAACCGCCTGATGGTCGAACTCGACCTTCTTGATGCCAGGTATCTTCTTGAGCTTTCCAACGGCATTGGCTGGAACATCAACGACAACAGCAGGAATAAGCTTAAACTGGTAGACTATGTGTCCCCCTATCCCGAGAACCTCGTGCGGGTTGAACTTGGCCTTGTCAACGCTGACAATGACCCTTATTTTGTTTTGGCCCTCTGCACTCGCGGGAACTGCAAAGAGTGCCGCCAGCAATACTATGGACAGCACCAGGGCAATTGTTTTTCTCATCTATGGACACCTCCATTCTGAAGTGTGCAATAAAATACATCCAAGAACATCTAATAAGCTTTTTGTTTTTCTTCTGGGACTGTTGTCAATACTAATTCAAAAATTCATCATTTTGACCTGGACTTTGGCAAAAAATGTTCAATATCTCAAATTATTCCCGGATAATATTGACTGTATGTGTAAGATCAAGTTTTAAGTTTGAGACGGGATTATAACAGATGTGAACTAAGGGAGGTGCATTCCGATGTACCGTCTGCTGTACCCCATGCGGACGTATCTCGTGGTCTCAGGAAAGGATGAAGAGACCAACATCATGGCGGCAGACTGGGTCACGGTGCTTTCACACAGACCCTTTATGGTGGGTGTTGCCGTTTCTCCAAAAAGGTACACGCATAGGCTCATAAAGAAGTACGGTGAGTTCGTGATCAGTGTACCAACCCTGAAAATGCTCGATGATGTTTGGATCGCTGGAACCAGAAGCGGCCCCTCAAAGCTGGGGGAGATGAACATAACACTGGTTCCATCAAAAAAGGTCTCAGTTCCAAGCATAAAGGAGGCTGCCGCCAACATTGAGTGCAGGGTCGCTGATGCGAGGGACTACGGCGACCACACCTTCTTCGTCGGTGAGGTTGTGGACTACACCTACTATGAGAGCGTCTTCAGTCCGAGGAGCGTCAGCATTAAGGTAGGGCTTCTCGCTCACGTTTCCTGGGCGGACTTCGTCACCTTTGAGAAGCGCATCTACAAGCCGACGGAAAGGCTTTAACTTCCCGCATTCTTTTTCCAACTATGTTCCTTGAGTACCGAGGCCTCAGGATAAAGCTCCACCCCCAGGTGTATGAACCCGCTGAGGATACTTTCCTGCTTTCAGAGAACCTTGCGGTCAAGGAAGGGGACATCGCCCTCGATATGGGTACGGGAACGGGAATAATAGCCCTGCTCATGGCAAGGAAGGCCCGCTGGGTTCTGGGAGTAGACATCAATCCCATAGCCGTCGAGCTTGCAAAAGAAAACGCGAGGATAAACGGCATAACCAACGTCGAATTTCGACTCAGCGACCTTTTTGATAACGTCTCGGGCAAGTTTGACGTTATAACTTTCAACGCTCCTTACCTGCCCGGCGAGCCTGAAGAGCCGATAGACCTCGCCCTCGTTGGTGGTGAAAGCGGCAGGGATGTTCTCGACAGGTTCATAGATGATGTTCCCAGTTATCTAAAGCCGGGAGGAGTGGTTCAGATAGTCCAGAGTTCAATAACCGGAGTGGAAGAGACCCTCAGAAGGCTGGAAAAAGCGAGACTAACTGCGAGAATTGTGGCTAAGAAGCACATCTTCTTTGAAGATATCGTGCTGATAAACGCTTATGCCAGGGAGTAGCGCTTGATCTCGTGAAGGAGTTTTACCTTCGGTTTTTCGGCGTCGCTGGCATCGTCCTCGAAAAAGTCAATTTTAATCTCCCTTGCTTTCAGCTCTCCAGTTGGTTTTATTCTCTCGAACATGGAGAAAAAAAGGTGGAAACTGCTTTTAAACCTTTCGCAGATTGACGAAGCATTTTTCGTCAATAAGAATCAATTGGTCACCTCTGACCCATCACATTTTTAAAAACCTCCCCTGAGTTGAACCTAGAGAGAGGAATTAGGTGAGGCTAATGGCGATAACGTTCGTATCGACCCCTAACATGCCAGAGGAGATAGTCGAGCTGTTCAAAAAACAGCATTACGCAATAGTGGGTCACCACAGCGGCGTTAAGCTTTGCCACTGGCTTAAGGAGAGCCTTACAAAGGGCCGCTTCTGTTACAAGCAGAAGTTCTACGGCATAGCGAGCCACCGCTGCCTCCAGATGACCCCGGTTTTGGCCTGGTGTACCCACAACTGCGTCTTCTGCTGGCGCCCTATGGAGGGCTTTCTAGGAACCGAGCTTCCACAGCCGTGGGATGATCCAGCGTTCATCGTTGAGGAGAGCATAAAGGCGCAGAGGAAGCTCCTCGTGGGTTACAAGGGCAACCCAAACGTTCCGAAGGAGAAGTTTGAGGAAGCATGGAACCCGAGGCATGCTGCCATAAGCCTATCAGGTGAGCCGATGCTCTACCCCTATATGGGTGACCTTGTTGAGGAGTTCCACAAGAGGAGCTTTACCACCTTCATAGTCACCAACGGAACCCTTCCCGAGAGGCTTGAGGAGATGATAAAAGAGGACAAGCTCCCGACCCAGCTCTACGTCTCTCTAACTGCCCCCGACCTTGATACCTACAACCGCGTGAACGTCCCCATGATCCCGGACGGCTGGGAGAGGATAAAGGAGTTCCTGAAGCTTATGAGCGACGCCCAGACGAGGACGGTGATAAGGCTCACGCTCGTCAAGGGAGAGAACATGCACAACCCGGAAGGCTACGCCAGGCTGATAAAGCTCGCCAACCCAATGTTCGTCGAGGCCAAAGCTTACATGTTCGTGGGCTTCTCAAGGAACAGGCTTACGATAAACAACATGCCGAGGCATGAAGAAATAAGGGCTTTCGCCGAGGAGCTGGTGAAGCACCTCCCGGGCTACCACATTGAGGACGAGTACGAGCCAAGCAGGGTCGTCCTTATAATGAGGGACGACGTTGATCCAAAGGGAAGGGGTCTAAAGGGAAGGTTCATTAAAGATTGAGCGTTGACTTTTCCTTTTGATTTCCCTTTATTCTGTCGAATTCAAGGGATGGGAAACTTTTATTTATTCTCATGACAACGTTTTCCTTAGGTGGTGAAGGTATGCGTGCAAGTTCAAGGGTGTTAATCGTGGTCTTCACTTTGATGATCATGACCGTTCCCATTACCAGCGCCTCAGTGCTGGATCGGTCGATACTTTACCTCTCAAGTGCCCCGGAGTATGTTACTAACGTTAGAGACTCATCCCTCCTCTTAATGGCTCTGAGTTCCCTCTATGGAAAAGTTGAGAACCAGTCAATTGTTGAAAGTTCCATCCTGGAGCTGGTTGATTATCTTAAAACCGCCCAAAATCCCGACGGTGGTTGGGGGTACTACCCAAATGAGGTCAGTAACCCGTTGGATACTGGATATGCGCTGGCTGCCATTGGAGGTGTGAAAAATCTCCCCATTAAGAGCATTGACGTTTCTAGCGAAATAAGGTCTGGTATTAGATACCTCTTGGACTCTTTCAATGGTCATGGGTGGGGATACAGCCCGGAAACTCCTGCGGATCCGTATCTAACAGTTGTTGCACTCTGGGGGTTGGGTGTAAACGGATATACAATCGACGACCCGACTGTATCCAAGGCTGTCTCATATCTGGAGTCCTTCGATGAAACATCCCCCAAGATGGTTGCCCTGAAGCTTATCGCGTACCACTACGTCGGTTATGACAACGTCTCCCGCCTTATTGGGGCCGCATATGACATGCTCTCGGGGGAGCTGACACCGGACGAGAGGGCCATGCTCACGTACGCTCTCACGCTGTATCCCGAAAACATAACCTCAGAACTTCCCCGTTCGCTGGTGATACTTGAGAGCCTCGGCTCCCACAACGAGACCTTCGTCCTCACTGAGCCTATGTGGCCTCTCCCCGAGCTGGATTCCGTCACTCCGACTTCCTTTGCAGTCATGGCCTTTGCTTCCCTTTCGGATGTCATCTCCAGGGAGGAATACCCAACGGTTTCCCAGATGTGTGATGAGATCCTTTCACTGCAAAACCCTGATGGCGGCTGGGGTTACACTCTTGGAGAAGATTCCCGGGCCAAGCCGACTTATTATGCCCTTGAATTTTTGAGCCTTTGCACCCCCAAGCCTCAGGTTGCAATTGACAAGGCAGCGGCATGGGCGGAAAACCATCTAAAGTCCGCTATGGAAGAGGTAGAAACAAAGGGCATGCTCACCCAGGACTTCTATTATACAGCATTAATCCTCGCCAAGCATTCCTCTATGACCCCCGAAGAGAGGCAATCTCTCATTGATTTCATAAACGAATACAGGTATTCAGGCTTTGCGTGGGTAGGATTCTTTGCGATACCGCAGCCCCTCCAGACGGCGATGGGAATAAACCTGCTCAAAGCCCTAAACGTTAGTGACGTTGATGCTCCTGCCAACTGGCTGCTCTCCCTTACTGACGGAGGCTGGGGACTGCTCATAAACTACCCATTCACCATTATGAGCTCCCCCGACGTACCCACCACCCTTCTAGTCCTTGAGGCCCTGTCAGGGGTGGCGAGTGAAGATGAACTTGAGCCTCATCTTGACTGGCTCCTCGCTCAGAGGCTCGAAAATGGGCTCTGGGGCCATTATAAGACGAGCGTAGACCTCTTTGGCCAGGTTACAACGGCTCCCCCCTCGATTGAGTACACCGTTAGGGCGCTTGAACTGCTCAGGGAATATGGATATGGCCTGAACTACTTTGACATGGCAAGTACGTTGCTACAGGACGTAGAGAAAAGCAACAGAATAATAGAGAAGGCTTTAGTATTCAAGTTTGCTGTGGAATCCGGCTTCTTGCCGCCAATTCTCCTCTCGTCCGTGGTTGCAGAGCTGGGCAATGGGGCCTGGTACGTGCACTATAGCACTGCTTATGCTCCTGCTGCGGAGGATATAAGCGAGATTATTGAGTCATTCGGCGGCGTACCGCTTCTTAAAGAAGGTGACATGAACATAGAACTCACGGGCAACCACGTGTTTGTGGGTTCATTCGGAAGCTTTGATATCGGAGTTTACAACCCCTATGTCAATATCTCTGTTGCGGGCAGCTATGTCGAGATAAACGGTAGAAAATACTCAAAGGACGGTCTGGTGGTCATAATTCCGGGTAGGACACAGAGCGGCTACGTCCTCATACTGTTGATGGATGAGAAGGTTCTCCCAGCAATTGATTTGATCATTAACCCAACGATGGTTAAGTATCTGCACGGTGCTTACGTGGTGTTCAGCGTTAGGGACCTCAATGGGGACGGCGCAATAACTCCTGATGAGGTCAAAATACTTTTTGAGGGGTGATAACGTCTTGAGGGCCTTGATAATAGGAATTGGGCAGTGTGGGACGAAGATAGCTGATCTGTTTGCACTGGTTGACTTCGATGCAATCGCCCTGAACACCTCTAGGGGGGACCTAGAATACCTCAAGCACATTCCCCACGACAGGAGGATACTCATAGGGGAGAGCATAACTGGCGGCAAGGGAGTCAACGCCAACCCGTTGCTTGGAAGAGAAGCTATGAAGCGTGACCTGCCCCTGGTAATGAGGAAAATAAGCTCCATCGTGGGCTATGAAGACGTGGACATCTTTTTCCTCACCTTCGGTTTTGGCGGGGGGACTGGTGCGGGAGGAACCCCAGTTTTAGCGGAGGCCCTCAAGGAAGAGTACCCGGACTCACTTGTCGTTGCTATCGGGGCGCTCCCACTAAAGGAGGAAGGGATAAGGCCGACCATAAACGCGGCTATAACGATAGACAAGCTTTCCAAGGTAGCGGACTCAATTATAGCCATTGACAACAACAAGCTCAAGGAGAGCGGAGATGACATAAGCAGGGCATACGAGAGAATAAATTACACCATCGTGGAGAGAATAGCTTCCCTCCTTGCCTTGGTGGACGTGCCCGGCGAGCAGACCCTCGATGCGAGCGACCTGAAGTTCGTTCTGAAGGCATTTGGCAGCTTTGCAACCGTTGGTTATGCCAAAGCAGATGCCTCCAAGGTCAAAAACCTCTCCAGGCTTATTCTCAAGTCCTTTGAAAGTGAGGGTCTATACTTGGATGCCAACATTGAATCTGCCCTCTACGGCCTCGTCGCCATCCACGGACCGCATGAGGTACTGAAGGCAAGCGACATCTTTGAGGCGCTGGATTATCTCACATCGAAAATAAGGGGCAAACAGATATTCCGGGGATTCTACCCGGATCCCCGGGAAAGGGAAGTCGAGGTCGTCACGCTCTTAAGCGGGATATACGAGAGCAAGAGCATCGAAGACATTGTCAGGACGGCTAAGGAATACGCAAGGTCTTTCATGCAGGCAAAGAGTGAGGCCGAAACGAAGAAGAAGGAACTGCTCACTGGTCTTCCTGACTTTGATGACGTGTACCCGAGTTTGGAGGCAACAGGTTCAGATGATTCCGAAGGGTTTGTGGAGTACCGGGAGGTATCCCGATGAGCATGGTAAAGGACTCCGTTGAAGCCGCCCTCGACCTCGATGAAAAGTCCGTCTACTCCCATATAGCCCACGAAAGCGCTGAGGATATCATCAGGATAATCTCTTCCATAGACGCCGAGCGGGCCAGGCTTCGCGGGGAGGTAATCTACTACACTGACGACTGGGACGATCTAATCAGGCAGAGGATAGCGAAGGGAAAGAGACATACGGCCTTCGACTTCTACAATCCCGCCCTTCTCGACATCTGGGAGGCTAAAGTGAAGAAGGTAAAGGCTTTGAAGAATGCCGAAAAAATTGCCTATACCCTGTATGCTTTTGTCATTGCGCTCTCAATTGGCCTCTTGTTCTTAGCTGGGTCTCTCATCATACTCCCGGTTCTGTCAATTGCCCCGCTGGTGCTCTTCCTTAGAGGGTGGATCAGGGACAGAATGGACCTCAGCTACTATGAGCTAACGCAGTTCTTTATAGACGAGATGGCCGAACTCGTGAGGAGGCATGGGCTGAGGCCTGAGAACTATCGTTTTAAGCTCTTTGGAAACGATTATTTTGGCGTTAAAGCGTTTAACCAGCGCTCTAGTACTTTTGTTGTCGAAGTAGAGGGTAATGATTAAATAGACAGCGCCGTATTAGTTAGTGAACGGAGGGGAACATTCGTGAGAAGGGGCCAGATATCGCTTGAGTTCATAATAATCTTCGGACTGTTTACGATACTACTCCTGTACTCCATACGGAACACGTCGTTTAGTGAGGGCACGCCCTCGGTCGAAACACTCAAAATCCAGACTGCCCTTGAGGAGAAAAACCTCGCAAACACGATCTCAAACACAATCAGCCAGGTCTATGCTCAGGGGCCGGGCTCCAAGGCGACATCCTACGTCAAGCTGGTTTATCTTAGGAACCCCTCCTATCTTGAGAGGGCTTGGAATGTTGAGAACCCGAAAATATTCATAACCTACGGACACCTCCAAGGGGGACCATCCGATAACGGTACCTATGTCATGGTTATTAACGGTACTGAAACAACGAACGTTGCTCTGAGCGGTGACAATAAAAACATATTCTGGAGCAGATCATTATACGCTGTCAACCTCCTCGGGAACTCTGCCGTTTGGAATTCCACATTTGGAAACAGCACTCAAATTAAGCTTGAGGGGTCGAGCACCTCCACAACTGTCTATGGTCTTGTAATTCCCCCCGAGACGTTGCCTCCCTATCTGAGGATCGTCGTGGAGTGGACCCCGGGATGGAACCCCCAACAGGATGAGATGTGGATCTATAACGGGACTGCGGGGGAGATACACATCTACATCAACCCGGGTGAATCGTGATGGGACGCGGGCAGCTGAGTATTGACGTTATCTTTGCGTTGACTCTGATAACCCTCACCGTGCTTAGTTTAGTTTCCCTTGCGTCCCACCAGGTAGAGAGTGCGGAGCTCATGGACAAAACATCAAAGCTCAAGGTCTTTGCGATAGATCTAAGGGATACCGTCGTCAAGGTTTACTCCTCGGGGCCAGGGTTCTCTGTTAAAAAAACGGTACCGATGAACCTTAGTGCGGGCGATGAAATAACCGTTGTGCTCAACTCTACCTCTGGACGTCTTGAGGTCTCGGCGGTGATAGGTGGTGAACGCTACAGGGTTTATCAGAACCTCCCCGTCCCCCTCGTGGCGACCAGTAGTGTTACCTTAAACTCGGCCTCACCAGACCTCTGGGTTTATGCCACCTACAACCAAACGGCGGGTGCCATTGATGTCCGCGTTAAGAAGTAGGGGCCAGACGGCCCTTGAAATGCTGTTCATAATGGCCGTTATCTTCATGGGGATAGTCGTCATTCTCCCCCCTTATATGCAGAACAACTCCGAGGTTTCGGCCCTGGCTGGAATAAGGTCAGTTGCCTCGGACGTTGCATCGTACGTCAGCGTTGGCGTGATCGCCGAGAACAGAACCGAGTTTGACCACCTTAATAACAACATTACCGCTCACTATGATTACCTCTCTGGAAAGTTTGTATTCGAGGGCCTGAAAGTGCAGGAGGAGACCGATGAGGGCATGAAAGTTCTGGTTAAGTTTAAAACCCTTGGAGAGAGCAACTCAACGGTTGATGCCCAACTCGTGAGTGCCGTTGGCGAGGCTATGGTTGAGACCCTGAAGGAAATCAGGGGCTTCAGCGAGAGGGATGGTAGGCTGTACTACGACGGGATTGAGATTGTGCTGAATGTGAGCGTGAACTATCAGTGGGGGGAGTTCCCGTGAGGAGGGGGCAGATTTTTTCTCTGGATGCAATGCTATCACTCGTTATAATAATAATGGTGGTGGGAACTGTTTCGGCTACCTCTGAGAACCTTAAGAACGAGATAACATCTCTCGTTGGCTGGTACGAGAGAGCAAACATAGCGGGGAACATGCTTGATGTGCTGCTCAAGACCCCGGGAGATCCTGAAAACTGGACCGATGATCCTGCCAATGCGGTAATGGTGGGCATAGAAAGCAAGCTGATCCCGGGGACTGTTGATTTTTTAAAACTTAAGGCCCTCAACTCCTCACTTGAAGAAATCGCCCCGATTCTCCAGAAACTGTCGCAGGGCAGGGACTTCATGATTGAAGCATACGTCTCAAAGTATAACGTTTCGGTCAGTGGGGGCAGTTTTCCTGCGGTATACCTGGACAACTATGAATTTGATGGGTCTGCCTTTGTTTTCGAGAAGGCATCTGGCACTGAACAGAAAAAAGTTCCGATAGTGGATATTTTTGTGAAGGTTGCCCCATCTGGACAAACTTACACGGCTGCCAATATTTGCTCATACTTTGCCTCAAACCAAAATATGGATCTTGACCCGGGTTCATATCTTAGGGTTGTCGTAAACACGAGCACCAGGATTGGCAACCAAAACAACAAAGATCTCGTTGTGGTGCCGCCAAACACGACTGTAGAGATATACGTAAACCAGTCCAACTCCAATGGTAATGACAATAACCAGGGGGGCGGTGCCAGCAACCTTCAGCTGTCTGTCGACTGTGATAACAGTGTCCCAATCAGTGTCCAGATAACAGGACAGGGAAACGTTATAGTAAGGGTTTCTGGGAAAACCGGTGCCAACCTTAGGGTGGAGAGTAAGTACGTCTACCCAATACTGCTCTGGGAACAAAGGAAGCCCTCGTATAGGTTCGGAGTGATCGCACTCTCTAACGGGACAATAGAAGCTCAACGGGATATTTCGGTTCTAAAAGCATCAATGAACGCTTCTCCGTGGATAGAAACGAGCAGGCGTCTTACCATTGTTTCAAAGAAGGTAGTTGATCTCTCCAGGCCCGCTTCGGCTACTGAACCCGTGATATACGGAGTTCTTCGTTATTCGTTGCCGAAGAGTGGCTACTTTGTCGTTAATGCTGGGTCGGTTCCCCAAGTTGATCCCCAGAGTGAGGACATAGTTGTTGAGTACGCTCACTTTGTAGTGGCCAGCGATAACTACACAGCTGCCATGGGCATCTTCTACAATGCAAAGGAAGATAAAGTCGGTGCCGCTATATCAAACACTCCCGGTTCAAACTTTACCGTCTACTGGGGCAACTCAACTTCCGTTAAGGTTCCGCTGGGAGCGCTGTTTCCGACAGCAAAGAGAGGGAGCTTTATCGCAATGTGGAAGTTCTGGGAGAACCAGACTATTCAATTGGACATGTTCACAGTCCCTAATCTGGATCCATACCTTCTCCCGAAGCAGGAGGAGATGTTGATATACCTGTACGTGTGGGATGAGTCATGAGGAGGAGAGGTTTCATATTCACGCTTGATGCTCTGCTCTCGTGGGTGCTAGTGGCGCTGGTGCTGATAAGCATAGCGTCGGTAGTTGAGACTTCAATGCCCTTATATACTTCGACTATGCAGAATGAGAACAAGGCTCTAGCGGAGGGGATTCTCAAAACCTTCAGGACTGTTCCGCTGAACCAGTTAGTTTCTCCTGAACAGATAGATGACTGGATTAATAAGAGCGTTCTAGATTTGACTTATGTTTCTCCGGATATGCCCCCGCTTCAGATCGTTGCAACTTACTGGGCGCTGAACAATCCAACATACCGTCAAAACGCCGAGAAGATAATGAGCGCCCTCCTCTCGAATTTCACGAAGGGATACAAATATCAGCTGATCATCAACAACTACACTTCCCCGTACCTTACCTTTGATAACTCCTACGAGAACGCCACCGATGTTGGCTCGGCCACGATGATGGTCAGCGGTTATCTCTTAAACACAAACCCTAGGGGCTATGTTGCTAAGGCTTATCTGACGAAGATTGTAACTGATCAGAGAAAGCTCGTTGGAATCCAGAGGGTTCTTGCTGGGGGAGAGTACTGTTCTAATCTAGAATATACTCCTCCCACCTTTAATTGGTACCCCCTTGAAGTTGATTTATTAAACATCTCCTATCAAACACCTCCGGACGACAACTCTGTAGTATCTGAAGGAAGGTTTCAGCTTAGGGGACGGTATAGTGGGGGTACAGTCAACGCCGATTGGGACTTGAATGGCTGGTATGTCTATTATTATAATGGCTTAGTAGAACTTTACAATGGAAATCTTCTCATTAATCTTTATATTACGTCCCCAGAAGTCATTGATAGAGGAAGCACCTACGAGATTGAGAGATACACAGTAGATGAAGTATATGTCGAGGATAGTTATGGTAACTACGTTGATATTCACCTAAACTCTGGTATTTATGTGGAGATAACCTGGAAAAAGAATTGGCGGGGCAGGTGGTACATATCTTCATCTAAGGCATATACAACAAATCCCGATATTAGATACTACTCCTGTGAGGATTACGACGACAACTCCCTCAATGTCAATTTCACCATTGAGCTTCCTTCGGATGCCTACGTAACTGACGCGATACTCAATCTGGCGACGAGAGCCGGTGAGAACGTTGACTTTAAAATAAACGGAAACACAACTACAACGACAGGCGTTAGGGCCCTAGACGTTACTCAATATTTCCACAATTCTACAAATACAATATCCGCTTTCTTCTACAATCCCCAATGGTATGAGATGGGTTTCGGGAGTGGTAGTTGGATTGACATAGGCTATGTTACTTCAACTCCTCAGGCCGATGATCCGGGTCTGGTCAGGCTCTACAGCGTAACCAGTGAGGGGACTGGAATCTACTACCTGAACTCCCTCTTTGTTCCGGGAAAAGTTACGGGTATCGAGATAAACCTTACATTCAGCGGCGTGCACGAAGTTAGGGTTTACTACTCCAATGGTACTGCACTCAACCTTATCTATGAAAACACGAGCATCACAAGGAATAATTTGTACCTTGACAATTCCACGATAATGGCCGGGCTGCTAAACTATACCACTCTAGAAGACCTCTCCAAGAAAAACTTCAACATCGTAATCATGCTTGATGCTGAATATGACCCTACTAAGAGCAGGCCAGTGAGATATGCTGGCCAGGACTATCATGTTGAATGGAACAACGAGAGAGTTCTCTATGGGTATCCATATTCGTGGATAGAAATATCCTATGTTCCGACCGTTATGACAAATAGGTTCTATATCCCAATGGAGGAAACTTACGAATTAAGCTCCGGAGATGGAAATGTTTATTCAGACATTGCTTACACAATGCTGTTCTCCTATTATCTTCCGAACAAAGCGATCCCATGGTACGTGGACGTCTGGAGTGCCATCAGCTTTAGTGGGTATCCGCAGGGTACAACAACAATATACGAGGGCCTCGATGGAAGTTACAAGTTCCTTGAATTTCCTCTGGATCTGTACCTTATAAGAGTAGCATATACGAGGCTCGTGGATGAGATTATGGTTCCTGGGCAGACTAATGAATTTAAGATCGTTAGCAGTTCCGCTGATTATGGTTTCAGATACAGGGACAGTCGCGCAATCGTTCACTACTTCCTGAACGGCTATGCCCCCTACGGAGACGTGTTTACGTACTACGCTCAGGATAACGCCTGTGGGTACAATCTCACTTACTGGTACAACATGACGGGGAACGTTAAGAACGATACAGTTATAGTTGGAAACTGCAAGCCCTCAGAAACTCCGGTCAATAAATCTGTTGAGGAACTGGATCCATCAAACTACGCTCTCGATGACGCCATTGTGCGCCTCTTCTTACAGCTGGGGGCAGATGAGGACCGCTGGAAATCTCATCTGGGGGACAGTGAGTACATCCCCGGTGGACGTGAGAACCCCATAAGAGTCAGGCTGATAGGGGTCGCAGGAAAGGCCATTGGCATCAGGAACGTCCCGACTTCTATTGAACCCATTACGGTCACCCTGAGGATATGGAGGGGAGGCTGATGCGCAGGGGGTACCTAATAAACATGACCGTGCTGCTCCTCCTGATACCACTCCTTCTCCTCGCCGCCACTTACGAGAGCATCTCCAGCGCAATCGTCGTAAACCAGGCGGAGAGAAGTTTAATGGAGAGGCAGTATTTCAGCATGGTTACTCTACAAGATGATCTACAGAACGCCGTTGATTTGAGCTTCAAGAGGGCATACATTTCCCTTACTGAGTACGTCATCAACAATACGAACACCACCCAAAGATTTGTCTCAAACGCGTCAGAATCTCTCGAAGAGCTTATGAAGTACGGGACAATAGGTGGAACTATCAGTCCTACTATGGGGGACGTCACTCTGGAGTCTTGGTATTCTAATTTCGTCAATCATCTTTCTTCGATGGGAATGAGCATTGAACCATCTACTCCGGAAGAACTTTTTAATTCTCACATGGAGATGCTTATCGGGCCTATTGACTCGTTCCACGTCGCAGTTAGGGTGAAATTGAAGAACATAACGATAACTGACAGTTCGGGTAGAATACGCTACTCGGGTGATTTTCCTGCTGACGGCTACGTGTACTCAATAGTCAGTGTTGAAGGTTTCGAAGACCCGTTTATTGTGGTTGAGTTGAACGGTCTTTACACCAGAATAATAGAGCCCTGCAGCAATCCATATCCCGGTGAAGAGTTTGGGTATTATAACATCTCGAACTCCACCCAGATTGAGGAGCTTGTCTTGGATTGGTGCTATCTCGGCCTTAACGATACTGTGGATGTAAAATATCCGACGATCCTTGAACGGTTTGAGGGGAATATGCGCAACCATCAGTACTACCTCAATGTAGCCGCCGAGCTTCGCAAAGAACTCGGTATCACAGGGCTCCCGCTGGGCCTTGTAACGTTCTTAGTCCCATCCCCACAATCCGACCCGACACTGCTCGGAGCGCTTGTCAGTCTTGGTGCTCATGCCCCATCAACCTATACAAGCGTTGATTATTACTACCTGAAATGTGCCATAGAGGGCGCTTGTTTCCCATACTTTGAGAATACTGATCAAATTTCCGATGAGTATCCAACGTTCAGGCTTGACCAAACAACCAAGAAGCTGGTGTTCAATCAATGAGGTGATAATCAATGGACTTTGCTGAGTTCCTTTACAGCCTTGGGGAGTTTGTAGAGTCTCTTTTTTCCCGGATAAAGAACGCTGTAAAGTCTTTCGTCTTTCCAGAGCGGTCTCAGGAACCACCACAGTTCAGGTTTCTATCCAGAATTGTACGTCAGGATTTTTCGGTCCACGAAAGTCTCAGCATGCTACTTCAGCTAGTATTTTTGGGATATTTAATAGCCGGTGTGGTTGTGGTGTATCTCGGAAAATTCTTGACCTTAATAATTCTCAGTGTTTTCTATTTCTTGGTTTTGAGATTCATCCTCATACGGTACTCAGATTACGTTTTAGATTTTGAAGCTTATCGGGTGTTCTATCTGGTGGTTAGTGCCATAGCCTTTGTTTCGTACACGGGGTATGTATTTTTGAGAAGATTATCCCTGAAACCATACTGGTACTACGCATACCTAGGCGTTATTGGATTTGGAGTTATCCTTTTCCGCTACTACTTTAAGTCCCGATACGGCAGGGACTACACCTACGGCATTGTTGAGGAGGTCAAGAACGATCTGGTTAGAGTCTTTGTTCACGATGACATAGCGGCGAACGTTAAACCCGGCTATTACTGGGTGCCTGCGGTTCCTGATGCCGAGCTGGGGGTCGTTGTGAAGCTTCTTGTGGAGGAGCGGGTATTCCGGAGTGCCAGGCCCGTGAGGATACTAGAAGTCTACATGGATGATCAATCTTCCCAGACGGAGACCGAACCAAAAGATGAGACAGAGTGAAGAATCAGCAGGTATATCGAGTGCTCTGGTTCGATTAGGTTGGTCTTTGCGAAGCCCACTCCGTCTTTTTTAATTCTGAGGGGTTCGACACCCATCTTCTGGGGAAATACTATGAGGGATTCATTCTCCTCTTTTAGCTGGTAGCCAATGCCAGAACATACTCTATTTATGAATTTTGTGAATTCATACCATTTTTGTATCGAGATATTATAATAAATTGTGTGTCCCATAATACATCAAGAAAAGGTAATTTTTTTGACTTTAAAAAGTTTTTGTCTGAACTGCTCAATTGGGCGGGACGTTTTTAACGGCTTTGCCCTAAGGGTGTCGGTGGTCGTATGGAGGAAGTAGTGGAGTTTCTCAAGTACCTGATACTTCTCTACGGCGGCCTATTTGCAATAACAAACCCAGTGGGTGCAGTTCCCGTCTTTCTGAGCGTTACTCATGACCTCTCTTGGAAAGAGCGGAGGGAGATCGCGTCCAAGACTGCTATATCAGTGGTTGCAACGCTCGTGGTCTTCGCCCTCCTTGGACAGTGGATATTCAAGTTCTTCGGGTCGAGCACCGATGCGTTTGCCATAGCCGGTGGGATACTGCTCTTCAGGATGGCCCTTGACATGCTTTCCGGAAAGCTGTCGTCGGTAAAAATCAGCAACGAAGAAACCGAGGAGTTCAGCGAGGAAGTTGTGACTCTTGAGGAAGTGGCAATAATTCCGCTTGCAATACCACTCATCTCCGGTCCTGGAGCGATAACAACTGTGATGCTTTACATGGCCAAGAGCACGACCAACCTTCAGAGGGTCGCAGTTATTCTGACGATAGTCCTAATTGGGATTACGGTCTGGTTTGTCCTCTGCTCCGCCAACAGGATAAAGGCCCGACTTGGACGGGTAGGAATCAAGGTGATGACGAGGATGATGGGTTTGATCTTAACTTCAATGGCTGTCCAGATGATAATCAACGGCATAAAGGGTGCGTTTGGACTTTAGAATGTCAACGTTTATAACTCCCGTCCTCTATCAATACTGGAGGTACAAACATGAAGGTTACCCTGGAAGTTACGTTTCGGATGGGCGGTGTCGATTTTAGGGGACACCGCTGGGATGGAGACACCTTAGTCTTTGAGTTCGAGCGCCGTGGAGATGCATACATTCAGGTTCTCAGCGACAGAAAGGTTGAAGTCGAAGTTGAGAAAAGGCCTAAAAAAGTCGTCGTTGAGCTGCACACAAAGGAAGGCACGAAGACCTACGAAGCCTTTGAGCGGGACGGCGTCTACATGGCCGCCGAGCTTTGAGTTACGTGCCTCTCAAACTTTTTAAGCACGTGAACGTTAGGTTTTCCGGTGGTGCCCATGTTCATGGCAGAGTTCAAGCTCCGCTTTGGAGACAGGAAGTGGTATGTGAGGAGGATCATCGAGGCTGAGAGCCTTGAAGAAGCTGAAGAAAAGGCCAGACGCTACGCCGAGCTGATGAACAAAGGCGAGGTAACCTGGGAGCTCAGCTATGTCATCGAGTCAAAGAGACCCCTCCTCGTGGGAGACGAGGAGCTGAAAAAGCTTGCTTAATCCCTGCTGATCTCGCCTGCGATGTTTCGTTCCATAATTTTTCTGATTTCTTCCAAATCTCTGGTGTGTCCCAGTGCCCACATGAGCTTTGTCAAAGCTGCTTCCTTTGTCATGTCGCCCGCCGGGATCACGCCGGCTTCAAGGGCTCTTCTCCCAACTTCATAGCGCGTCAGATCAACTCCCCCGTAAAGAGCCTGCGTCGTCATGACAACCGGTTTTTCTCTCGCTGTCTCGGAGACTACCTCCAGAAGATTTCTGCCCCTGTAGGGAATACCTCCAGCTCCGTAGCCTTCGAGGACGATTCCATCCGTGGTTCTGGCGACTGCTCTGAGAATCTCTGGTGAAAGCCCCGGAGTAAGTCTAATGTGGACAACGTTGGGGTCAAGCTCCGGGTCAAATAATGGCTCGCCATTTCCGATTCTGGGCTTATGCCTAACTAGGACTTCGTCGCCCTTCACGTAGGCTATGTCAGGATAGTTGATGCTCTGGAAGGCGTTGAGGCCGAGGGAGTGAACCTTGGAAACGCGCGTTCCGAGCATTATCTTGTCCATGAAAGCTACATATATACCGGGAAATCCCTTCCCTGCAAAGGTGAGTGCCGTTCTGAGGTTTCTGGGTGCGTCGCTGTTTGGTTCAGTTATCGGGAGCATTGAACCAGTTAGAACGACGGGCACCGGCGGGTTTCTTATCATAAAGCTCAGAGCAGAGGAAGTGTAGGCGAGGGTGTCTGTGCCGTGTGTTATTATTATGCCGTCGTATTCGTCAAAGGCCTTAAAAACCGCCCGTCCTATAGTTACCCAGTCTTCGGGCTGTATGAGGGTGCTGTCGAGGTTCAGGATGTCCTGCGTTTCTATCTTGACTCCGTCTCTTCTCTTAATTCCTGCAATCCGGAGAATGTCGTCCGCACTGAGCGCTGCCTTGTATCCCCTCTCAGTCTTTGCACTCGCTATGGTGCCCCCTGTGCCGAGAACAAGAATTTTCATAGCCCCACCCATCCTCCCTACGCTATCCTCTTTTTAGTCTTTTTGACAGAAAAATATGAGGATATTGGGAAAAATTTGTCAAAATGTCACTAGCGTTCGCGGATAAAGAACATAAGGACAAGCGCCAGCAGGTTCATCGCCGTGGAAAATAGGAAGCTGTAGGTCAGGGAGTAGGTCTTCCACAGGTAGCCCGCTATCACCGAGGCGGGAAGCACGAAGAGTCCGAAAACAGTGTGGTATGCTCCTATTATCGTGCCCTTCTCGTAGTCCTTGGCGAGGTCTGCCATGTAAGCCCTCGGAACGGTGTCCTCAATCGCTATGTAAAGGCCGTAGAGGACAAAAGCACCCACTAGCGTCGCCAAGTTATGAGCGTAGGCAAAGGCCAGTGAAGCTAAGGCTGCAACGGCAAAGCCAGCGGTTATCATCCTTTTCTTCCCGAACCTGTCCGAATATAAGCCTATCGGGTATGCCGAGAGTGCGTAGATTGTGTTGAAAAGAGCGTAGAAGGCCATCCCTTGGACGACGGTGTAACCAAGCTCCTCAGCCTTCCAGAGGGTAAAGGCATAGCTGTACCTCCCAAGTGCTCCAAGGGCAACGACCGCAAGGAAGAACTGCAGGTTTCTGTCCCTGAGCGTTGAGATTCCGGTTATCCTCTTTTTGACCTCCGCTCCTCTGTCCTTCACAAAGAGCAGGATAACTAAGAGTGAGATCAGCCCTGGGACTGCCGACAGCAGGAAGACGTAGCGGTAGGCCTTTTCAACCGGCAGGCCTTCGAGGAGCTTGAGGATGCCTATGGCGACGAGCGGACCAGCAACGGCCCCAAGCGTGTCCATCATCCTGTGGAAGCCGAAGGACTTGCCGGATTTACCCTTCTCGCTTGACTCGGCTATTAGAGCATCCCTCGGCGCTGTTCTTATTCCCTTACCTATCCTGTCAAGTGCCCTCAGCGTCAGAAAGTCCCACCAAGAGCGGGTGAAGGCCAAGGCACCCTTGGCAAGGGTTGAGAGTGCATAGCCGATAAAGACGAAGGTCTTCCTTTTCCTAAAGCGGTCGCTTACGTAGCCGAACGCCACCTTGAAGAGGGAGCTCATGCTCTCTATGGCACCCATTATTGAACCGCTAATGAGCTTACCTTCCCCGAGAACGTCGGTGAGGTAGCTCGGCACTATCGGGCTTATCATCTCGCTGCTCATGTCGTTCAGGAAGCTGACTATTCCGAGCAGGAAGACGTTCCAGCTTATTCCGAAGACCTTTCGCCCATTTTTGCCCCTTTCTCCGTTTTCCATGGCTCACTCCCCCAAGAGTTCTGAGCACAGCTCACGGACTTTTTCCTTCGCCCGTTTGAGAAGCTCCTCCCCCTTGGGCGTCGTCCTGTAAATTCGGACGCGCTTTCCGTTTTTGACTTCCCATCGGCTTTCCAGCAGGCCCATCTCTTCCATCCTGTGGAGGAGCGGGTAGATGGTGCCAGGGCTCACGCTGTACCCGTGTCTCTTCAGCTCTTCCATCATGAACGAGCCCGTCACCTCTCCTTTGCTTGCGTGGTGGAGTATATGGATGCCCATGAAGCCGAGGAGAACCCTCTTTATCATATCGAACACCGATATCGGTTTTCGATAGGAACGTATAAAAGGATTTCTGTTACTATTTATGAGTGGCCTTGCTCTCTGCGTTCTCCAAGCGGCTTTGTTTGGGACGATGGTCTTGCTTTCTTAATCTTTCTCCAGCACGTGCTTCTCCAGGACGTAGCAGTGGAACGTCCCCTCGAAAACCTTCTCTCCCTTTTCGTTGAAGACCTCTCCTTTGACTATTTTCTTCCTGCCGAGGTCTTCAACAATTTCAGCCCTCGCCAGAAGATTCTCCCCGACTTTCACGGGCTTGAGGAACCTAACTTCTGCTTTTCCGAGAACAACTGTCGGCTCGTTTACAGCGAGCATGGCCGCGTAATCCGCCAGCCCGAAAGTGAAGCCGCCGTGAACGAGTCCGTATTCGTCAACGGCCATCTCCTCAGTAGTTTCCAGAATGACCTCAGCTTCGGGTGGCCCAACTTTCACGGGCTTCCCGAGAAGCTTCTCCGAGGCCAGCTTATGCGTCCTTATCTCCATTCCCACCACCAGGTTTATTAAATCTGGGAAGGTAATAAGTTTGATGGATATGCACCCGCTTGAGGAGGCCATCAAGGTTAAAGGTTCCCCCGAGTTCACGAGGAGCGAGTTAGTCGGTATTCTTAGCTTCAGGCTCAGGAGGATGTCACCCACCGAGGCCAAGAAAGCCATCGAAGAATGGATCGAAGAAGGCCTTCTGGAGGAGAGGGAAGGGAAGTTTCTTGTCGTTATTGAAAAGTTGGAAGAAGAGAAAGATGTAGGTTCTCTGCTCGGTGAAATGGTCTCTTATATCGCCCGTTCCCTTGGATGGAACGAGCTTGAGGTTCTGGAAGGCGTTAAAAAGATGCGCGAACGCTATGGGGAGCTCGATGATGCCATTCTTGCCTACCTGTTTGGCATGGAGAAAGGTGTGGATATGTCGAAGTTCAGGGACAGGCTTCCAGAGTTATGAGTTCCGTTTAAGCCTTTTAACTCTCAATGTCAATATACAATTGGGTGAGGCCCATGCCAAAGGAGGCCCTCATAGTTGTTGATATGCAGCGCGACTTCATGCCCAGGGGAGCGCTCCCAGTACCGGAGGGCGACACCATCATTCCCAAATGCAACGAGTACATCAGAAAGTTCAAAGAGAAGGGTGCCCTTATAGTGGCCACGAGGGACTGGCATCCCCCTAACCACATCAGCTTTAAGGAGAGGGGCGGTCCTTGGCCACCACACTGCGTTCAGAACACCCCCGGAGCGGAGTTTGTTGTAGACCTGCCCGAGGACGCCGTAATAATCTCAAAGGCGACTGAGCCTGATAAGGAGGCCTACTCGGGCTTTGAAGGTACGAACCTCGCGGAAATTCTCAGGGAGAATGGCGTTGAGAAGGTTTACATCTGCGGTGTTGCCACGGAGTACTGTGTGAAAGCGACCGCCCTTGACGCGGCCAAGCACGGCTTTGAGACCTATCTCCTGAGCGATGCCGTTAAGGGCATCAACCCCGAGGACGAGAAGAAGGCTCTTGAAGAGATGAAGAAGGCCGGTGTGAAGATTCTGTGAGCTTTTTCCACTCTTTTACCAGGACTAGAAGGAGATTCAGAACAATTGGGCCGATTATTATGCCTTTGAGCCCCATAGCCCACGTTCCGCCAACCATTCCAATGAAGACCAGCGTCTCGTCCAGTTCAGTGTCCCTGGCGACGAGCATAGGCCTTATTGTGTAGTCCGGCATCGGGGAGACCAGAAGGGCACCGTAGACTGAGATGCCGATTGCATGGAGGTACATCCCATTGAGGGCGAAGTGGATGGCCGCCGCCAGCCATATCATCCATCCTTCGAAGAGTGGCACGAATGAAAACGCGAACGTTAAGAATCCGGCGATGACAGCAGTGTAGATGTCGGAAACACCAAAGACTATGTATCCAAGTGTCATTAGGATGCCCTTCGCAACGTTCAGGAGGAGCCATGCCCTCACGAGGGCAGAGAGGGTTTTGTGGACGCTTGTGAGTATTTCCTCGCCTAGTTCCCTTTTTTCTTCCGGCAGGAGTTCTCTGATGGTTCGTGCTATCTGCTCTGAATATGCGAGCCCGTAATAAAACGCCAGAAAGAATACGATGAGCTGAATTATGTACAGCGGTATCGAAAATGCCCTGCTTGAGACGTAGTCGGCTATTCTTGTAGTTGCCTCAGCTTTGATGTTAAAGATGAACTCTCTGGCATCCTCTGGTAGTGGGAGGGTTAGAATCCAGTTGAGGACATCCCCTATGCTCCCCGCGAATGATACTGCAAGCCTGAGTGACATCATGGCCAGTTCAAACGTTAAAGTTCCACCGAGAACGAGGAACGTGAAGCTGATAAGAACCGCTGACTCCCGGTTCCCCACAAATTTTCTCAGCCTTCGGTGGATGGGATAGAAGGCGTAGGCAAGAATAAGCCCAAAGAAAAGCGGCTCGAGAAAGGGATGAATAACCCTCCACGATACGTACAGGATAACTGCAATGACAGCCGCCCAAACTGCAGTTTCGACTTTCATGTTCCCCGGAGGGTTTATTTAGTCAGGATTATAAAAACCTCCCGGTGGTTTGAGATGGAGGAGCTGCTATCGAAGTTTGAAAAGCTGATTGCTGACGGCGATAGGATGTTCTCCAGCGGAGATTACAGCGGTGCCTACGAGTCGTATTTAAACGCCCTCTATGCCCTGGCCGCGATAGTGGTGTACAGGGGCACTGGCATGCTGGTTCCACCCGAACGGCTTCCCGGTTTTCTTGGCGGGTTTCCAGAGCTTGAGGATGCGATACGGAGGTACTCGGGGAGTGCTCCGAGCGAAGAAGCAGTAAGGTCTTTAAGGGAAGAACTCGAGAGACTCCGGGGAATGATGAGTTTGCCGAGTTCCGAGCGGTGACGAGGACTAACCTCTGACCCATATCACAGTTCCAATCCCATTAGTACAGAATGAGGACACCCGCCTTAGTGCTCTCTCAATTTCTCTGCCACCCCCCAGCTCTACCAGGACTTCTCCTTCGCGTGTAGAGAACTTCAGAGTGGTTACTGAACCATCATGATGAAGGGCAGGGGTACCTCTGATTGAAAGCCCTCCCAAGTTGTCTTTACCCCATATGGCATCAACTTCTAAGGTTTGAGAGTACATGAGGACGGTAAATTTGACCGTTTTTTCCACAGGTGTTATCGGCTCCCCATTCAGAAGTGCTCTCCCGTACGCGATGCAAACGGGAGTAGCTTTTGCAAAGCCATCAACGTACCTTCCCAAAACTTCATAAATCGTGGCGTCTCCCATATAGATACACCTCATAGTAATTGTTGGATGGAAAGTATATTGGTATTCGGTGGTTACCATGAGGATAGTTGCTGCTGACACTGGTGGTGCACTTCTTGATGATGCATATAACCCCATAGGGCTGATAGCGACCGTCGCCGTGCTCGTTGAAAAGCCCTACAGGACAGCTTCACTGAGCAGGGCCAAGTACGCGGATCCCTTTAACTACGACATGAGCGGGAGGCAGGCCATCAGGGATGAGGCCTATCTGGCCGTTGAACTTGCCAGGGAAGTTAAGCCCGACGTCGTGCACCTTGACTCCACAATTGGTGGAATAGAGGTCAGGAAGCTCGATGAACCAACGATAGAGGCGCTTGGCATAACCGATAGAGGTAAGGAAGTCTGGAAAGACCTATCCAAAGACCTCCAGCCGCTGGCAAAGAAGCTCTGGGAAGAAATGGGCATTGAGATAATCGCCATAGGAAAGTGGAGCGTCCCCGTCAGGATAGCTGAGATATATTCCGGAATATACACTGCCAAGTGGGCAATAGAATACGCCAGAAAGAACGGAAAGGTCTTAGTCGGGCTGCCTAGGTACATGAGAGTCGATATAAAACCCGGGAAGATATACGGCGAGAGCCTAGACCCGAGGGAGGGCGGCCTCTTTGGAGAGATTGAGGCCAATACGAAAGGTGTTAGTTGGGAGCTCTACCCCAACCCGCTCGTGAGGCGGTACATGGTGCTTGAGGTGTGGAAAGAATAGGGGGATTAAGCCCCCTTCTCCAGCTCGCTCGGGAACTTTATGGCGTCGAACGGGCACGTCTGGTTGCAGACGCCGCAGCCTGTGCAGAGGAGCTCGTCTATCTTAACTTTCCTCGTCTCCGGGTCATAGACGAGCGCTGGACAGCCGGTCAGGAGTATGCAGGCCTTACAGCCGGTGCATTTGTCCCCGATAACTATCGGTTTCTCTCCGATTTCGCCGCGCCTTATCACAGGAATGACGCACTCGCGCCTCGCTATTATCACAGCCGGGCCTTCAACCCTCATGGCTTCCTTGATGGCTTCCCTCGTTGCCTCGAGGTCATAGGGGTCAACGGTCTTGACGTATTTAACTCCCAATGCTTTGACAAGGGCCTCTATGTCGATCTCGTTGAACTTCCTTCCGGTCTCGCTTCCGCCGGTTCCAGGGTGCGGCTGGTGGCCGGTCATTGCAGTTGTTCTGTTGTCGAGTATCATAACTAAAACGTTCAGGTTCTTGTAGACGGCATCTATCAGCGGCTGAATTCCGTTGTGGAAGAAAGTTGAATCTCCAATGGTGGCGATTACCTTCTTGTCCATGACGACGCTCTGGCCGTTGGCAAGGCTTATGCTTGCACCCATTACGTATTCAGTCCAGATGGCCTCAAGCGGCGGGAGGAGCGATAGGGCGTAGCAACCTATGTCTCCGTGAATCGGAACCTTATAGCGACCGAGCTTGAGGTCTCTGAGGGCGTCGAGTACTGCCCTGTATGAGCCGCGGTGTGGGCAGCCGGGGCACATAACGGGTGGCCTCTTTGGAGCTAAGCTCTCGGCGTAGGCAACCTCTTCGGGCTTGATATACTCTTCGCTCTCCTCGCCGATGAGCTTGAGAAGGGCGTTTCTAACGAGGGAAGGTGTTAGCTCGCCCTCAGGCGGGAGGTGGCCGGTTCTCTTGCCGTAGATCGGCATATTTAGTCCGGCCTCGTAGGCCGCTATCTTCACTTCTTCCTCAAGGAATGGAGCACCGTCCTCAATTACTATGGCCTGCTCAACAGTTTTCAGAAACTCAACAACGAGCTTCTTCGGGAGCGGGTGCGGCGTTGAGAGCTTGAGAACCTTGAAGTCTGCGTTTATCTTTGGAAGGATCTCCTTCACGTAGTTGTATGGAGCTCCCTCAACGATTATTCCTAGTCTGGCGTCTTCTTCCCCTTCGACCCAGTTGAAGGGCATGGAGTTGAACTCCTCTTCTATCTTCCTGAGCGTCTCGTTGAGCCACCTGTGCCTCTTTCTGTTGCCCTCCATGCTGGCCCTTACATAGCGCTCGATGTCCTTCTTGAAGACGGGCTTCCGGTCAAGCTCGATGAACTCTCCGACCTCAACGTCGGCTGTTGTGTGGTTTACTCTCGTTGTCGTGCGGAAGATTATTGGGACTTTGTACCTCTCGCTCAGCTCATAGGCGTACTTTATGAGGTCGTGAGCCTCTTGAGGATCGGCGGGCTCAAGAACGGGGAGGAGGGAAATCTTGCCGTAGTACCTGTCGTCCTGCTCGGTCTGGCTCGTATGGGGCCCGGGGTCATCTGCGACGAGGATTACAAGCCCACCCTCAACGCCGGAGTAGGCGAGGCTCATGAGTGGATCGGCGGCAACGTTGAGGCCAACACACTTCATTGTTACCAGTGCCCGAAGGCCGGTATAGGCTACTCCAGCGGCCTCTTCTAATGCCACTTTCTCGTTGGGCGCCCACTCGGCAAAGACCTCCGGCTTCAGCCTCGCTATTGTCTCGACAACTTCAGTTGAGGGTGTTCCAGGATAACCTGTGGCAAAGACGACTCCGCTCTCAAGTGCGCCGTAGGCTATCGCCTCGTTTCCCATGAGGAGCTTCCTCTCTTTTTTAGCCGATGTCTCGAGTGAAGCGTTAGAAGGAGCGTTCTTTAGAGCCTCCACGATGACCACCATAGGCTTTCCGTGAATAAGGTTAAAACTCTATGCTCAGAAAAACACCTGCGAAAGCCGAAAAATATTCGAAAACATTGTGGGTGCAGAGGTGGGCTTAAATAGTCCTCCACCGTAGGTATCACTATGAAAGTTAAAGAACTCCTTGAGAAAGTTGACGAGGTTATAGCGAGCCTGAAGATAGCTATAGTCGCCAATCAGCAGAGGTCTATGGAGACTCCCTATACGAGCCTTGAGTTCACCCAGCGAGCTATTGAACTCCAGGAGGATTTAGACGACCTCTTGAAAGCCAGGAAATTTCTCCTCTCCCTTGATCCCGAGACCGATGCCGAAGAGCACTTCTCAAAGGAAGAGCTTGAGAAGTTCCTCAAGCTCCTTGAGCTCCTTAGGGATGCAGAGGCTCACTTCTACTGAGGTGATGCCCGTGGACTTCTGGGAGCTTGAAAGAATAGTTATTGAATTCATGGACGCCAGGAAATGGAAAAAGTACCACACACTAAAAAACCTGGCTATCTCCGCTGTAGTTGAGCTGGGGGAGCTTTTTGACCACTTCCAGTGGCTCAGCGATGAGGAAGATCCTTGAGGCCGTAAAAAACCCGAGAAGAAAGAAGAGGTCGCGGATGAGATAGCGGACGTTATAATATATCTCGTACTCCTGGCGCATGAGCTTGGAATAGACCTGGATGAGACCGTTGGCACGAAAATCAGAAAGAACAAAGCTAGCTATCCTCTCCCAGGAGACTGAGAAGGGCTTTCCTTAAGGATTCTACTTCTTCTCTCCCCAGCCTGTTTTTCTTCCAGCGCTCTTTCATGGTCAGGTTTTCGTCCTCGATGTCCAACACCGCCTTTCTTACTCCACCTCTCGGCCTGTTGCAGTCACCTTTCCATCTTGGAATAACATGAATGTGGATGTGGGGAACTGTCTGACCGGCTGCTTCTCCGAGGTTAATGCCAACGTTGAAGCCATCGGGATTCATGGCCTTTTTTAGGGTCTTCATGGAGAGGTCAACGCCCCTTATCAGAGCGGTTTTTTCTTTTTCGTCCAGCTCTTCCCACGTCTCGACGTGCCTTCTGGGGATGACAAGCACGTGCCCTCTGTTCGCAGGGTATCCATCGAGGATTATCCTTATCAGCTTGTCTTCGTACAGCAGATTTTCCCTTTTCGGACTGCAGAATGGACAGTCCATAGAACCACCAAAGACTTAAAACCACCTATCTTAAAAAGTCCCCGGTGGGAGCATGGGGGAAGAACTCAAGGAACTTGAGAGGACGTACCGAAAGCTTCTCTCGGCCGGTTTGCTGTTGCTTCTGGTAGGGTTTGGACTCATAATCTTTAAGCCCCTGGGGTGGACTGCGTCCATGATACTGGGGGCGATTATCTTTGCGGTGTCGTTCATCCCACTGGAGCTTGCGAGGAGAACCGCCAGGAGGATGGCAGTCATCGCTTTTAGAGGAGAATAGAAAAGCTTAATAGATGGCCTGTAGAGTAAGCTAAAGGAGTAAAGGGAATAGAGGTGATGTGAAATGGCGTTTGTACCACCGCAGGCCGGTTACGACCGGGCGATTACAGTATTCAGTCCTGATGGAAGGCTCTTCCAGGTCAACTATGCCAGGGAGGCAGTGAAGAGGGGAGCAACCGCTGTCGGTGTCAAGTGGAAGGAAGGGGTAGTTCTAGCCGTTGAGAAGAGAATCACAAGCAAGCTCATCGAACCGAGCAGCTATGAGAAGATATTCCTCATTGACGACCACATAGCGGCCGCTCCGAGCGGTATTATTGCCGATGCTAGGGTTTTGGTTGACAGGGCCAGGCTCGAGGCGCAGATTTACCGCCTCACCTACGGCGAACCCGTCCCGCTCACCGTTCTGGTGAAGAAGATATGCGACCTCAAGCAGGCCCACACCCAGTACGGGGGTGTGAGGCCCTTCGGCGCCGCCCTGCTTATGGCGGGCGTAAATGAGAAGCCCGAGCTGTTCGAGACGGACCCGAGCGGTGCCTACTTCGAGTGGAAGGCAGTCGCTATAGGAAGCGGAAGGAACACCGCGATGGCGATTTTTGAGGAGCACTACAAGGATGACATTGGAAAAGACGACGCAATAAAGCTCGCAATCCTTGCCTTGGCCAAAACGCTCGAAGAGCCTAGTGTCGATGCTATAGAGGTCGCTTACATTACCATGGAAGACAAGCGCTGGAAGAAGCTCCCGAGGGAAGAGCTTGAGAAGTACCTCAATGAGGTCCTCCAGGAAGTCAAGGAAGAGGAAGTCGAGGAGAGGGAAGAGGACTACTCCGAACTTGACCAGAACTACTGAGGTGACGGGCGATGCCAATAAGTGTTGATAAGGCTGTCATCGCCCGTCTGAAGACCCATGGTGAGACTTTCGAGATACTGGTCGATCCTTACCTGGCGAGGGACTTCAAGGAGGGCAAGGACGTTCCCATAGAGGAGATCCTCGCCACCCCCTATGTTTTTAAGGACGCCCACAAGGGCGATAAAGCTAGCGAGCACGAGATGGAGAAGATATTCGGAACCAGCGATCCCTACGAGGTCGCGAAGATAATCCTCCGAAAGGGTGAGGTTCAGCTGACAGCTGAGCAGAGGCGCAAGATGCTCGAGGACAAGAAGCGCTACATAGCAATGGTAATCCACAGGCATGCAGTAGATCCGAGGACTGGTTATCCGCACCCGGTTGACAGAATTCTCAGAGCCATGGAAGAGGCAGGGGTGCACATTGACATATTCAAAGATGCCGAAGCTCAGGTTCCGCAGGTGATAAAGGCGATAAGGCCCCTACTCCCGATAAAGCTAGAGGTTAAGGTAATAGCAGTGAAGATACCTGGGGACTACGTGGGAAAGGCCTATGGGGAGGTCAGGAAGTTTGGCACAATCAAGAGGGAGGAGTGGGGAAGCGACGGTTCATGGATGTTCATAATTGAGATACCCGGTGGAGTTGAGGAGGAGTTTTACGAAAAGCTCAACGCCCTTACGAAGGGCGAGGCGATAACTAAACTGTTAGAGAGGAAGGGCCTATGAAGAAGATTTTTGTAAAACCAAGGGAGCTCGTTGTCCCTGGGACTTTACTCGCCCAGGGGCCTTTTAAGAACGGAAGAGGAACTTTCAGGGAAGGCAACGCAATCTATTCCACAGTTATCGGCCTTGTTGAGATCAGAGGGAACGTGATAAGAGTCATACCACTTGAGGGACCGTACATCCCAGAGGTCGGGGACAACGTCCTGGGGAAGATAGTTGATGTCAAGTTCTCCAGCTGGACGGTGGACATCGGGGCACCCTACCAGGCAAGCCTCAGAGTTCCGGATGCCGTTGAGGAGAGGATAGACCTGCTCAAGACCGACCTGAGGAAGATATTCGACATCGGTGACATAATCTATGCCAAAGTTAAGGCCTTCAACGAGGTAAATCAGATTGACCTGACGACCAAGGGGATGCCCTTCAAGGGAGGTCCTCTTAGAGGTGGTCAGCTGGTCACAATAACACCGTCCAAAGTTCCCAGGCTTATAGGCAAGGGCGGTTCGATGATCAACATGATAAAGACCCTCACCGGAACGAGGATAATAGTTGGTCAGAACGGCTGGGTATGGGTCAGCGGAAAGAACGACGAGCTTGAGAGGCTCGCAATCGAGGCGATACTCAAGGTTGACAGGGAGAGCCACACCCAGGGCCTCACCGACCGCGTTAAGGAGTTTATCCTGAGCAGGCTCAGGGAGCTTAAGGAGCAGGGAGTAATAGAGGAAATACCCGAGATTAACGAAGAAGAGGGTGGAAAAGATGATGGGCAGGCCTGAAGGATTAAAGCTCATTGATGAGAACGGTAAGAGAATTGATGGTAGAAAGAAGTACGAGCTTAGGCCTATCAAGATGGAAGTGGGTGTCCTCAAGAACGCCGACGGTTCTGCCTACATAGAGTGGGGCAAGAACAAGGTTCTGGCTGCAGTCTACGGCCCGAGGGAGATACATCCAAAGCACCTCCAGAGGCCGGACAGGGCTATACTCAGGGTCAGGTACAACATGGCACCCTTCAGCGTTGAGGAGAGGAAGAAACCAGGGCCGGACAGAAGGAGCGTTGAGATAAGCAAGGTCATAAGGGGTGCACTTGAGCCGGCGTTGCTCCTCCACATGTTCCCCAGGACTGCCATAGACGTCTTCATCGAGATACTCCAGGCAGATGCCGGTACGAGGGTTGCCGGAATAACGGCAGCTTCACTCGCTCTGGCGGATGCTGGGATTCCAATGAAAGACTTGGTGGCAGCATGCGCCGCTGGAAAGATAGATGGCGAGATAGTGCTCGACCTCAACAAGGAGGAGGACAACTACGGAGAGGCGGACGTGCCAGTGGCTATAATGCCCCTCAAGAACGACATAACGCTCCTTCAGATGGATGGCTACCTGACGAAGGAGGAGTTCCTCGAGGCAGTGAGACTTGCCATAAAGGGCGCCAAAGCCGTTTACCAGAAGCAGAGGGAGGCCCTCAAAGAAAAGTACCTCAAAATAGCCCAGGAGGTTGAGGGAAATGAGTGAGATGGAAGTCATGGCCAGCATAATGCGCGATCACATCATCGAACTGCTCCGCGAGGGCAAGAGAATAGACGGCCGCTCCTTCGAGGACTACCGCGACCTTGAGATCAAGGTCAACGTTATCGAGAAGGCCGAGGGCTCCGCCTGGGTCAGGCTGGGTGACACCCAAGTTCTAGTGGGCATTAAGGCTGAACTTGGCGAACCGTTCCCCGACCTGCCCGACAGGGGCGTCATAACGACAAACGTTGAGCTCGTCCCGCTCGCCTCACCGACATTTGAACCCGGTCCGCCGGACGAGAACGCAATCGAGCTGGCGCGCGTCGTTGACAGGGGCATCAGGGAGAGCCAGGCTGTTGATCTGGAGAAGCTCGTTATAGTTCCTGGTAAGCTCGTCAGGGTTATATTCATAGACGTCCACGTCCTCGACCACGGCGGCAACCTCCTTGACGCCAGCGGAATCGGTGCAATAGCGGCGTTACTCAGCACGAAGCTGCCAAAGGTCAGCTACAACGAAGAAACTGGTGAAGTCGAAATACTCGACGAGTACGAGCCCCTCCCGGTTAACCATGTCCCAATCCCGGTTACCTTTGCCAAGATTGGCAACTCAATAGTCGTTGACCCGAACCTCGATGAGGAGCGCGTCATGGATGGCAGGCTAACCCTTACAACGGACGAGACCGGACACATCTCAGCAGCCCAGAAGGGTGAAGCTGGGGCCTTCAAGCTTGAAGAGGTCATGTACGCCCTTGAAGTTGCCCTGAAGAAGGGCAACGAGATAAGGGAGAAGGTTCTGAAGGCCGTTGGAAGGGCCTGATGCAATTCTTTTCTATTTTTGGGTGGTCGCTATGGACGTCATCATGGCACTGGCTGCAGCAGTTTTCATTGGGTTTACGGCAAGAACACTTTATCTCCTGCTTCGCGAGGAGCGCAAGAAAGATCTTCTCCTGACCACAGCTATGTGGGGTTTGGCCCTCGTTGTTTGGGGGTTGTATCTCATTACAGTTAAGGGGAAGACTCAGATTCGCGTTATAGTGGTGATGTTCGGTTTGACCGCGTTCCTGCTCTCGTTCATAGGCTTGTTCCGGCTTCTTGAGGAGAGTCCATCGGAGTTTGGGAAAGAGCTATAAAGGAAAACATCAAAAAGTAAGACAGTTCACGGTCAATCGGGGGGAATCGTTATGGGACTGTTTGACAGCTTAAAAAAGAAGGATATAAAGCCGGCGGTAAAACCTCCCAGCATAAAGAAGGAGGTTACGGGCCAGAAAACCCCTGCTCCTTCCAGAACAGATGTAGAGGTCATCCCTGTTGAGGAGGATGTTCTTGCTAAGGAGCTTGTTAAACCGCAGCTGAGGTACCTGCACAAGGTAACTATCACCAGCTATTCCGACCTCGAAAAGGTGTCCAAAGAGCTACAGGACGGCAACATTGTACTCGTTGACCTCACTCCTCTTGAGAAGAGACCTGACGTCCTTGAGAAGGTCGTCCAGCAGATCAAAGGCATGGTCAGCGCCCTCGACGGACAGGCTGCCAAGGTCTGCAAGCACGAGATAAAGCTCATCCTCCTGCCGAGCGATATAAAAATCGCCAAGTGAGGTTTGTATTTTGCCCCTGCATCTCTATTCTTCCACCCTCCCATGAATTTATAAACGGTTCTCGGTACTTAGCTTCGGTGATGCTCATGGGTGAAAACGGCGAGAAGAAGGAGAAAGTTGAAGTTCGCGAGGATCTCGGCGAGGTTCAGATTATCTCACTTGGAGACTGTCCAATCTGCGGTGGGAAGGGCACTTTCAAGGCCATTCAGCACATCCACGAGATACCCTACTTCGGCAAGGTCATGGAGAGCACTATATACTGCGAGAAGTGTGGTTACCGCAACGCCGATGTCATGATCCTCGAGGACAGGCCGCCGAAGCTCTACACTGTCAAAGTTGAGGAGGGGAAGGACCTCTTCACGCGCGTTGTCAGGAGCAAGAGCGGTACTATAGAGCTTGACGAAATCGGCGTCAAGATCGAGCCTGGACCGGCCTCGGAGGGCTTTATCACTAATGTTGAAGGAGTCCTTGAAAGGGTCAGGGAAACACTCCTCATGGCCAGGGAGTTCAGGAGGCAGGAGGGAGACGAAGAGGCCGTTAAGAAAGCCAACGAGATACTCCAGTACATCGAAGACGTCAAGGAAGGGAAGAAGCCGATAACGGTGAGGATAATGGACCCGCTCGGCAACAGCGCCCTTATAGGTGAGAAGGTGAAGAGCAGGCTCTTGACGGAGGAGGAAATAAAGAAGCTGAGCCCTGGCCCGTACGTTCTCGTTCCGGAGGTCGGGGAAGAGGGCGCTCCGGAAGACAATAAGAATGGCACTGGCCAACAAAACTCTGAGGTCAGTTAGAGGTAAACGACGTCCCTCACGAGCAAGTCTTCAATCAGAGCTTTCACCCATGGTTTTCTCGTTTTCCTTGAGAGGTGGATTATGCCATCAACGTGGATTCCGTAGCGCTCCTTCATCTCCTCCCTGCTCATCGGCTCCTTGAAGAGGAACGGCCTCTCTATCGTGAAGGCGTAGCCGTACTCCCTTATGTAATTGCCGAGCCACTTCTTACCATTCTCTCCGTGAACCAAGGTCAGCCCGCTAGTGTCCTTTGTCATCTCCCACAGCGTGTCGAGGTCGGCCTTGATGACCTCACCAACCTCAAAGCCACCAGCTATCGTCCCTCTCTGCGTTAAGGTCTGCTCCTCGTGGAGGCCGAGCCTTCTCAATGTGTCCCTCAGCTCGTATGGGTTTCCCCTTGCCACGTAGAGGAAGACTATGTCTCCCTCCCCGAAGGCCCTGCTCTTCCTGAGCTCCACCGTCTTAAGCCCTCTGAATATCAGCTCCGCGTAGACCTGGTGCAGGGCTATGACGTGCTCCATGCTTCCACCGTTCGAAAGGTATAAAATCGGTTAAAAAGAGTTTGGTTTGATGAGGAAAACCCGGGTGGTTGATGAAAGGCGGCAGGGGTTTCTTGTGCGCTCCGCGTTATTGAACTTTGTTATTGCCCTTGTAAGTTATCTCATCTTCGGTCTAGGACTTTTCCCGATGTTTCTAACCATTGGATTCTTTTTCCTTCTCCTCGACAGGCTCGGCATCCCTGCCGTTGAACTCGATGTTGGGGGCTCAGTCTATCGGATATACCCAAGCCGGAACTTCTCTGAGATTGTGGTTGAAGGTGAAGAAAGGAAAACTTTTCCCCTTCTTCCAGGCAAAAACACAATCGAGGTTCGTGGGAAGGTAATTGCGGTTTATCTGGTGCCGAGACGCTTCTTTCCCTCCGTTTTGATAGAGTTCGATGGAGAGAAGCTCAAACTAGTCTGAGCGCCGCCTTAATCACGTCACTTACGACACCGCTGGCAGTCTCCTTAAGCCCCGCCCCAGCTCCTTTTATGATGAGCTCCCCCAGCAGGTCGGTCTTTATGACGGCCGCGTTCTCGTGGCTCTCCACCGCGAGCGGGCTTTCTTTTGGTATCTCTGCGGGTTCAACGACAACGTTCCCTTTTTCTATCCTCGCAACCAGCCGGATTGTCTTTCCCTTCGTCTTTGCCCTTTCAATCTCTCCCTCGGTGACCTCTGCTATCCCCCTGACTTTGATCTCTTCGTACGTTATCGGATGGAATGCAAGGCAGTGCAGTATCGTGGCCTTATAGCCAGCGTCTATGCCAAGTACATCTCCACTCGGGTCTCTCTCTGCTATCCCAAGCTTCTGTGCCTTTGCAAGTGCTTCCTCAAAGCTCAAACCCCTTTCCATCTGGGTCAGGATAAAGGTCGTTGTCGCGTTGAGGACAGCCTCAATTCTCTGGACTTCGTCTCCGAGCAGGTTCTCCCGAAGAAGGCCCACTATCGGCGTCCCGGCCATCACTGTCGCCTCAAACAGGTATGGAAGTTCCCTCTTTTCGGCCTCACTGATGAGCTCCCGGTAGTGGTACGCCAGAGGAGGCTTGTTGCTCGTTACGATGCCCTTTCCTTCCTTCAATGCCCTGAGATGCCACGTCCAGGCTTCCCTATCGTTGGTGACGTCCACGACTATCTCCGAGTCAACCTCCCTGACTGCCTCTTCGGGTGTTAGTTCGTAAACCTCGTAGTCGTTGGTCCACGCGGAGAGCCTGCCGAAGTTTTCCTTCACGAGAAGGGCCTCCCTCAGGTCTATTCCCTCAGGAAGCCAGACGGTTCCACTTGTGTCTGAAATGCTGATAACGTTTATCCTTATCCCATAACGCTCCTCAAAAAGCCTGCCCTTTTCAATAAGAACCTTCGCCGTTGCCCTTCCAACGTTCCCAAAACCGACAAGGGAAACCTTGATCTCCCTCAAGAACACCACCCGGGTAAAATTAGGAAAGAGGCTTAAATTATCACTTGTTCAGTATGACCTTTATTATGTCCATGTCCCTGACGATGCCGACGAGCTCGTCCTGCCCCCTTATGACGGGAAGCTGTTCTATCTCGTACTTGACCATCTTCTGAGCCACGTCGTAGACGCTCATGTGGGGTGTCGCCACAACGACGTTGAGGTTCATAATCTCCTCGACTGGCTTCTTTGGAAGTTGGAGCTCGGCCTTCTCAAAGAGCAGTGTTGGGTGGCTTTCGAGTATCCAGTCCTCCTCGCTGGAAGCTGCCAGCTCGGTGCTCTTCATAACTCTAACGACCTCGCTGTCCCTGAGGAGATCAGTCTCGTCAACCATTCCTATCAGGCGCCCTTCATCGTCTATCACAGGTATTGCCATAGCGTTGCATAGGAGTAAGGCCTTAAGGGCCGCTTTTAGGGGAGTTCCCCTCCATACGACACCCACGTGTCTCTGGTAGTAGGGCTCTATGGTCACTTCCTTGAGCTTTTCGTTCTTTGATAGGTATCTTCTCACGATGTCGCCAACGGTCAGAATGCCGACGGGCCTGTTCTCATCGTCAACCACAACGACGCGTCTGTAGTCCATTTCAAGCATTCTCCTAACGGCTTTCTTCAGGTCGTCGTTTGCCTTGACAGTGGGGACTTCCCTCTTGACGAGCATGGCCAGCTGATCCTCATCCGGGTGGAGGAGGACGCGCTTGATGCTGACTATGCCCACGAGCTTTCCGTCCTTTCCAACGACAGGGAATGAACGTACCTTGTGTTTCCTGAACAGCTCGATAGCGTATTCCCTCGTTGCCGGTAGCTGAATTACAACCGGGTCCTTCGTCATCAGGGTTTTTACCCTCATTTTCACCACCGCTCTATCTAAAGCGCCCTCCTTGTATTTTAATGTTTTGGAAGATGGGAGAAGGAAAAAGGCTCAGCCCAGAAGGGCTAGGAAAACACCGGCAACAACTGCCGTTCCTATAACTCCAGCAACGTTTGGCCCCATGGCGTGCATGAGGATGAAGTTGCCCGGATCCTCTTCCCTCGCAATCCTCTGGACGACCCTGGCCGACATCGGGACCGCTGAAACCCCTGCGGCACCTATCATCGGGTTTATCCTTCCGCCGCTGAGCTTCATCATGAGCTTGCCGAAGAGAACTCCTCCGGCTGTGGCGCTGGCGAAGGCAACAACACCGAGGCCGAGTATCATGAGGGTCTGGGCCGTGAGGAAGCTCTCGGCGCGCATCGTTGAGCCGACGCCGAGGCCGAGGAAGATAGTGACGATGTTCATCAGCTCCTCCTGTGCCGCTTTGCTCAGCCTCTCGACAACACCGCTCTCCCTGAACAGGTTGCCTATCATGAGCATACCTATCAGTGGAGCGGCACTGGGGACGAGCAGGCCAATGACTATCATTGTGATTACCGGGAAGAGTATCTTTTCCCTTTTTGATACTGGCCTCAGTTGCTCCATTCTTATCTTCCTTTCCTCCGGGCTTGTGAGGGCCTTGATGATCGGCGGCTGGATGAGCGGAACGAGGCTCATGTAAGAGTAAGCGGCAACCGCAGTAGCGGCTAGTATCTCCGGGGCAAGCTTGGTCGTTAGATAGATGGTCGTCGGCCCGTCGGCACCGCCGATGATGCCTATGCTTGCCGCCTGGTGGAGGTTGAAGCCGAGGGCTAGGGCTGTTAGCATGGCCACGAAGACACCTATCTGTGCCGCCGCTCCAAGGAGAGCCGTCTTTGGATCCGCTATCATCGGCCCGAAGTCGGTCATTGCTCCGAGACCGAAGAAGATGAGGAGGGGAACGACTTCCGTCTTGACGAGGAGGTAGTAGATCAGGTCGAACAGACCAGGCTCGCCGTAGTGCTCGCTCATGTAAGCTATCGTCTTAAAGATGCTGTCGCTGACGTTTTCGGGGAGGTTCACAGCTACCGGCCAGTTGGCTATGCCGCTCAGCGGCAGGTTGACGAGCACCGCCGTGATGCCTATCGGGAGGAGCAGGAGCGGCTCCATCTCGTACCTGATGGCCAGATAGACGAGCGTCAGGCCCACTAGGATCATCACGACGTTCCCTACCGTTAGGTGAAGGAGGCCGAGGGTGTTTATGAAGTCAACGAACGTTGCCATAGCCCTTCACCCTATTTCTATTAGTGGGTCGCCGGTGTTTACGGTGTCGCCTTCTTTGACTAGGATTTTCTTTACGATACCGTCTTTTGGTGCTGGAATTTCATTCTCCATCTTCATTGCTTCAAGAACGAGCAGTCCCTGTCCGGTCTTGACTTGGTCGCCTTCCTTCACGAGTATTTTGAGGATTTTGCCCGGCATTGGGGCGGTGACAACACCTTCACCAGCGGCAGCTGGAGTAGGAGCTGGCGCCGTCGGTGCTGGTGTCGGGGCAGGAGCGGGAACCGGAGACGGAGCTGGAGCGCTTGAAGCGGAAGCTGGGGCAGAGGGAACGCTTGCCAGAGCGCTCACGTCTATTCCTAATCCCTTGGCCTCAACCTCGTAGGTCTTGTCCCCAAAGCTCACCCTGAACTTTCCTCCTGGCAGTTCCTCAACCTCGACGTCGTATTCAACACCCTCAACGATGACCTTAACCTTCGCCATTCTCACCACTTCCCTATCTCGTAGTTGAAGTCTTCAACATCCTCCATCTGGGTCTGGAGGCCGTAGAGGCGCCAGACATCTGAAATCTTCCTCCTGAAGGGTAGGGGTCTGAGCTGGCTGACCTTTTCGGCCGTGTAAGCTAGTATCGCCGCTGTAATAACGGCCAGGTCTCTCGGGGGTATCTTCGGCTTCTCTTCCTGCTTGGCCTCTATGGAGGCAGGGGCGGGAGCTGGTGTGGGCGCGGTGGTGGGCTTTTCCCTCTCCACTAACCTTCTCTCGAGCCAGCCCACGAAGTAGAGTACCAACGCGAGGATTCCGAGTATTGTGAAGACTACTGTAACGCCGATAACCGTTATCCATCCGCCTTCGATCAGAGCCGACGACATGATAACACCTCACAGCGGTATGTTGCCGTGCTTCTTCGGCGGAAGCTTTACCCTCTTGCTCTCCAGCGCCTCGAGGGCCAGGATTATCTTCGCCCTGGTCTCGGCCGGGTCGATGACGTCGTCGATGTAACCTCTGGCGGCGGCAACGTACGGGTTGGCGAACTTCTCGCGGTACTCCGCTATCTTCTGCTGCCTTACCTCCTCTGGGTTCTCAGCGGCGGCTATTTCCTTCCTGAAGATGATGTTTGCCGCTCCCTCTGGACCCATGACGGCTATCTCTGCTGTCGGCCAGGCGAAGACGAAGTCAGCTCCAAGGTGCTTGCTTCCCATCGCGAGGTATGCTCCGCCGTAGGCCTTCCTCAAGATGACTGTAACCATCGGGACGGTAGCTTCGGCGTAGGCGTAGAGCACTTTAGCTCCGTGCCTGATAATTCCGCGGTACTCCTGGTCAGTTCCCGGGAGGTAGCCTGGAACGTCAACTAGGGTAACGATCGGGATGTTGAAGGCGTCGCAGGTTCTAACGAAGCGAGCTATCTTGTCCGAGCTGTCTATGTCGAGAACACCGGCGAAATATATCGGGTTGTTGGCGACTATTCCAACCGTCTGGCCGTTCATCCTTCCAAAGCCGACAACCGCGTTCGGGGCGAAGTACGGGAGTATCTCAAGGAAGTCCGGGTTTCCGTTCTCGTCCTTGTCAACTATCTCGTAGATGACCTGCCTGACGTCATAGCCCTTGTTTGGATCATCTGGAACTACGTTGTAGAGGTCTTCGTTCTTCCTGAAGGGTAAATCGCTCGTCTTAACCCTTGGAGGCTTCTCCATGTTGTTCGACGGCAGGTAGCTCATGAGCCTCCTTATGAGCGCTAAAACTTCTTCGTCGCTCTTCCCTATGAGGTGTGCCTGTCCGCTCTTCTGGGCGTGCACCATGGCTCCACCAAGCTGGACTGGGGTCACCTCGACTCCAGTTACGGCCTTGACGACCTGCGGCCCGGTGATGAACATGAAGCTCGCATCGCTGTCTACCATCAGGATGAAGTCTCCAATAGCGGGGCTGTAAACTGCTCCGCCGGCGCAGGGACCCATGATTGCTGTTATCTGCGGAACTACGCCACTGAGGAGGGTGTTCATCTTGAATATCTCGCCGTAGCCTTTGAGAGAGTCAACGCCCTCCTGAATCCTTGCCCCACCAGAGTCGTTGAGGCCTATAACCGGAGCTCCGGCTTCGAGGGCCAGCTCCATGATGCGCTTTATCTTTGCCGCGTGCATCTCGCCGAGGGAACCGCCCATTACCGTAAAGTCCTGGGCGTAGACGAAGACTAGCCTTCCGTCAATGGTTCCGTAGCCGGTTATGACGCCGTCAGCGGGCAGTTCCTTCTTGTCGAGACCGAACTCCGTTCCGCGGTGCTTGACGAACATTCCTATCTCGACAAAGCTTCCCGGGTCGAGGAGCTTCTCAATTCTCTCCCTGGCAGTTAGTTTGCCCTTTGCGTGCTGTTTTTCAATGGCCTTCTCGCCACCCATCTCCAGAATCTTCTTTTTCCTCTCATACAGCTCGTTGAGCTTATCCTCCATGCTCATGAGAACTCCCCCATGTTTTTGCTGAACCTTGTAGTTTGTAAAGTTTAAAAGGGTTTTCAAATCCGTTAGGTTCTCCAAAGAAAAAATGAACAGGGCTGTGCAGAAAATTGATGAAAAAGAGTTCAGAGATGCTGGATCGGTGTTTCGGCACCACACGCTTCACACTTGAGGAAGTGGAAGCGGCCCTTCTTGATGATCTTCGTATCTGGACTTCCACAGACGGGACAGATAACGAACTCCTTGAGGTACTTCTTCATCTTGTTTGCTATGAGATACGGTGTGAAGCGTCCCTGAAGGATCGCTCTCCTGCCCTCGAGGGTTCCAGCGGTAGCGACCTCCCTCAGGATGAACTTGAGGAGATGGTTCGGGTCGCGGTTCATGGCCTCGGCTATGTCCACGAAGTTCTCTATGATCGTCCTGTTTCCGGCTATCGTGACCTGTGCCGGCGGCACCTCAAAACGTGAGTGGTGGTGCTTGACGTTCTCCGGGAGTTCTTCATAAGCCTTATCGAGGAGCTTCTCAAAGTCGTAAAAGTCTACCTTCTCGCTCATTTTCTCACCTCCTACTTACCTCTTCACTTCGCTTTATAACCTTTGTCAGATGACGCGGTAGAATCCAGCTCTAGGTTCGTAGACCCTGCCATCGCTCTTCAGCTCGTTGAGGAGTTTCTCGATGTCCGCCTTAGTCCCTATCCCTGCTTGCTTGGCAGCCTCTATAACCTTCTCTTCAGGTGCTCCAAACTCTCCCTCACTCTCAAGGGATTTTATTATGTCAACGAGCTTCTCGATCTTGTTTATCTTCTTTGAACTCTTGCCAACTTCGAGGATTGAGACGTCCAGGTTGCCCTCCTCATCAACGGCTATCGTCTTCATCATGGCTTCGATGATCTCTATTGCCGCTCTTGCGTCCTCCCTCGTCACCGTCTCGCTCAACCTCATCCTCGCGTGGGCCTCGCTGAGCCTGATGAGGGCCTCAAGCTGTCTGGCGGTAATCGGTATTGGCTGGACGCCGTCTTCATCTCCCCTCTTCAGACCCTTTCTCATTTTGACGTAGTAGCGCTTTATCTCATCCATTGCCTCTCTGCTCAGAACCGGGTGAACGTTCTTCCTGGCGTAGGCTATATACTTCTTGAGCAGGTCGTAGGGTATCTTAGGCGTCACCGCCTCAGCTTCGCCCCTTCTGACCTTGAGGATATGCTCCGCTATGCTGGCGTCCACCTTCTCGTCGGGCTCATCAAGGAGCAGGAATATAAGGTCGAAACGGCTGAGAAGGGTCGGCGGGAGGTCGAGCTGCTCCGGAAGGCTCTTGTGCCTGTTGAACCTGCCGAACTTTGGATTGGCTGCCGCTATGACGGTCGTCCTTGAGTTCAGGGTCGCGGTTATGCCCGCCTTGGAAATGCTGATTGTTTGCTGCTCCAGTGCTTCATGTATCGCGCTCCTGTCGCGGTCGCTCATCTTGTCGAACTCGTCAATTAGGGCGAACCCACCATCGGCGAGGACCAAAACACCTGCTTCCAGCACCCAGGAGCCGGTAAACTCGTCGCGGACGGCGGCGGCGGTATTGTGGACGACGAAACCGTTTGCGATGAAGCTGTGAGAACCTTCGACGGTGAGGTCGTAGACATAATCATAGGGAGATTTAATTTCCTGTGTGGAGACCTTAACTGGGCCATTTTCAGTGACGACCTCTCCATCGATGTTTCTGGCCTCCACCCATCCATGGGGAGTCAGGAGCCTGGTCTCGGGAGTTACTACAATACTCAGTCCATCTCCTTCTACCTTTATCAACTTCTCCGGGGCCTTGAGCTTCCACAGTTTAAGAACTCTCCTATCGCCCTCTAGTGTTTTAATGTAGAGTCTGAGCTTTTCGGCATTAACGCTCTTGTAATCCTGAACTTTTTCTGGTATGACCTTCTCAACCAACTCTCCTATTTTGAACTGTCCAAGATTCGTTTTGATTATTGAGTCCGGCGCAACACAGAGACCAGCGGCTGATGAGCTCTTCCCACTCGTGTAAATTGCCCTCGGCGCTAGATTGGCAACGTAGCGGAGGAGCTGGCTGTTGTGGACAAAGATATCATTAGCTATAAAATTATGATGCTCAGGGACCTGGAGGTCATAGACCCACGGGTGCTCAGGCTTGTATTCTTCTATCTCTTCTACCCTGTCCCAGAATATGTCCGAGTCGGCGAGGAGTTCAAGGAGTCTAACCTCGTCCGAGTTGGGTAGGTGATTTTTTAGGGTTTGGACTATAGCCATAAGCTTTTCTCTGCTGGGTAGCCTGTCTCCTCGCTCATAGTGCAGGTATGTAGAACGACTTATTCCCATGTCATTTTGGGTAAGCCCGGCTTTCATTCTGGCCTCTCTAAGGAGCTTGCTGACGCCGGGAATGACATCAACATTGGTGTTTGGTTTGATACCCTGAGTCACTTCTCTGAGAACCTCCATCTTTCTCTGGAGCCTGAACCCAATGATATCCCTGAACTTTACTGCATCCTCTCCGGTTATGAAAAGCCGGTAATATACCTTTTTTTCTTTCATTTTTCCGTTTGTTGCTCTACTTTCAGTCTCATGGAACTGGGACTTAATGCCGAACCTCAGTAGCAGGTGTTGTACGTCCTTGAGGAGCTCTTTTGATGCGGAGACGACTGTTATCTTTGGTCTTCTTCTATCCACGGTCCCTTCGGCATCGAAGTATCCTCTAAGGAATGCCTTTATGTCTTCATTTCTGGCCCTAAACAGCTGAGGTGGGACTCTCTTCTCCGCAGAGTTGCCGGCTACCCTAAGCCATTTAAGGAGGCTGTAAAGCTCAATGCCGGATGCATAGACCTCACTTGCGGTCTTTCCTTTATGCGAGTTTCTAACAGTTGGGTTGAGTCCAATCCTGCTTAGATATTCGTGAACTCTCTCTATCAGCTCTTTCTCATTGTTGGTAAAGTAAAGAGTCGCACTACTACCACGTTTCTGGGTGTGGCCTTCTCCAGTAATCAGCCCAATAACGTACCAAAATTCTTCATCTGCAACCTCTGGGAGTACCAATCTGCTCTTTGCAGTCTTCGGTTTTTGAATGGGTGCCTCTTTAAGGTTCACTGGTTTTCCAGTTGTGGGAATAACCCTTGGAACTGCAATAAAATTCCCAACCCTTAACTCTTCAGCTTTCCTGGTCTTGAAGATTCCATCCTCAAAGACGAAGAACGGATGGGTGGGTGTTACTCTTATCTCCCTTCCGCTTGCGGTCTTTATCCTGAACATTCTCTCCGGAGCCTCTCTCTTCCAAGAGATATTGGCTTTGACTTTTCTAACCTTAAGCGTTGAAGCGTCGAGGGCGTAGAGCTCAAGGTCTATGGGGGCGTAATAGCCGTCGTCAACGACTCCGAGCTTTCCATTTTCCTTTGCTTTTTCTATGGCCTCATCAACGAGCTCTCCGATTGGTCTGATGCTTCCATCAGCAAGCACGACTTTCGTGTCGTAGTCAACGCACTTTGCAACACCAGGATCTCCAACCAAGAGAACATGGCTCTCTCCCCTCAACTTCGTCCCGTCTGGAAGTGTCCTTTGGACGCCGCCGAAGAGTGCTAGGGCTATCCCTTTCTTGACTATCCTGTGGCCCCATATGGCAGGAGCTATCGAATCAACGATGGCATCAACGATGTCCTTCCTCTTTGCCAGCTCCCTTATCTTCTGCTCGTCCTCGGGAGAGATCTCCAGTTCCTCTATCTCCTTGCTGAGCTGTTCAATGTGGTTTACCTCAAGGATCTTCTTGAATATCGGCCTCTTCTCCCTCTGCTCCAGGATGACTCTCAGAACACCTGTAACTAGAACCCTGTCGCCGGGAAGGGCCGCATCCACGAGGTCATCGAGCAGTATCGCGTCAACGAAGCGCGGCATCTGGCCGCCCTTAAGGCTCTCTGGCCTGTCCTGAAGGCGGAAGCTCTGGAAGTTGACGAAGCGGCTCTTGTCAACGTCCAGCTCTATGTTTCTGCTTCCGCAGGCGTCACACTTGGCCGGCTTAACAAGGTTTTCGTAGGGCCTCTGAAGCCTTATCATTTCATGGCCACAGTCACGGCACACGAAAACGGCCTTCTCAACGAAGGGCTTGACCTCGCTGACGCGGGTGATTATTCCCTCTACCTGGATGAGCTTGTTTATGTGCTCGCTCCCGAGCTCCTTGACGAGGAGGGTCTTCGGAAGGTTGTAGAAGCGGGCGTGGACCTTAAACTCCCTCTCCACGAGGAGAGGCGGCTCCCTAAGGACTATCTGGATGGCATCCTCGGCGCTCGCTATGGCCTCTTCCGGGTTGTTTAAGAGTTCATCGGCAAGCTCGGGATCGAAGGAGTTAAGATGTGCCCAGTCTATTGCCAGCGAGCGCTTTGGCGTGACAGTGAGGAGGTCTTTGAGGCGGTTTATGTAGACCTCGTTGCCATCATCATCAACGTACTCCCGCAGAAACTTGGCAAAGCGTGCTATCATCTCTTCCCTGTCCATCAGGCATCCCCGAGCCACTCGTTTCTTATCTTCGACATCTGGAGGTATATTCTCCTCTCCTCGGGCGCGAGCCTCGAGAGCAGTTCCAGGCTGTTTGGCCTCAGCATCACGGCTTTTAGAATCTTGTTGAACCTTATGAGCTTGAGATCCCTCAGCTTCTTCCTCAGGTTCGCCAGTTTGGTGAGCTTGACGTTTATAGTGTCCACGCTTTCCCTCGGGTTCAGTCTCACGTAGTTTTCGAGGTAGTATGCGTAGAACTCGGCTCTCTCGTAAAGTCCTTCTGGAAGAACAGTTAACGGCTCGCTCTCCCTTTCCTCGGCTATAACCTTGTCAATCTCGCCGATTATTTTGTCTGTCTCGTCCACTATCTCAACTACCCCCGCTTCCCAGAGCTCTCTAGCCTTCCAGTCCTCCACGAGGACAATATCTCCACCCTTCCAGTCTCCGAATGGCTTCATGACCTTGACGGCTATGAGGGATTTACCCGTGAACATGATTTGCACCTTCCCAATGATTGTCAAGTCGTCTAATAAATCTTCCCCGAATACATTTGGGCCTGAATGAGCAGGATTGATGGTCACTTTTGATCATGGTATCAGACCAGTTCACGATAACCCTATAAGCCCTCTCCCTAAATTACTCCAGGTGAGTCAGAGATGTTGATCGGGATTATGAGCGACACTCACGACAACCTGCCGGCCATAAGGAAGGCGGTTGAGTTCTTCAACGAGAGGAACGTTGACCTGGTTATACACGCGGGCGACTACGTTGCGCCTTTCGTTGCCGGGGAACTTAAGAAGCTTAAGGCGCCGCTCAAAGGTGTCTTCGGCAACAATGACGGTGAGAGAAAGGGTCTATACGAAGCCCTTGGAATATACGACGAGCTGATAGAGCTTGAAGCGGATGGAATGAAAATAGCCGTAACGCACGGTACAAACGAAGTCCTTGTCAGGGCCCTCGCCCACAGCAGGCTTTACGATGTTGTCGTTGTAGGTCACACCCACCACTACGAGATACAGGAAGTCGGGAGAACCGTCCTTGTGAACCCTGGAGAGGTCTGCGGCTACGTAACTGGGGTGAAAAGCGTTGCCCTTCTTGACACAAGGAAGAGGGAAGTCCAGATAATAAACCTTGACACCGGGGAGCTTCTTGGGGCGATGAGCCTTTAATCTTCCAATTTTCCCGAAGGCGGTGAAGATGGAGGACATACTCCTTCCAAAGGAGCGGCGGGATGCAGTCGTCCTCATAGGTGTGGACGAGAGGGACAACGTTGAGTTTGTCAGGATTTATGCCGTCAGCGAGGAGAGGGCCAAGCAGGTCCTTGAGGAGTTCTTCAACGCAAAGGGCCTTTTTCCTACCGACTACCGGCTGGTGAGCCGTGGAACCGAACCCGTTGGCGACAGAAGGGTGATAACGACGAGAAGCGAGGTATCACTGAGCTCTGCACTTGCCAGGCTAGGCCTGAGGCTCCTCTCCAACGGTGTCCTCTACTTGGACGGTGTTGAAACGCTTTACCAGATAACCCTCGTCAGTGAGAGCCTGTACTCCTCAATCGCTGGAAAAGAGGTTGATAGATTATCACAAAAAGAGGAAACTGAGAGCCTTCCCGAGCCCGAGGAAGTTCTCTCCCTTGGGGTCGATGTTCTCGTGGAGAACCTTTCTGGCAGGGATATTTCAGATTTTCTACCCGAAAACGCTCTCTTTCTCAGAGAACCGCCCGTTGAGAAAGTCGCCGAGCTTCTCGCCGAGGAGAGGAATTCTCCGGTTGTAGTCGAGACCAAGGACGCGAGGAAATACACCTTTCTCGACTTTGCGGTCGTCGTGAGGTTGCCTCCGCTCACGGTTGAGGAGTTCGCGGCGGAACTCTCTTCGAGGCTCGGGATTGACGTTGATCCTTCGCTTTTCTCCTCCTATCCCCCAGAAAAGCTCAACCTCAGGAACGTTAGAGCGCTTGTGAGCCTTGTCGAGGCGATCGTGGAGAAGTGGAAAGTGGACAGGGAGAAGGCCCTCAAGATTGCAGTTAGACTCAACCTCGAAGGGCTTTGAAGTATCTCTTCGCCATTTCCCGGTAGTCCGGGTTATGCTTTCCGAGTGCAGAGTTTATCAGCTCGCGCTCCTTCTCGCTCTCTGCCAAATAACCTAAAAGGAGTCCCTCATCAACTGTCAGTTCCTCCACGAACGAAGCCCTATCGAGGTACTCATTCCTGCTCCTGCTTTCCTGGATTAGCTCTCTCAACCTCTTAAGATAGGACTCAACTTTCTCCTTCCTCCTCTGGAACTCAAGCCAGTCGAAGGAGAGCCTCTCAAGCGGGGAAATGAGGAGGCCCGGGTTTGTAAGGTAGGGCTTTAGGTTCTCTCCAAGCTTTGAGGCGAGGAGCTTCTTTTTAAAGACCTCCAGCCTGTCGTAGTCCTCAGCTAGCCTTTTCTTGTCAACCAGTTCGAGTGAATCGAAGAGGGCAAGACCTGTTAAGTAGCAGAGGGCCCCAAACGGAACTTCTGGAAGGGTTATGGTTTCTCTTGAAACTCTAACGGCATCCTCAGTTTTGCGTTCTTTTCCTTCTAGGAGCATGCCGAGGGGATAGCTTATGCTCTTCAGGCAGAACTCAAGCTCGTCCATTTTCCCACCATTGAAAGGTGGGACTTTTCACTGAAAACACTTTCGTCATGTTTTTAGGACTAGTTCTCAACATCTCTCTGGTGAGAGGATGGGGTGGGTTGAGATAGACGGCTCCTATGGTGAGGGTGGTGGCCAAATACTCAGGACGAGCGTCGCCCTCTCTGTAATCACGGGCAGGCCGGTCAGGATTTACAACATCCGCGCCAACAGACCGAATCCCGGCTTAAGGCCCCAGCACCTACACGCGGTTCTTGCGCTGAAGGAGCTGAGCGACGCGAGGGTTAAAGGGGCAAGCGTGGGCTCGACCAGGCTGGAGTTCATCCCTGGAAGGCCGGAACCGAAGCACATACGGGTTCCAGTAAAGACCGCTGGGAGCATCACCCTCGTCCTCCAGGCGCTCCTCCCGGCGATGGCCTTCGTTGGGAGTAGCTTTGAGGTAACTGGGGGAACTGACGTCCCCTGGAGTCCGCCGGTTGATTACCTCAAGCACGTTACCTTTTATGCCCTTGAGAGGATGGGCTTAAAGGTCGAGCTTGAGATAAAGAGGCGCGGCCATTACCCCAAAGGTGGCGGACTGGTCGTCGGTGAGGTTGAGCCGTGGGAGGAGAGAAAACCCCTGAAAGCTCTAAGATGGGGAAGAATAGAGCGCTTTGCTGGAATGAGCCACGCAACCAACCTTCCGGCCCACGTCGCCGAGAGGCAGGCTAAAGCCGCTAAGGAGAGGCTGGGTGAGGTTTACAGCGCGCCGGTTGAGATAGAGACCGAGGTTTCTCGCTCTCTCGGCCCGGGGAGCGGGATAGTGGTCTGGGCAGAGACAGATAAGCTCAGGCTCGGTGGAGACGCCCTCGGTAAGAAGGGGAAGCCAGCTGAAGTAGTTGGCAGAGAGGCGGCCGATGAGCTCATCGAGGCGTTGAAGACCGGAATGGCCGCGGACAGGTTCCTCGGCGACCAACTCATACCGTTCCTGGCCTTTACCGGCGGTGAAGTTGGGGTCAGCGAGATAACGAACCATCTCGTCACGAACGTCTGGGTGGTAGAGAAGTTTTTCGGGAAGGTCTTTGAGGTGGAGGGGGAGATTGGAAGGCCTGGAACGGTGAGGGTTGTGAGGAGAGTGGAGGTTTGAATGTGTGGGATAACTATTAATTCCTCGGAAGAGCTTTCCTCTTTCTATCCCCGATGCCATGAAGGATGGGATAGTCCTCCACGACAGCGGCTTCTATGACGTTGCCAGAAAATGCTTTGAAGAGCTAAGGCGAAGGGAGTGAGAAGGAGAAGTACTGGGTGATGAGGGCTTAATTCCTCGCTAAGCCTTTGAGGAACCTCTTGGCCCCTCGGCTGGTCCAATTTGCCCAAAAGAATAATTTTGGAAAAAAATAAACCCTAAAGCTTCACAATGTGGACAGAGCAGGAGATGCACGGGTCGAAGGCCCTCACCGTCTCTTCCAGCCTCTGCACCATCTCCATCTCATCAACATTGCCGTAGAGGACTTTGGCTTCTCTGAGAAGGCTCTTCTCTATCATCGCATGGTTCATTGCTGTGGGCGTTATGATGTTTGAGTAGGCTATCTTTCCGCTCGAATCTATCCGGTAGTGGTGTACCAGGACTCCCCTCGGTGCTTCGACGTATCCTATCCCCTCTCCCTCCTTCGGCTCCACGGAGACGTTTTCACTGGAGATGCCCTTATCGAGAAGGGTCTTTGCTATCTCTCCAGCCCTTTCGAGGGCATAAACAAGCTCAATCGCCTGCGCGAGGTTGTTGTAGCTCACGTAGCCCGTCTCGAGCTTCTCCCTGTGCTCCTCGAAAAGCCTCTTCGCCTCGGGCGTTAACTGCTCGCCTTTTAGCAGGAGCCTCGCGAGAGCACCCACGAGGAAAGGCTCTCCGTTGTAGCGGCTCTGCTTGGCGAAGCTGTAGACGAGGGAGTGCTCCTCTATCCTTTCTGTGTAGTGAAAGGGCTCCTTGCCCTCGGCGATTAACCTCTCCCCCCATAGGTATCCGTCCGTAGCTAAGAAGTGTCCAGCCCTCTCGCCGTAGGGCTCAAGCGAGGCGAAGAGTCTTACAGTCCTTTTAGCGAACCTCAACAGGACCTCGCTCTCCCGCTCAATCCTCTCAAGCTCTTCGGTTGTAGGATACCTTCCAAAACCTCCGGGCTTGACGTTTATTCCGTGTATTTCCCTCCCGCCTATCAGCTCCCTCAATCTGTTCCCGAAGGCTTTGAGTGCTATTCCTTCCTTAACGAGCTCGCCGTGTTTTGTTGCCATCCTTATTGCGTCTGGATATCTAAAGACGTCGGGGGCGACGAGCAGATACAGGTGCAAGGCGTGGCTCTCGAGGAGCTCTCCTATGAGGCCCAGCTCCCTCAACAGCTGAATCTCTCCGGGGACTTCGACGCCGAAGGCTCGTTCTATCCCCATGACCGATGCGACGCTGTGAGCCAAATAGCATATTGCGCATATCCTAGCCTCAAGGTCTGGTACATCGTAATAGTGCCTCCCGAGGGTCAGCAGCTCAAAGAAACGCGGTCCTTCGACTATCTTGAGGCGGACGTCTTTAACCTCCCCGTTTTCGATGACTATCTCCGCTTTCCCGTTGCCTTCTACACGAGTGAACTCCCTGAGCTCGATTATCATGGTTCCCACCTCGCGAAGGTCTTGAACTTCCTAACGATGTACTCGTCATCATAGCCCTTGCTCTTGAGGATCTCGTACTCGCTCGCAGGGTTGACCTCTCCCGGGAGAGGCCCCCTGCAGCCGATACAGCCGAGACCGGACTTTATGCAGATCGCGTTGCAGCCGCCGAGTGTAATCGGACCGAGGCAGGGGAGGCCCTTCTTTACTAGAACGCACTCGTACTCGTTGAGCTTGCACTCGACGCAAACAGGATAGTCCGGACGAACCGGGTCTATGCCCTTCGCCATGTCCATGAGGGCCTGGTAGAGCTCTTCCTTGTTGTAGGGACAGCCGGGGATTGCAAGATCAACGGCCACGTGCTCTACGACCGGCTTCGAGTCTATTGCCCTCATCGGATTGCCTTCGTCGCCGTAAACTGCCTTCAGCTTCTCCCTGATTGGCATTTCAATGCTCCCCTGCACGTTGCCGTGTGTGGCGCAGGTTCCGAGGGCTATGAGGTAGTTTGAGCGGTTCCTCGCTTCCCTGAGCACTTTGAGATCTCTGTGAGTTGAAACCGTACCGGTAACAAGTGCGACGTCGTAGTGATCCTTCTCGTGCAAGTTGCTTGCCATGTGGAACTCTCCTATCTCGTAGAACTCCAAGAGGTCAAAGAACTTCTCGTAGAGAAATAGGACGTTGAGCGCACAGCCCCCGCAGTCCGTAAGTTCAAAAACACCCAGCTTAAGCTTTCCCATCATATCAACCCCCTTGTGGAGAGGGCATCCCAGTATGTGAAGACTGGTCCGGCCTTGCAGACGTACTTGATTGACGTGCTCGTTCCTACGATGCAGTGACCGCATTTCCCGATTCCGCAGCGCATTCTTCTTTCAAGTGTCATGTAGATCCTTCCGGGTGAAAGTCTCCTGTTGGACAGCTCCCTGATGACGAACTTGTACATCACCGGCGGGCCGCAGATGAGGGCATAGGTGTTCTCCACGTCGAACTCCTCTCCCTTGAATAGGTCTGTGACTACACCCTTGCAGACCCTGTCGGAGAATCCCCTCTCAAGGTAGATGCAGGATGGGCTCTCTATTTCATAAGCGAGCTTAACCGAGCAGTTCATTGCCTCTCCATGCTTCAGGAGGTGGACTATCTCATCTCGGAAAAGCAGGTCTTCGTAAGCCTTAGTTCCGTAGAAGAGCCATATGTGATCGTACTTTCCGGTGTCTATAGCATACCAGAGGACTGATCTCAAAGGTGCCATTCCCAGGCCACCAGCAACAAGGAGGAAGTTCGAGCCCTCCATCTTTTCCATCGGGAAGCCGTTACCGTAAGGTCCGCGGATGCCGACTATTTTCCCCTCCTGCATTTTATGGACGTACTTCGTCATCCTGCCTACCTTTCTTATGCAGAGCTGGATGTATCCCTTCCTCGTTGGCGAGGAGCAGAGGCTTATCGGGAACTCGCCGAAGCCCCTAACATCGACGATGACGAACTGGCCGGGTTTAAAGCTGAAGTTCTCCCCAACCTCCGGGTCAACGAAGCGGAGCGTGAATAGCTTTTCTCTCGGTGTCATGTCCTTGACTTCCAGAATGCGGGCGTCGTAGGAGATGTAGGGATTTTCGCTCATTGCAGGGACCCCCTTACCTCATCAAGAACCTTAACGTGCTCTATTCCAGCTGGGCAGAACTCGTCACACCTCCCGCAGCCTACGCAGTTGAAGCCCGCTGAGGGGTCAAAGTAGCTCTTGCAGTAGTAGCGGTGCCTGAAGCGGTCTAAACGAGTGGGCCTGAAGTTGTGACCACCCGCCACAAGCCCGTGGTTCTCCATGAAGCACGAGTCGTAGCGCCTTTCCCTCACAGCTTCGTAGGCGTTGATCCACTTATCGCACACCTCGTAGCATCGGCACGTCGGGCAAACCATGTTGCAGTTGCCGCAGGCGAGGCATATATCGGCATATTTTTTCCACACAGGGCTGCTGTAAGCCAGGTCGAGCATGTCGGCAAGCCCCTCTTTGCTGAGCTTTCTCTTGAAAGACCTGGCCCTCCTCTCCTCGAACTCCCTGAAGTGCTGGATGTCCTCGTCTGTAACCTCATCGAACAGCTCCTCGTTCTTCCAGACAAGTTCATGGCCCTTTACGCTCCCCACCCTTACCAGCCAGCCGTCTGGAAGCTCATGGAGGAAGAGATCGAAGCCGTCCATGGCGAAGTCCGTCCCGAGGCTCCTGCAGAAGCAGTACTCATCCGGTATGCAGCTTATCCCGACGATAAAAGCGCTCTCGCGCCTCGCCTTATAGTACGGGTCAACTGGCTCCTCAAGGTAGACCTTGTCGAGTATCTTGAGCCCGTGGATGTCGCAGGAGTGGAGGCCGAAGAGGACGAAACCCCCCTCCTCGACATCGTTCTCCCACTTACCGTTTTTAAGCCGGAGGATTGTGTCTTTAGGTCTTACGAAGAACTTCTTTGGGGGTAGCATGGTTCTGTTGTAGTCGAGGACAATCTCTTCGAGCCTTTGAACCTCCTGAAAAGAATAGATATCCCCCTTTTTGACCGGCCCGTACACCTTGCCCCATATCCCAAGAGCTTTGAAAAATCTCTCAAAATTTTTGGAAGATAACTTTATGTATCTCAACGATATCACCGCCATGTGGGCCTCTATACTTGATATTTGTAAAGAAATGATTTAAGGGTTTTTCAAACAAATGGTTTTAAACCAGATGTTGCAAACTTGTACTTTAGTGCACTTTTATAAACATCACCACGCAGATTTCTCTAACATGTAATTAATGGGTGAGAAAAATGGGGGCTGGCTTAGATTACATCCGCTCTTACCCACCCGAGCCGAGCTCGCTCATTCCCCTTCTCCAGAGGACGCAGGAGCGCTTTGGCTACCTCTCTCGGGAAGTCCTGGAGGAAATTGCAAACTATCTTGGAATTCCGCTCAGCAGGGTTTACGGCGTTGCCACCTTCTACGCCCAGTTCCGCTTCGAGCCGCTCGGGAAGTACGTTGTGAAGGTGTGCCACGGGACAGCGTGCCACGTCAACGGTGCCGTCAGCATAGCACAGGCCCTGAAGGAGGAGCTTGGAATCGATGAGGGGCAGACCACGAAAGATGGTCTCGTCACGCTTGAGCGCGTTGCCTGCCTCGGCTGCTGCAGTCTCGCTCCTGTCATCATGATCAACGAGAAGGTCTTCGGCAAGCTCAATCCGGAGAAGGCTAGGAAGCTCATCAGAAAGCTCAGGGAGGGGAAGCTCGATGTCTGATATCAAGGCCATTGCGGTCGGCATGAACTCCTGCGGAATAGCTGCTGGGGCAAAGGAGACCTACGAGGCTATAAAGCGAGAACTTGAGGAGAGGGGGCTAGACGTCAAGCTCAAGATAGTCGGCTGCGTCGGCATGTGCTACCGCGAGCCCCTCGTGGACATAATCACCGAAGACGAAATCATAACCTACGGCCACGTTGACCCAAAGAAAGTCCCGAGGATCATAGAGGAGCACGTCATCAACGGGAGGCCCGTAGAGGAGTGGATAGTCAAGCGCGACTGGTGGGAGAACGGCGAGAGGAAGACGTGGGACGTTGATGGCTACTTCACCAAGCAGAAGAAGATCGTCCTCGAAAACAGTGGCTACATTGATCCCGAGAACATAGACGAGTACATTGCCGTTGGAGGATACGAGGCTCTCAAAAAGGCCCTCAATATGAAGCCCGAGGAGATAATCGAAATAATCACCAAATCCGGTCTGAGGGGTAGGGGTGGTGCTGGCTTCCCGACCGGCCTGAAGTGGAAGTTCACCCGCGAGGCCCCTGGAGACGAGAAGTACGTCATCTGCAACGCCGACGAAGGCGATCCTGGGGCGTTCATGGACAGGAACGTCCTTGAGGGCGACCCTCACAGGGTAATCGAGGGGATGATAATCGGTGCCTACGCAATTGGAGCCACCAAGGGCTTCATCTACGTCCGTGCCGAGTATCCGCTGGCCATAAGGCGCCTCAAGATAGCGCTCCAGCAGGCGAGGGATAGGGGCTTCCTCGGCGAGAACATCCTCGGTTCTGGGTTCTCCTTTGACATCGAGATAAAGGAGGGGGCTGGGGCGTTCGTCTGCGGTGAGGAGACGGCACTTATAGCTTCCATTGAGGGTAAGCGCGGAATGCCGAGACCGAGACCACCTTATCCAGCCCAGAAGGGCCTGTGGGGCAAGCCGACGAACATAAACAACGTGGAAACATGGGCGAACGTGCCCTGGATAATAAGGCACGGCTGGGAGGCCTACGCCTCCCTTGGGACGGAGAAGAGCAGGGGGACGAAAGTCTTCGCCCTCTCAGGTAAGATAAAGCACGGTGGCAACGTAGAGGTGCCCATGGGAATAACGCTCCGCGAGATACTCTACGAGATAGGGGGCGGGACGAAGACGGGCAAAAGGATCAAGGCGGTTCAGCTTGGAGGCCCCTCGGGCGGCTGTATCCCGGAAGAGCTCTTCGACACTCCTGTTGACTACGAGAGCGTGAACGCGACCGGCGCGATAATGGGCAGCGGCGGAATGGTCGTCATGGACGAGGACACCTGTATGGTCGACGTCGCCAAGTTCTTCCTCGACTTCACGGTCAAGGAGTCCTGTGGAAAGTGCACCTTCTGTCGTCTCGGCACCAAGAGGATGTGGGAAATCCTCGACAAGTTCACGAGGGGAGAGGCGACCGAGGAGGACCTTGAGAAGCTTGAGAGGCTCGCCTACCAGGTTAAGGCCGGCTCACTCTGTGGGCTCGGGCAGACGGCTCCAAACCCGGTTCTAACGACACTCCGCTACTTCAGGGAGGAATACATCGAGCACATAAACGGCCGCTGTCCGGCAAAGGTCTGCAAGCCGCTCATCAGGTATGTCATAGACCCCGAAAAGTGCACAGGCTGCACTGCCTGCGCCATCTTCTGTCCAGCTAAAGCCATCAGCGGCGAGAAACTCAAGCCTCACTTCATCGATCAAGAGGCGTGCATCAAGTGCGGTACCTGCTATGAGGTGTGCCGGTTCAACGCCATTGAAATCCTCACCGGGAGGGATGAGTGATGGTCAAGATTATCCTCAACGGTAAGGAAATGGAGGTTCCCGATGGAAAGCCCCTCATAGAGTTCCTCCGCGAGGTTACCCACGTCCCCGGCTTCTGCTATACTGAAGAGCTTGAGCCCTACGGCTCCTGCCGCCTCTGCCTGGTGAGCACGCCGAGGGGAGTAACGACATCGTGCACTCTGAAGCCTGTGGAAGGTCTGAAGGTCGAAACACTCACGGACGAAGTTATCTCAATGAGAAAGACCGCCCTCGAGCTAATCCTCTCCGACCACTACGGCGACTGTATAGGGCCGTGCCAGGACGCGTGTCCCGCTCACAGCGACGTTCAGGGCTACCTCGCGCTGATAGCGATGGGCAAGTACCACGAGGCCGTGAAGCTGATGAAGGAGAAGTACATTCTCCCGGCCGTCCTCGGGAGGGTCTGTCCGGCATTCTGTGAGCAGGCCTGCAGGAGAAACCTCGTTGACGAGCCTCTAGCAATAAGGCAGCTGAAGCGCTTCGCTGCTGACTACGACCTTGAGCACGGGCCTTGGATGCCGGAAATTCCGCCCTCAACCGGGAAGCGCATTGCCGTCATTGGCGGCGGTCCAGCTGGTCTGGCTTGCGCCTACTACCTTCGCACTATGGGCCACGAGGTCACAATCTTTGAGGCCATGCCGGAACTCGGCGGAATGATGCGCTACGGCATTCCTCCGTACAGGCTCCCGAGGGACGTCCTCGACAGGGACATCGCGACCGTCATCGGCACTGGCATCGAGGTGAAGACCAACACCGCCCTCGGGAGGGACGTTACCCTTGAGGAGCTCCGCGAAGAGTACGACGCGGTCTTCCTCGGCGTCGGTGCCTGGAGGAGCAGGAGGATGGGAATTCCCGGGGAAGAGCTTGAGGGAGTGATGCACGGCATAGAGTTCCTTCGGAAGGTCAACATGGGCGAGGAAGTGAAGCTCGGCGAGCGCGTTATAGTGGTCGGCGGCGGGAACACCGCCATGGACGTCGCGAGGACGGCTTTGAGGCTTGGAGCTAAGGTTACCGTCGTCTACCGCCGCTCCAGGGCTGAGATGCCTGCCAACGAGCGCGAGGTGGAGGAGGCAATGGAGGAGGGCGTCGAGTTCCTCTTCCTCACGAACCCGGTTAGAATACTCGGAGACGGCAAAGTTGAGGAGGTCGAGCTGATAAAGATGCGCCTCAGGGAGCCGGACGCGAGCGGAAGGAGGAGGCCGATACCGATAGAGGGCTCCGAGTTCCGCGTTAAGGCCGACAACGTCATCCTGGCGATAGGCCAGTACTGCGACGAGGACTTCCTCAAGAATCTCGGCATCAAGGCAAAGCGCGGGAAGGCCGTTGTCGATGAGGTGACCCTTCAGACGAACCTCCCCGGTGTTTTTGCCGGCGGAGACCTTGTCCTTGGGCCTTCAACCGTCATAGAAAGCATCGCCACCGGGAGAAAGGCGGCGATAATGATAGACCTCTACCTTAAGGGCAAGCTGGAGAAGGCTAGGGAAGTTCTGCTTGAGCCAGAGAAGCACATAGAGGAAGTTCTGAACGATGAAGACCTCTACAGGATTCTCTTCGACCTAAGACCCTACAACCACTGGAAGAAGGTTACCGAGAAGGACTACGAGGGCGTTGAGAGAAAGCCAAGGGCAAAGGTGGAGCTCCTCGACCCCGAGGTCAGAAGGAGGAACTTCGAGGAGGTCGAGCCTTCCCTGACGGAAGAGCAGGTTCTTGAGGAGGCAAAGCGTTGTATGAGCTGCGGCTGTATGGAGGTCTTCAGGTGTAAGTTGAGAGAATATGCCACGCTCTACAACGCTAGGCAGGACGCCTTCGAGGGGGAGGGGAACAGGTTCGAGCTCGACGAGAGCCACCCCTTCGTCGTTCTTGACAACAACAAGTGCGTCCTCTGCGGCCAGTGTGTCCGCTTTACCCACGAGGTTGCAGGGGAGGGCGTCGTTGACTACATGTTCAGGGGCTTCAAGACAATGATCTCCCCACCCCTTGGGGGCACCCTCGGGGATGCTGAAGGACTCTTCATAGGCGAGATGATAGACATCTGTCCCGTCGGTGCCATAACCGAGAAGCTCCCCTTCGTCAAGCCCGGCCCGTGGAAGACCACCCCCGTCAAAACCGTCTGCAACGGTTGCTCCTTTGCGTGCGAGATGAACATTGAGGTCTACGACGGCATACTCGTTAGGGCATCGAGCGTCGAGAAAAGCTGGAACGGACATCTCTGCGACGTCTGCCGCTTCGCCAGGCCCTGGGCCGAGGACTTAGTTCAGCCGCTCCTCAACGGAAAGCCCGTGAGCTGGGAGGAGGCGAAGAAGTTCATAGCGGAGAGAGAGTACGCGCTTATCCTTACGCCAGAGCTGACTAACGAGGAGATATCCTTCTTCAAGGAGTTCGCCCAAAAACGCGGCATTTCCATAGGCTCAACCGTTGAGGGAGAGCTCTCGACGGCGACCCTAGAGGACATCAGAAAGGCAAAGCGCGTCCTCCTTAAGGCCGACCCCGAGAAGTACCCGCTCCTCAAGCTTCTGCTAAGGGACAAGGTGATAGTCGGGGAGGACTACGATGTTGCAATACTCGAAGGACCCGCCGAGCCTCTCGAAGCCCCGACTCTAATTCTTCACGAGGGGGTGAACGCCGCTGGACTCATCAGGGCTGGAATAACGGGGATCCCTGAGAGCAAAGCCTACGTAGTGGTCGGGAGGACGGAGAAGGAGCTTAAGGGGGATGTCCTTATCCTCCCAGCGGGAGTCTGGGCTGCCAAGGAGGGGACGGTTACAAACGCCCTTGGAATGGAGCTGAAAGTGAGGAAGGCCCTGGAGGGCTATTCCCCGCTGGGGCTATTTTCCTGATTTTACTCTTCTATTTCCACTCCATACACTTTTTTAGGGTTTTCGACGTGAATTCTGTAGACGTCTTCCTCCGTGAATATCCCTTGCTGGAGGAATCCCTTCGTCCTCTTGGGAACCGTCTTCGGCCCGAGAACTGCTCCGGGTCTTCTCTTGTCGTCTATGTAGTCCGTCTCCATCATGAAGCGGTTTCCCTGCTTTATGGCCTCTTCGATGTTCTTTCTGCTCGCTATGATGCTCGGGAAGACCCCAACTTCTTCTGCCACTTTCACGAGGGGTGGAGAGAAGTGCTTGACGACCCTGTGGGGCTTTATCCCGACTTCCTTTACATATCCTCCAAGCTCCCTGAACTTCTCTTCGTCGAAGCTCTCCGTGTGGAGCTGGACGGCGCAGTCGGCCTCCTTTGCCAGACTCATCCCGTACTTCATCAGCTCTATGCTCGCTTTCCAGATCTCCTCAGGAACTTCGTAGTGTGGCCTTCCAATCTCACCTATGCCTATTGCCTTCCCTTCAAGGCAGAGCTTCTGGGCATATTCCAGGGCCCTCATGACCTCGTTTTTAGCGTACTCAAGTCCCTTTTGTCTGGCAAGGTAGTCGAACTCAGCCGGGTGGACTCCTACGACGGCGTAGGCTTTAACCTGTGTCTCCCTGTTTATCTTTTCGACGAGTTCAACGTGAAAGTCCATTGCCTTCATGAAGTCCTCTGCCTTGAGTCCCGGAAGCCCATAGTCATGGGCTGTCTTGTAGACAACTACCAGGTGCGTCCCCCCCGCCCGGTGGAACTGCTTGACGGCTTCTAGAAAGAGGCCGTGATAGGGGTCAACGTGGAAGTGGTCGTCCCAGATTATCATTTCAATCACCTCACGACTGATAAACTTCAAGGATCTGGTCTTCTTTGGCTTTAGTTGGGGCTTCCATCATAATGGCCACTCTGTCGCCGGTAACGGCAAAGTCAACCTTCCTGTGCTCCCTCTCAATAGCCCGGATAACCCCAACGCTCGGCCCCTTGAGCTTGTAGCCCGGGTAGATTATTCCTTCGAGGACTTCCCCTATTAAAACCTCTCTAAACGCGACTTTTAGTACTTTCTCGACTCTGAACTTTCCAACGGACTGTCTTGACGCTATTCCTTCTCCTTTGTGCTCTTTTCGCCTGAATATTCGTATCATTCCCTCAGCACCTCAATGACGTCGCCCAGGCTGACTTTGAACGTACCAACGTTGACAGTAAATGAGAAAATGGCCTTTTTAGGGCGTACTCTTATTGCCTCATTCTCCATATTGAGCTCTACAACCGAAGAGGCGACAGACTCGAGCATTGGTAGGGGATTTGGATTCATGCTCTTCAGGATGGGCGTTTCTATAATGTTTGCTGTGACCCTATGGGGGGAGTCTAGGTTTTCCTTGAAGTACCTCACTATGGGATATAGGTCGCGCAGATTGCGCTGAAACATGAGCAACCTTTCCATGCCGAGAATTAGAAGGATATGGGCGTTTTCTCCGACAATCTTGGAAATCACTATCTCCTTCTTTGGGATGTATAGGTTGGGATCAGCCTCGAATGAAAGCTTTTCTACAACGTTCCCAACGCCATCGATTCCAGCTACTTTGATAACGTTTATGCTCTCCAGTGGAACGTAAAAACCCATCAGTTCAAGATGTTTTATATAAATCGGGAGGGTGTCGAATATGTCTTCCACGATCAGTGGGATCCCGTTTTTCTGGGATATCTTTAGCAGAGCATAGAAACTCAGTTCTGCACTTAGGGAGGTGCTGTTTTCAATAAGAACAAGACTGCCCGGTTTAAATGTTTCGCCCTGAAAAAATGGAATTTGGGGGTCATCATAGGTGCGAGTTTCTTTCTCCACTAACGATCCCTCCCACGTCTATTCCAATCGTGGTGCCTATCACGACAGGATTAATGCTCTTTTTAAACGTCAGGATCGCACCCGTAGGGTATGGCCTCGTTTCAACAACTGTAGTTGCCACCCTCTCAAGTTCGGGGAGGAAGAAGCCGGGCATCATGCTTTCAACTATGTCTCTGTTTATCAGGTAAACAGCCTTCCGATTCTTGTTTCCAACGTATTTTTGGAGGCTTAGTAGAAGCCTGTAGAAGTCCCTGGAATCGCGCATGATCATCAGAACGTTCTCTAGTCCAAGAACCAGGTTTATTGCCGGCGTTTTCACATTTTCCAAAATCTCAGCACTTGCGTTGGTGTAATTTTTTATGTATACTCTCGGATCTGGATGAAACTCTATCCATTTGACTTTTCCTCCGATATCGTGGGTTCCCCCAGTTTTCACGACGTATGCGTGATCAAGGTTAACCTCCACGCCCATGAGCCTGAGGTGGAGAACTAGAGTATATAGGGTGTCAAAATTATCGTCTATTATGAGGGGTATCCCGTTCTCCCTGGTGTAATCTGCACTCAGCTTTAACGTGAATTCCGGCACATAAGACGTTCTATATTCTACCAGCACGCTCTCGCCAGGTTGTATTATATCAATGATGTCCTGGAAGTTTACGAATTCAACACTGGGAATTTCCCGGCTCAATGTGATCACCACTTTTAGGTTGGTCATGAGATTTGACTGTCCATAATTTGGTGGTTTGGTGCTTATATCCTTTCTCTCGCTTAAGTGTCCAGCAGTTCTTTTAGTACGTCCTTGGCGGTCTCAAGTATTACTTCTGGCTCTGCATCTACCTTCCCCCTAGCCAGGTTGTCGGTTCCACCACCCTTTCCGCCCAGCTTGGACGCTACTCGCTCAAAGAGCTCTCTCATTGAAACGTTTACACCCTCGTTTCTGGCGAAAAGTACGTAGTTCTTTCCTGCTACGAGCAAAACTGTCCCGGGGTTCTTTTCAACGAACTTCACCGCAAAGCCCTGGGCCTCTTTCATGGGTTCCTCTTCAATCAGGGTTGCTACTTTGACGTCTCCTATCTTCTCGGCCTTCTCCTGGATGTACTTGCCCTTCCATTCCCAGAGACCCCCTCTGAGTTCGTCTTTTTCTGCCTCTAGCTTGTCTATTGTCCCCTTAAGCTCCTTGATCCTCTCAACGAGCGGCGGGTTCTTGTTTGGCATCTCGTCAAGTGCTTCCCAGTAGTCCGATAAGATGCCGTTAAGCGCTCTCAACGCCCTGTTTCCTGCGACGAACTCTATCCTCCACAGCTTCCTGCTCTTCCGATAGAACCCGAGTATTTTGAGGAAGCCGATCTCGCGGGTGCTCCTCACATGGGTTCCGCCGCATGGTGTCGCATCAACGGTTCCGATTTTGACGATCCTTATCCTGTCGTGGACTTTGCTGACGTGCTTTCGCAGGATTCTCACAACGTCTTCCGGAAGGTACTGGTACTCCTCGATCTCCACCGGCAGGTCTCCCCAGATTGCCTCGTTTGTCTTTCTCTCTATCTCGTTTATCATCTCCCAAGTAAGCTCGCCCGAATAATCAATCTCGATCTTGTTGTAGTTCTCAAAGATCTGGAAGCCCGTGGTCTCGGCCCCGTAGAGTCCCTTGATTATTGCTGAAAGGATGTGTTGCCCCGTATGTTGCCGCATGTTCTCGTATCTCCATCCCCAGTCAAGGATCAGCCTAACTTCTTCCCCCGCCTCCGGCAGCCTTCCCTCTAACTTCCCTTCATGCCAGATCTCTTTTTTTCCGCTGACCTTTTCAACTAGAACTCTGAAGCCGCCACCCACTATAATCCCCCTGTCAGATGGCTGGCCGCCGCCTTCCGGATAGAATATTGTTCTGTCGAGGAGAACCTTCACTCTCCCATTTCCAGCCGGCTCGACTTTCTCCACCTTAGCAGTGGCTTCGCGAAGGTACGGGTCTTTGTAAAACAGCTTTTCAGTCATTGCACATCACTCTCCTTCGAGTATTCGCTAACCATGGTTCTAAGAAGAGACGCAAGCTCCTTATTGTACCTGTCCTGCATCTCGGAGAACTTTTTGAGTGCGACGGCTATTCCGTTGAGCCTCTTTATATCGTTTACAATCTCTTCTTGCTCATTTGAAATCTCGCTGAGAACAGAGCTTATCTCAACTATCGTGCTGATATCCCTGCCAAGTATCTCTGTTCCCTCTTTTATCCTGTCCATGACTGCCAGTGCGTCCCTCAGGGTCTCGAGCTGGTTCATGACTCTAGAGTTGAAGTCCTTTATCTCCTTCGCCAGCTCCATCGTCTGGACGGCCATCTTTCGTATCTCTTCTGCCACCACAGCAAAGCCCCTTCCTGCGTCGCCTGCCCTCGCCGCCTCAATGGAGGCGTTTAGGGCAACGAGGTTTGTCTGCTTGGCAACGGTTGCTATCGAATCACTTATCCTGGAGACGTATTCAAGGTTCTCCACCAGAGTGTTGAACTCCTTTGCGAACGTTTCAAAGCGCTGGAAAAACGGGAGAAAATCCCTCTGGAACGTTTCAAGCTGTTCCATGACCTCCGAGAGCTTTGAGATGTTCTCTATAATGGTCGTGTTGTTCTCCATAAACTGCCCACTGATTTCCTCTGCCAGTTCGCTGATTATCTTGCTCGACTCCTTGCTGGAAGTCTTTATCCTGACAGACAGCGCGAGTGCGTTCGAGGCTTTCTCGATGCTCTTGATGTTCATGCTACCACCTCAGCGGAGCAGATCAACCCCGCACTTGAGGTTCTCAAGGAAGTCATAGAACCTCGGAATGTATCTCCTTGGAATTATTGCGCCGTGCTGTGGCAGTATGGCCTCAACATCTAGATGCCTCACCCTGTTGAGCCATGCCTTTATGGCCCTGTTGCTGGCCATGAGCCTCTCGTGGATTGGTCTCATGGCCTGTATGTGTTTTTCCATGCTTTCAACGACTATGTATGGCTCGTCGAGGAGGGCTATGCCGATGTCTCCCGTGAAAAGGAACTTGCTCCTGTGGTCGTACACCGTGAAGTGTCCAGGGCTGTGGAGGAAATGTGCAGGGATGAACTCCAGCGTAGTAGCTCCAAAACTCAGGGTCTCACCCTCATCAGGAAGCTCATGGGTTACACTCCTGGAGTCTTCAAAGCCGAAGTGTGGCAAAAACCTTGTCCAGAGCCAGTGAGTAACTATCTTGGCGTTGCTTATCTCCCTCCACAGGGGCAAACTGCCGGCAACGTCTGGATCCTGGTGGCAGATGTACACGTACTCTATGTTCCTTGGGTCAACGTACTTGGAGGCGTTGGCGAGAACTTTGGAGAATATCTTGTACCCTCCAGGATCGAGGAGGAAGCCCTTCCCTCTGCTGACTATGAGGTAGCTGTTGACGTCAACGTCGTTTCCTCCTTCTTGGGTGCCGAGGTAAACTACCATGTGTTCTTCATCCCTATAGAGGACGTGGTCTTTCCGAGGGTCGAGTCCCGGCTCTATGAAGTACTCTCCCATACACACACCTCCTTCAACTTAGTAACTCAATGAGTTTCTTTATCTTTCTATTTAATTCTTCAAGGTGTGCCGACACCTCTTCGGCAGAGGCCGTTATTTCTTCGGCAGAGGATGTTTCTTCTTCCATAGCTGCCATGGTACTCTCAATGTTATGAGATATCTTTTCAAGAACCTCCTGGAACTCATCTATAGACTCAGAAACTTCTTTGAGGTACTCAACGAATTCTGTTACCTCCTCAGAATGGAAGCTCAAACTCTTGCTTATGTTCTCAAAGGAGCCAACGGCCTGGAGAATCTTGTCAATGTTTCTCTCTATTATCTCTACTGTCTCCCTCGTTATCTTTTGGGATGCTTTAACCATTTCCTTTATCTTCTCTGCTGACCGTCTGCTGTCTTCGGCGAGCTTCCTAACCTCGTCAGCGACTATTGCAAATCCTCTTCCTGCTTCTCCAGCTCTTGCTGCTTCAATTGCGGCGTTGAGAGCCAGCAGATTGGTCTGCTTTGCGATCTGTGAGATGACACCGACGTTTCTCGCAACCTCCTCGTTGGTGGATGTCATTTTGTGGAGGTATCCTCTCAGATCCTCAAGCTCCTCCTTTATCGCACCTAAAGACTTGCTCTCCTCCTCGCTCTCTCTGACAGTCTGGCTGAGACTCTCTCTTATCTCCTCTGCCTGGGTTACTATTCTCCCAACGTTTCCCACTATCTCTTCCAGATTACTCCGTGATTCGCTTATCATCTCCCCGATTTCTTGGGTTCTAATGGATACATCCTGAGAGGCCTGAGAAATCTGGGAGATTGCCTCAACTACTTCCTTCATTGATGAGTCTATGTCGCTTGTATGACTTTCCATCTCCTTGATTTTCTCCACTAGTGCTTGGATCCACCCCTCTTCGAGCAGGGCGTTTCCATTGACGAGTCTCCTCATGAACTCCACGATGAGCTCCTGATTATCTGCCTCTTTGAGGACGAGCGGTAGAATCTTCTCAACGACGGGCCTGTAATGAACTCTCCCAAAGTGGGCGAAGTCGAATCCATAGTCAAGCAGGTGAGCCTTCCCAGCCCTGAGGAGAGCGTCCTTGTTGAAGCTGTTATGGAATAGGTCTCTCATGTAGCTTTTCATAGCCTCCGCGTGCTTTCTCTTGGCCTCCTCTGATATGGGGAGCGTTCTGTGAACATCGTCTATTATCTGATTGATCTCGTGCCCAATCTTGCTGTATATCTCCTCCAATGTCTTGGCCATAAGAATCACCACGTAGGAATAGAGTCACTCTTTACTAATCTTTAATCTTAGTGACGAAAAAGAAATATTTAAGCGGTTTGCCTACATAAGAACCTACATAAACAGGGATAAAAGAGAAAAATGCTCAAGAGCCACTTCTGGCCTCGATGAGGGCTTTCACCCTCTTTAGCCTGAAGAAGTTCTCGCGCTCCATCTCATCTAGTCTCTGCTTGATGAACTTGACCGTTGCCTCCATGCGCGGAATTATGATGTACTCCAGTGCATTGACGCGCCTCTTCGTGACCTCTATCTCCTTGGCGAGCCTCTTGAGGGTCTCTTCTACCTCGGCCAGACGGACGGCTAGGTCGAGAACCTCCTCGAACTTTTCAGCGGCCAGATCCACCCTGACCGAGCTTGAGACGAAAGCGTATCCCCTCTCTCCCGCGCTTCTCTTAAAGGACTCCGATTCAATGAGAGGCACCGGAACACCCATCACGTTCCTGGTCTTTACCTCAACTTCGTGGTTCGGCTTAACTGATAGGCTTATCTCCTTCAGGCGGAGCGTACCGACGTCTATCTCCGCCCTCTGAAGGGTCTTGAAGGCCTCCATCATCTTTTCGTTCAGCTCTTCCCTCAGGCGGAGTGCCTCGTCGTAGATCGTGAAGAACTCCATGACGAGGGCGTCCTGCTTGTCCTTGAGGAGCTTGTGGCCCTTCTTGGCTAATGTAATGCGCCTCTTGAGGTTCAGGAGCTCCATCCTGGTGGGCTTCACGTTGAGCAGCTCTGCCATCTCGACCACCTAAAAATTTTGAAGGGGCTCACTCGCCCCTCTTCCTGTACTTCGGGTGGTACTTGAGGATATACTCCTTCCTGACACGCTTGAGCTCGCTCTCCGGAAGCTCTGCCAGGAGCTCCCAGCCGAGGTCGAGTGTTTCGAAGATGCTCCTGTCCTCGTCATACCTCTGGGCGACAAATTCTCTCTCAAACCTGTCCGCGAACTTGAGGTACTTCCTGTCGGTCTCGCTGAGGGCTTCCTCACCGACGACTGCAACGAGGTCTCTGAGAGACCTGCCCTCGGCGTAGGCCGCGTAGAGCTGCTGGCTGAGCTGCGGGTGGTCTTCCCTTGTCCTGCCCTTACCGATACCGTCTTTCATCAGACGGCTGAGGGACGGAAGAACGTCAATGGGAGGGTAGATACCCTTCCTGTGGAGCTCTCTGCTGAGAACTATCTGTCCCTCGGTGATGTAACCGGTAAGGTCCGGAATCGGGTGGGTGATGTCGTCGTCGGGCATCGTCAGGATGGGCATCTGGGTTATGCTTCCCTTCTTACCCCTGACCCTTCCGGCACGCTCGTAGATAGTGGCTAAGTCAGTGTACATGTAACCCGGATAACCACGCCTTCCGGGAACCTCCTCTCTGGCAGCTGATATTTCACGAAGAGCTTCAGCGTAGTTGGTCATGTCGGTGAGGATAACAAGAACCTGCATGTCGTAGTCGAATGCCAAATACTCAGCAACGGTGAGGGCCATACGCGGGGTGATGATACGCTCGATTGCCGGGTCGTCCGCTAAGTTGAGGAACAAGACCGCCCTCTCTATTGCGCCGGTCTCCTCAAAGCTCTTCTTGAAGAAGTTGGCCTCCTCGTAGGTAATACCCATTGCCGCGAAGACAACCGCGAACTGCTCCTCCTCACCGAGGACCTTTGCCTGCCTCGCTATTTGCGCTGCCAGCATGTTGTGTGGCAGACCTGAGCCACTGAATATCGGGAGCTTCTGGCCGCGGACGAGGGTGTTCATGCCGTCTATGGCCGAGATACCGGTCTGAATGAAGTCTCTGGGATAGGCACGGGCAACGGGGTTGAGCGGCGCACCGTGCACATCGCGCCTGTCCTCAGGGATTATCTCAGGCCCGCCGTCGATCGGCTTGCCGATACCGTTGAATATCCTTCCGAGCATGTCCATTGAAACAGGAACTTTGAGGGTCTCGCCCGTGAAGCGGACTCTGGTGGTCTTGATATCGAGGTCTCTGGTTCCCTCGAAGACCTGCACAATCGCCATGTCCTCCCTCGCCTCAAGGACCTGTCCCTTCCTCTTCTCGCCGCTCTCGGTCTCTATCTCAACGACCTCACCGTAGGCGACTCCTTTGACGCCCTGGACGATCATCAGCGGGCCGTAAATCTTGCTAACGGTTGAGTACTCCATACCCGGCATGATCATCACGCCCCGTACCTCTTGAAGAGCTCCTCAAACTGCTGGTTCGTCTCATCGATGAGTGCCCTAACCTTCTCAACGTCGGGCTCGAACTTCATACGGCCTATCTTCTCCCTGACCGGAAGCTTGGCTATCTCGTCCACTGGAATTCCCCTGTCAACTGCCTGCATGGTCTTCTCGTAGAAGTTGAGGATAACGCGCATCATCGTTACCTGCTTCTTCGGCGGGCAGTAGGTATCAACTTCATCAAAGGCGTCCTGCTGGAGGTAGTCCTCACGGAGCATTCTTGTGACGATGAGTATTGCCTTCTCCCTGTCTGGCAGGGCATCTGGACCGACGATACGGACGATTTCCTGCAGCTCGGCCTCCTTCTGCAGGAGGGCCATGGCGGTGTCGCGCATCTTCCTCCACTCTGGGTCGACGTTCTTGTGCCACCAATCTTGGACGGCGTCAATGTAGAGCGAGTAGCTCCTCAACCAGTTGATGGCCGGGAAGTGCCTCCTCCTTGCCAAGTCAGCGTCCAGCGCCCAGAAGACCTTGACGACACGGAGGGTGTTCTGGACGACAGGCTCGCTGAAGTCACCACCGGGCGGTGAAACGGCACCGATGACCGAAACACTGCCGATCCTCTTGTCGCTTCCGAGGGTGATGACACGACCAGCTCTCTCGTAGAACTCCGCTATCTTCGAGGCGAGGTAAGCAGGATAACCTTCCTCACCGGGCATCTCCTCAAGTCTGCCTGAAATCTCACGAAGGGCCTCTGCCCATCTCGATGTCGAGTCTGCCATCAAAGCCACGTCGTAGCCCTGGTCGCGGAAGTACTCCGCTATGGTGATTCCGGTGTAGATTGAAGCCTCACGTGCTGCAACCGGCATGTTCGAGGTGTTCGCTATGAGGACCGTCCTCTCCATGAGCGGCTTTCCGGTCTTCGGGTCCTTGAGCTTCGGGAACTCTTCAAGAACGTCGGTCATCTCGTTTCCGCGCTCACCGCAACCGATGTAGACGACGACCTGGGCGTCGCTCCACTTTGCGAGCTGGTGCTGGGTGACGGTCTTACCCGAACCGAACGGCCCCGGAATTGCGGCCGTTCCACCCTTGGCCTGGCTGAAGAAGGTGTCGATGGTTCTCTGACCCGTGATTAGCGGGACCTCGGGCGGAAGCTTCTGTTTGTAGGGTCTCTTAACACGGACGGGCCAGCGGTGGTACATCTTGAGCTCCTCGATGGTCCCGTCGGGCTTCTTGACCTTGGCTATGACTTCCTCGACGGTGTAGTCGCCCTCCTCGGCGATCTCAACTATCTCACCTTCGACCCACGGCGGGACGAGTATCTTGTGCTCGATGATGCTGGTCTCGGGAACTACACCGAGGATGTCCCCACCGACGACCTTGTCACCGACCTTGACCTTTGGTGTGAAGTGCCACTTCTTGTCTCTTGGCAGTGCAGGAGCGGTGAGACCCCTTGCAATGAAGTCTCCGCTGAGCTGTCTGAGAACCTCGAGCGGCCTCTGAATACCGTCGTACATCGAGGTGAGCAGGCCGGGACCGAGCTCAACGCTCAGGGATGAACCCGTCCCCTCGACGGGCTCCCCGGGCCTTATACCTGCGGTCTCCTCGTAGACCTGTATGACAGCCTTGTCACCCTCAAGGCGGATGATTTCTCCTATGAGTCCCATCTCTCCGACGCGGACGACCTCGTACATCTTGGCTCCTTTCATGCCGTCCGCAACGACGAGTGGTCCTGTAACGCGTATTATCCTTCCCATTTTCCTTCACCTCTTCAACTCGACACCGATGGCCCTCCTTACTATCTCCCTGAGGGCCTTTTCACCCAGCTTAGAGCCGGACTTGTCCGGCACCTGAAGGATGATAGGGAGCTTGACATCGGGAATTTCGATCTTCTCTGCCAGTCTCTCGGTTATCAGGATTATCCCAACGTCCCCACTCTCAATAAGCTCCCTGAGCTTGTTCCTAAGCCTCTCTACATCCATCGGAGTTTCCTCGAAGACGTAGGCCTCGTGAACTCCCGCAAGCCTGAAGCCGAGTACGGTGTCGCTGTCCCCGAGCACGGCTATCTTCATGCGACCTCACCCACAAACTCCTTGATCACTTCAGGTTCGAGGCCATCACCTATGAGCTTTACCATGGCCCTGAGCTTCCTAACTTCCCTCTCCTTCTTGAGCACGTACGCTAGGGGAGCCGCTATGCTGAGCGGGTAGAACCTGTCCATCTCGGAAATCTTTCTGATGATGTAGTCCTCAAAGGACCTCTCGATGACACTGATGTCCTTCTCGGCTTCCTCGCGGACTTCTCTGATTATCTCGCCGTACCTGGTCGAGTCAAGCTCTGCCAGTGCCATATCGAGGGAATCCACGTGCAGAAGGGAGTCCAGCTTGAGGGAGCCTCCTTCGATGAGCATCGGCTTTATCTCCTCGGCCGAAAGTCCCGCCATCTTCGCCCTCAGCACCGTCATCACGTTGAGCTTGTCTATCCTGAGCTTAATGAACTCTGTCAGGATCGTCCTCTCGTCGTCCTTCCTTGAGAGGGCGTAGTTCAGGAGCTTACCGTAGTATATCCTGTAGAGTTCGGTTTCAAAGGTTCTAACGTCGATGTTTCCCATGATGAGCTTCTGGTAGGGTTCTTCGTAGGGTGTGCCCTCAAGGATCACGAGTATCTCCTCTAGAGTCTTGGCTTCCGCCATCGCCTTGACCTTCGGAAGCATCGGGCCGAGTTCGATAACGTAGTCCGAGGCCGGCTCGTTTGCCAGCTTTGCCTTCACGACGTTGGCTATGTTCCTGACGTCCCACTCCTCCATCATGAGCCTGAAGAAGTCCCTTGAACGTTTGGGAAGTATCTTGAACATTAGCTCGTAGGTCTTCGCAAGGGAAGCATCGAGAGCTCTTTCGATTTCCTCAACCGAATAGCTTGAGACGTTCGAGAGGGTCTCCTTGTAGTCGGTGTCCTCAAGGCTGGCAACGAAGTTCTGAAGGGTTTTACTCTCGGCGAGCTCGTTAAAGCGCTGTTCCGTCAGGAGCTTTGCCTCCATTGCCCTAACCCTTGCGTTCGGGTATGAGTAGGGCGTGTACTTCCAAAGTATCCTGTATGTCTTCCATCCGACCCAGGTGAAGACAACGCCGAGCGTCGTGTTGAGGATTCCCTCGATTACGTTCATCATCCTCACCCAAAGAGAGCCTTGGCGATCCTGGCCCTCAGGTCCGCTTCGAGTCTCTCAATCCTGGCTTCAAAGGTGTTGTCCACCCTGACGCTTCCGTCGGAGCTCTCAACCAGGACGCCGCCGATTGTGCTTATCGGTTCTCCAACCGTTATCTCGACCTCTTTCCCGAGCTTCTCTGAAACGCTCTTCTTGAACTCTGGGAGCTTCTCAATGATGAGCTTGAGGGTCTCCTCGTTGGAGCGGACGACGGCAGAGTCGAGGTTGAGCTCCTCAAGGGCTTCAGCGGTGAGCGTGACGAGGGTCTGGAAGTACTCATCAGCGGGAAGTGAAGTGAGCCTCTCCCTTAAGGCAGAGAGGACCGCTCTTATCATCTCCTCCTGGACTTCGAGCCTCTTCTTCCTTACCTCCAGCCTGGCGCTGGCTATTGCCCTCTGCTTCTCCATCTCGGCCTGTGTCTTGGCTTTCCTGAGTATCCACTGGGCCCTGTCCTCGGCCCTCTTCCTGGCCTCCTCCTTGATCTTCTCAGCCTCTCTCTGGGCCTCGCTGAGTATGTACTGTATCTTCTGCTCTGCCTCTCTGTTTATCTCCTGAATTATCAGTTCTGCGCCTTCCATTCTTCAATCCTCCTCAAGTTGTAAAAAGGAGAGGGCTTCAGAAGCCAACGCCGGTGGCTATCATGATGAGCGCACCGACGAGACCGAAGATGGCCATGGTCTCGGCCATAGCGGCGAAGATGATGCCCTGGGTGAAGGTCTTCGGGTTCTTGGCGACGGCACCGATGCCAGCGCTGGCGATGATACCCTGCGGGATGGCTGAGAGACCAGTAAGTCCAACAGTGAGGCCAGCACCAAAGAGTATGGCGCTCTTTATGAGGTTCTGGGTGTTCGGCTCCGCGAACTTGAAGCCACCGCCGATGATCCCAGCGCTGAGCAGGATGAGGAACAGGGTAATGAGGCCGTAGATACTCTGGGTCATTGGCAGACCCTCAAGGATGAGGGCGTTCTTGAAGTTCTTCTCGTCCTCTGCAACAACTCCAGCTGCTGCAGCACCTGCGACACCTACACCAAAGGCTGAAGCGGCTCCGGCGAGACCGGCGGCGAGCGCCGCTCCAAGGGATACGTAAACTATCGGGTCCATTTTTCAAACACCTCCATCAGCTTTCAGTTCAAGTTTTGAAACCTCTCTTTTGGCCCTGAACGGGCTGAAGGGCTTTCCATCGCCCGAGTAAAACGTTCCGAAGAACTCAACATACTGGAGACGGAGTGAGTGGACGAACGCTCCGAGTGCGTTTATGGCGGTTGAAAACAGCTGGCCGCCGAAGAATATTATCAGGCCTATTATCGGGCCGATGTAGAGGAACTTTATGGCCCAGACCATCCCGGCAAGGACGTTGATGACCATCGCTATTCCGCCCGTTGCCAGCGCCAGTGCCATCAGCCTTGCGTAGCTCAGCCACGTTCCCACGAAGCCGAAGAAGTCCGAGATCAGCATGAGGGCCGCTAGACCTCCGTTGCTCAGCACCTCCCCTATAGCGAAGAGGACTATGCCAGCGCCGAAGATGGCCTTCGCTGGAAGCATTAAGCTGGCATTCTGGCTCGCGAAGAGTGCCACGCTTATTATGATGAGTATCCATGGAATCTGCTCGAAGACCGCTCCCTTCTTGTCTCCGTTCTTCCACTTCAGGTAGAAGCCTATGCTGTAGCCGACGAAGAGATGTGCTAGACCTATTCCAAGGGCCGCTAGGAGTACTGGTAGTGGTTCCCTGAGCGGGTCTATTATGCGCCAGGCGTGGGCGTTTGGATCGCCCGTTAGGTACTGGAGAACTATGTCCACTGCGTTTCCGAAGTAGCTTCCAAAGAGGACTCCAAGGAGCATTGTAAAGAACGCGCTCCAGAGCAGGGTGTAGGCGAACTTGTAGGTTCCGTCGTTGAACTTCTTGTGCCCTTTGACTAGGAGGGCCGCTATTATGCCGACTATCAGACCGTAGAGGAAGTCGGTGAGCATGAATCCGAAGAAGAACGAGTAAGTGAAGGCTATTATCGGAGTCGGGTCTATCTCGTTGTACTTTGGAACCCCGTACATCTCGGTGAGCATCTCAAAGGGCCTGGCCCATCCCGGGTTCTTGAGCTTTATCGGTATCTCGTCTAGTTCCTCCTCTGTCGGCTCGCGGACGTTTATGTAGGCCTTTCCTTCCGTTATCTTCTTGATGCCCTCGAGTATCTTCTGGACGTCTGGCCTCGGCACCCACCCGCTCAGTGCGAAGGTCATGTTGGTTCTCGCGAGCATCGGCAGTACCGTTGACTTGTCGCGCTCATTGTCCATGAGCTCCTTGTAGAACAGGACGTCATCGTAGTACTTTTCAGCAAGCTTTGAAGCTTCTTTCTTGGCCTCCTCAAGCTCCTTCTCCTTTTCTGCGAGCTTCCTTGAGTACTCCTTCATGAGCTCCGCTGGAGTGCCCTCCCCCTCCGGAACTTCAAGCCTCTCCACAGAGAACTTGGCAAGGATTGCGTTCACCCTGTCGTGGTCTTTAGCAAGGTTGGCAACAACCAGGAGTATCTTGTCACCGGCGTCCTTAGTGACAACGGCAACGCGGTTTTCGGTTTCCTTTTTGAGGGCCTCTAAAAGTCCGTTAAGCCTTACTCTCTCGACGAGGCCGACGCTGACCTCGACGAGGCCGCTGTGCCTCAGGTATTGGGCCTCTATTTTCAGTGGTGAGAGTATCCTGAGGGTTTCTATCTGCTCTTTTATCCTCTCTATCTCAGTCCCTATTGAGCTTATCCTGTTTTCGGCCGCTTTTATCTCAGGTTCTGCCTTCACAAGGAACTCTTCAACGTCCTTTATGAGCTTCTCAATGCTCTCGTACCTGTATGTCCTTTTTGGTTTTTCCTTCGGGAAGAAGAACTCTTTGATGCTTCCTCCAGCGGTCTTTCTGTAATTTCCTAGGAACTCGACGAGCCTTGACATGCCTATGCTGTATGAGGCCGCTTTTCTGTGGTACTCGTTCGGAGTGTCTTTCTGGGCGAGTTCGACTTTCACCTCTCTTACTTCGACTGCTCCAGCCTCGTGGAGGTACGTTAGAAGGGTGTCCTTATACCTGTTGAGCGTGATTACCTCGAGTTTTACCATCTCTTCGGGCCGGAACACATCAGGCCCCCCTGACCAGTTCTATGGCTTCCTGGATGGCAGTCTCAAAGTTTGACTCCGCCTTCTCGCGGATTGAGGAAATTTCCTTCTCGCCATCCTCGAGAATCTTTTTGGCTTCACTCTCACCCTCGAGGCGGGCCTTCTCTATGAGGTTCTGTGACTCCTCTTCGGCCTTCCTAATGGTCTCTTCCTCAATTCTCTTTGCTTCTTCCTTGGCAGTCCTGATTATTTCCTTTGCTTCCTGCTTGGCCTTTTCAATGCGAGCCTCTGCCTCTTTTTCTGCTTCAACAATCCGCTTGATGACGTCTTCCATGAGCCGTCCCTCCGATGACAGTGAAAACAGGTTCCTCTGACAGCTTTGGCTTTCCTAATTGCTTTAAATAGTTTATGGTTGGTCTAGAAAGTTTGGGAAAAAAGAGGTAAAATCGGAATTTATCCGGATTCTTCTTTCCTATCCTCAAACAGCTCTTTGACCTCTTTGAGGGCGGAGTTCTTCGCGAATATTATTATCTGTCCCTTTTCTGGAAGTTTGGTGTCTCCGGAGGGGATTATCAGATTGCCCTTGCTGTCGTAGATGGCCACTATCAGGGCGTCCCTGGGGAGATGGAGGTCTTTTACGAGTTTCCCTGCAACCTTGCTGTTCTCATCTATGGTGAATCTGACTATTTCAGCACCTTCCTTCGGAAACAGGACTCTGTCAAAGCCGGGGGTAACAATGTTCCTGCTTATGTACTCCGCCGCTATTTCCTCCGGAGATATAACGAAGTCAAAGTATCTCTTTAGGTCGGTAACTTCCTCGAATATCTTTCTGTTCTTGGGATTGCTTACCCTCAAGGATGTCTTGATGTTGGGGTTGAGGCTTTTTGCCAGTATGCAAGCTAATAGGTTTGCATCGTCCCTTCCAGTTAGTGCAGCAAAAGCATCTGCCTGCTTTATGTTGGCCTCCTCCAGCGTCTTTGTGTCGGTTGCATCTCCCTCGATCACCAGGCCGTTGATCATGAGGGAGAGCTCCTTTGCCCTGTCCCGGTCCATCTCTATTATCGTTACGTCATGGCCGTCCTCTTCCAGCATTTTCGCAACAAGGTATCCGACCCTGCCCGCTCCCATTATTATGACGTACATTACTCCTCACCGATGAGGTACCTAGCAACCTCTGCGTAGGCGGGTCTCGTCACGAATATTCCGATGAGGACACCTATTATCGTCGTCACCGCGAAGCCCTTGAGCGTGCCAACGAAGTACACTAGGAGGAAGCTCATTGCCGCTATAGTGGTTGCCGCTGAGGCGAATATGATGAAGAACGCCCTTCCAATCCTCTTAAGCGCTCCGGCGCGTCTGGTTATCCTTGCGCTCCTCTCTCCGCCGAGGAGCTCGTCGGTTATGACAACCTGTTGGTCAACGCCCGTACCGATTGCCGCGATTATACCGGCTATGCTCGGCAGGTCGAGGTTCCACTTGATGAGCGCCGCTATCCCAAGGATGATTATGACCTCAAAGAGGCTGGTGCTCGCGACGGGTATGGCTATCTTCCAGTTCCTGTAGTGGAAGTAAACGATGAGGAGGACCGCCACCAGTGCGGCGAGGCCTGCGTAGAGGGCCTGGTTCTTAAAGTCCTGTCCGAGCTTTGGAGAGATGAACTCCATGCTGATGACCCTGAGCTTGACCGGGAGGGAGCCGCTCTTGAGCACGGTGTACACTGTCTTTGCCTCCCTCTCGGCTTTGACCCTGTTGGCCGCGTGTCCAGTTATCTGAACATCGGTCTGGGGAACGCCGTTGGCCAGCCCTTCACCAAGTGAATACGGGCCGTAGAGCCCTAGTATCTCCTTGACGAAGGTTGTGGTATCAGTACCGGCTTCGCTCTGGATGTACTTGACGCTCACGTTCATCGCCTTCAGCTGGTCGTAGAGCTCCCTTGGAACTCCTGCGAGGACGATGGTTTTGCCGTTTGCTATCTCCTTGAGTTCCCTGGCGCTCTGGTTGGTGTACATTACGGTTGTTATGTTCAAGGCCTTCTTTATCCTGAGAGCCAAAGGTGGTGCATCGGGCGCGCCCGCGTTAAAGGCCGTTCCGTTCATCGTGATGAACACATCCTGGGGGACAACGAGGAGAGAATTAACCGGGGGATCAAGGAACATGTCAACTGGCCATCCTGCCTTCCCCTTGGCCAGCTCGGCGAACTTCTCGGCGGCGCTCTTCGATATCCTGAACGGAACCGCCCAGCTGTTGTCGGGTTTTATCTCATAGGGGCCGACGTAGGTGATGTCCTTCCCTGTTCCAAAGACAACACCGTTGAACTCCATGAAGAAAACACCCTGGCTCTCAATAACCTGTTTAAGCTGGTTTGCCTCTTCTGTTGAGCTTACGTTTGCAACCTTAACGACGACTATGCTGTTGCCCTGACCCTCAACCGAAATGTCCCTCAGGCCAAAGGTGTTGAGCCTCTTCTGGAGGGAATCTACGACGAGCTCCATTGTCTTTGAGTCAACGGGCTCCTCAGTCTGCGCGATGAGCGCGACACCGCCCGAAATGTCTATTCCGAATGTGAGCCCCCTTGCATAGAGTGAGCCAATCGAACCTATGAGGAAGAGGATTAGCAGAAGGACTTTCCAGTTCAGGAGTATCCTCTTGAGCTTCCTGTTCATAGTTCAACCCCCCTCGAGAGGTACCAGCGGAGAACACCGGCGTTGAAAATCCATGTGTTCATAAAATCCGCAAGCAGACCGAATATCAGGACTGCCGCTATGTTGTCCAGGACCGGTGAGGTTGATATTATCCACAGCATTAAGAGTGCGCCGAGGGTTGTTGTGCTCATTGTAAAACCGGTTGAAACCGCGCTCAGGTAGGCCTCTTCGATGGTGTCCTCCTTCCTCTTCGTGAGCTTCGTGGTTAGGAGGATGTTGCTGTCAACGGTGTAACCTATGAGCATCAGGAGGGCCGCGATTGTTGCGGTCGTCAGCTGGATTCTAAATATCCCCATAACGGCAACGGCTATGGTCATGTCGGAGAGTGCGGAGAATATTATTGCCAGAGATGACACTGGATTCCTGAAGAACAGGAACACAACAACCGCCATTGCAATGAACGCAAAGATGATTGCCCTCATACCCTGCTTCTTTGCCATCTCACCGAAGGTTGGCTGGACCTCGCTGTGGGTGAAGTCTGCGTTTGGGTACTTCTCCTTGAGGATGTCTATTATTTTTTGAGGATCGGTTCCTGCCGGAGCGTAGACCCTTATTCCCTTTGATCCGCTAACACTGGTGAAGCTTTCAACGTGGACTTCGAGGCCAAGTTTGCCACTCAGCTCCTTCTCCAGCTGGTCGGGATTTGCGCTGATACCCTCTCCAGTTACCACCACACCGCCCTTGAGGTCTATTCCAAGGGGCGGAAAGTGCACTGCCAGCAGGAGAAGTGCCACTATGAAAACAACAAGCGGGTAGGTTATCATTTTCTTGGGCTCCATTTCAGCGAGAAACCTCAGCTTTTCCCTGCTTTTTGCCCGAACTTCGGCGGTTTGCCCGGGCTTTTGAGTTTTACCCTTGGCCATACGTTCACCCCTGAAAGTTTTGATTCGGCAACTTGTTGGTTAATAAAAACCCCGACGGTTTTAAAATTAGTGGTGGTTTTTGTGGATTCACTTTTTGGTGTTTGTTTTTTGGGTTCGGGCCGTTGTGGTAGACTTTGTGCCCAATTGGGCTAAAAATTGCAGTTATAATCAAAAACATCCAGAAAAAGCCGGTTTAAATCGATAGAAAACGGTAAATGTCTGCTCAGTCCAGAATCGGCCCGTTACTTTCCCTTCTATTCTGGGATTAACTTTAAAAAGGGTGCCAACAACCAAAGGTTCAGGTGAGAGCCATGGCCGAGATAGAGACGATAGGTTTTCACTACGTTGTTGAGGCAGCTGGTTGCGATCCTGAGGTTCTCGGTAACGCTGACAGGATAAGACAGATATTCCTCGAGGCGGCCAAAGTGGGCAATATGGAGGTCAAGGCAAGCTACTTCTTCAAGTTCTCTCCGACCGGGGTCAGCGGCGTCGTCATAGTCGCTGAGAGCCACATCTCAGTCCACACCTGGCCGGAGAAGGGCTATGCCGCTCTTGACGTCTACACCTGCGGCACCAAGGCCAACCCGGAGAAGGCCGTTGACTACATCCTCGAGCAGTTTAAGGCCAAGTACGCTCACGTCTCGGAGATAAAGCGCGGCATCGAGGAGGACGACGAGACCTTCACCCACATGATAATGACTTGGGAAGAAGCCTTAAGAAAGAACGGAAACGGAAGCGGCTAAGAAGTTCAGAGCAGCTTTTCTATTTCCTTCACCCTCTCCAGAGCGTCGCTTAAGACCTTCCTGACGTTTTCAAGCTTTGCCTTGAGCTGGTGGTTCTCCTCCTCGAGGGCCCTGACCTTCTCTTCAAGCTCCTTCACTCTGGCCTCAAGCTCCTCCTTCTCCTTCTTGAGCTTCTCATACTCCTCCATCGCAACGAGCTGGCCGCCCTTGGCAAGGACCTCAACGTTCTTTACGAGCTCGTCGAGCTTGCCCTGCTTGATGAGTTCGTAGGTCTCCCTGACGAGCTGTCCTGCTTTTGTCTCGCCCTTGAGGTGCTTCCTTATTGTCTGCTCCGTCCTGCCGAGCTCTTCAGCGATTTCACTGACGGTCATACCAGCCTTCTCCCTGGCTATAGCCCCAGCTGCCACCGCAAGGCTGTCAACCCAGGTGAGTCTCTCCGCTGGATCTTTGATCAGTTCTATGACCTCGGGCCTGAATAGCGTCGCGAACAGGAGTACGCTCTCAAGCCTGTGTATCTCCTCCCTCCCAATCGGGTTCAGCGGAACCTCCACCATTACCCATCACCTCCTTTCAGTTTTTCACTCAAGTTCGATGACGGCCTTCCTCTTGAGGATCTTGTCAGGATAGACAATTATTCCCTTATCGGTGATGTCGAACGGGTGCCTCCTCATGCTGTGGCTCGTTCCGCGCATCTTCCAGACAATGAGAGAGCGCTTCAGCTCGCCGTCGATCTCATCGAGGTCAAGGCGGATTATGCCGTCAACGCCGTGCTCGACACCGGGACCACCGAAACCGCGCTCACCAACGCTTATCTGGCTGACGAAGATGCTCGTGACTCCGAGGCCTGCCAGAACGCGCTTGAGCTGCATCACAATGCTCCTCGCCATCGCTGGCTTGTTGATGTAGAGCGTTGTAACTGAGTCAACGACCAGTCTCTTGGCTCCAATATCCTTGACGGCTGTCCTGAGGACGTCTATGAACTCCCTTATGTCAGTTAAATCGTGGACGATGTACTTCTCGTACTCCTTACTCTTGCCGATTCCTGCGGTGAAGGCATCGACCATCGCGAATAGCCCTTCTTCCTCGTACTTCCTGACGTCCCATCCAAACTGGGCCATGTTCTGCCTTACCTGAACCGGGTGCTCTTCCAGAGCTACGTAGATCCCTGGCTCTCCCATCTGAAGGCCGTTCCAGAGGAACTGCTGTGAGAAGATTGACTTTCCGGTTCCTGGGCCGCCGCTGAGAAGAACGACGTTCCTCTCGGGTATTCCCCCGTGGAGTATCTCGTCCATGCCCGGGATGCCGGTCTTTACCCTCCTGATCATCGTGACCACCCCTTAAACTTACCTTTAGTTACCATTATGTTTGTGTGAGGAAGGGCTTAAAAAGATTACGTTGGGTAAGAAAAGTCAGTGCTTTCTCCTGAGAAACTCCCCGACGTCGGTAACGTTGAGAATGAACTTGTTTCTGCTCCCCGGGTTTATCCTGCCGATTCCGAGGATTATCCCGTTTTCATCGTAGATTACGAGCTTTTTTGTGCCCTGCCACTCGTACTTCCTCACGCCGCTCTTCGGTACGTCCTTTCCGGTAGTGAAGAGAAAGCCCGCCTTGGGGCTCAGAACTGCGTAGTTCTTCTGGATGTCAACGAAGTAGAAGAACTCTACGTTTGGGTAGAACTTCTCGACGAAGTTTTTGTCAACCTTTATCGTGCCGACGAAGGTTCCGTAGGCGTAGGGCTTGAGCTTTAGTTCTTCTATTTCCTTCCACACCCTCTCGTTAACTGCGTAAACGTCCCGGAACTTGCCTTCCACTACCGCGAAGGTATGGTGCTTTAGCTCGCCGTATTTCTCCGCCTCACGGAGGATGAGGTCGTACTCCCATGATGAGGCACGCCGGTAGCGGAGTTCTCCTTGGGTCATCGAGAAAATTTGGGAAGAGTACTTAAAAACGTGAGCGTTCACAGCTTCTCAAGGAGTTCAGCGAAACCGCCCATATCGGTTTCTTCCAGCCCCTTCTCGAACTCCAGCCCGAGCTCCGCTATCTCCTCCGGCGTTATCGTCGTTTCTGGTTCTTCGGCGTTTACCCCGGGACAGCTCTCGTCGTAGTATAGCCAGAACTTTTCTCCTTTGTACTCAAACGGCTCCTCCCCTTCAACGCCGAGCGGCTTCCTTGACACCATGAAGGGATAAATCCTGCAGATTAGGGGTCTGGCCTCGTGGATCGTGCATTTTCCGGTTTCAGGGTCGTGGAGGACACAGCCCAAGTCCCACTCCCTAACTGAGAGCACAAACCTGATTTTCTCGCCTTCGATAGAAAAAGTCACAAAGTCCTGAGGGTCTTTTCCAGTCTTTGCTATCCTCTCAATGTCCTTCAGCGTCAGGTAAACGTGCCTCCCCCTGCAACAGTCAAGACAGTAGAGACAGCGGAAGCCAACCGGTTCTGTAAAGGGCTTGGGTTGGAAGCGCATGATCCCACCTCATGTGTTCAGATGTGCGTCAAACTCCCTGCTCTTTTTGTACTCCGCGTAGCTCTTGTCAAGCCTCTTCGCCACGTATGGTCCGTTCTTGCGGTAGCCGAACTTTCTGTAGTACTCCCTTACACCAACGCCGCTGATGACCAGCATTTTCTTGACATCGAACTCCTCCCTCGCTATCCTCTCGGCCTCGGCTAAAAGCTCCCTCCCATACCCGCGATGCTGCCACTCGTACTTCGGTTTTCCACCTATTGGCACGAGAGGACCGTAGACGTGAAGCTCCCTCACTATGGCAGAAGGACAGCAGTTTATCTCCTTCCTGTGGGCCTTTTCGCTTGGAATCCTAAGCCTCAGGAAGCCTATCAGGATGTCGTTCTTAACGTCCTCGAAACTCAGGAATATCTCCTTCCCTCCAGCGGCATCGTAGTCCTCGCGGAGGAGTTTTATGTGCTCAATCTCCGGCTGGATTCCGAACTTCTGCATCATATGGCCGACTTCCCTAAAGCGGATTTCCCTCGGCCTTATTCCCCTCTTTATCAGCTCGTTGAAGACGAGCTGGCCGAGGTTGGAGTGCTTGACTCCGGCAACGATGAGCTTGGCAGGGATGTCCCTCTGTATTCTCATCACACGAACCCACTTGGGGAAGAGCTTGTAGGCTTCAACGAGGAGCTCAAGGGCCTCTTCCGTCGTGTACGGCCTGTACTTGCCAGCCTTGTACCAGGCGTAGAGCGGAGCGTCGGCAGTAACGAGGGTTGGGTATATCTTCAGCATGTCAGGGCGGAAGCGGGGATCTTCGAATATCTTCCTGAAGGTGTACAGATCCCTCTCAAAGTTACTCCCCGGCAGGCCAGGCATTATGTGGTAGTTTATCTTTAAGCCAGCGTCTCTCAGAAGCTGGGTGGCCTTGATTATCTCCTCAACGCCGTGACCTCTCTTCGTCCTCTCGTGGATGAAGTTGAAAACAGTCTGAACTCCAAGCTCGACCCGCGTCGTTCCCAGTTTGAGCATTCTGTCTATCTGCCTCTCGAAGGCCCAGTCGGGACGGGTCTCTATAGTAAGGCCGACCATTCTGACCTTAGCCTTCTCGTTTTTCCTCTGCTCGTCTTCGATGTAGTAGTAGGGCCTTCTGTGGGTCAGCTCCCAAGCCCTCTTGAACTCGGGGTCTTCTTCGAAAACCGACTTGTCGCCCTTCACTATGAGCCTGACGAGCTTCTCCTCAAGGTTTTCAATGTCCTTGAAGTACGGAAAGTCGTTCATTGCCTTGAAGGCGCACTTTATGTACCATTCCTGGTAGTCGAGGTCAACCGCTGGAAAGGTCCCTCCCTGGATTATGACCTCCACCTTATCAACGTTGTGGCCGATGTCGGTGAGCTGCTTTAACCTGCGCATCATGATGATGTATGGGTGGTAGGCGCTCTGGACTGCCCTCAGCGCTGAAGGCTCTTTTCCGGTGTAGCTCTGCGGCGAACCAACTGAGGGCCCTCCCGGGCAGTAAATACACCTGCCGTGCGGGCAGGGGAAGGGCTTTGTCATCATGGCTACGACGGCAACTCCGCTTATTGTCCTCGTCGGCTTTCTCTTAAGGAGCTCTCTAAATCTGTCGCGCTCCTCCTCAGGAATGGCCTTCAGAATGTCCGAGTTGCCCGGGATCTTTGAAAGGTGATACTTCCGCGACACGATAATCTTGTAGCGGTTGAGCTCGTTTCTATCCTTTATCTCGCCTGCTAACACAGCTCTCGCTATCTCCTCGACGGCTTTCCTGAATCTCTCACCGTCTTCCATCTCGCCCATGCTAACACCTCTCGGCCCAAGTTGAGGCGCGGTTTTAAAAGGGTTGCTGGACATATTCAGTTAGTGAATACACCAAGTGAATAGGACGGTGGAAAACATGGTAAAGCGCGATGAACTCGTCTCTTTCCTCGATGAGTACCTAAACATCTCCGCCTATCCTGACAAGTCGAGCAACGGCCTTCAGGTAGAGGGGAAAGAAGAAGTTGAGAGGGTAGCGTTTACCGTTGACACTACACTCAGAACCATAGAACGCGCAGCTAAAGCCGGTGCTGACATGATGATAGTCCATCACGGCATGATATGGGGAGGGTTGGAGTACGTAACCGGGGTACACTACAAGCGCCTTAAGGCCCTCATAGAGAAAGGCCTGAACCTCTACGTTGCCCACCTTCCCCTCGATGCCCACCCAGAGGTGGGGAACAACGTTGAGTTGCTGAAGCTTTTGGGCTTGGAGCCGAAGGGGCCTTTTGGTGAGTACAAGGGGCTGACCATAGGTTTTTGGAGCGAGTTCAGGGAGCCGCAGCCCATAGAGAAGATCGCACAGATAATCGCGGAGAAGCTCGACACAACGGTTAGGACCTACGAGTTCGGGAAGAGGGAAATAAAGATGGTTGGAGCAGTCAGCGGGGCGGGGGCGTTTGCCCTCGAAGAGGCCTGGAGGAGGGGTATAGACCTTCTCATTACCGGCGAGTTTGGACACGCGGACTATCTGACGGCCATCGACCTGCCGCAGAGCGTTCTTGTTGCCGGCCACTACAAGACGGAGACCCTCGGCGTTAAGGCCCTGATGCCAGTCCTCAAGGAAAAATTTGGCCTGGACGTTTTCTTCATCGACGAGCCGACTGGGCTTTAATTTTTGAATTTCTTTATCATAGTGCGTAACAACCTACACAAAAGGGTTAATAATGAGATAGACGTAACTTGCTTGGAGGGGCACACTATGAACAAGGCGCTCATCATCATGGCAGTCATCACAATAGCGCTGGTAGTTTATGCCTTCGAAACTGCCCAGCTTCCACCGGCCAGTATAGAGTACACCGAAGTCTTTTACGTGGATAATCAGAGTGTTACGTTTATCACCCAGGACGGCTTTGGACTGTTCACCATGAAGATCAGCCCGCACGTAGACAACTTTGAACTTAAGATTGAGTTTCCCGAGGGTACCACTTACCTCGTCCGCTACGGTTCAGAGCAGTTTAAAGGGGAGACCACGTTCAAAATAAACGTCCACAAGGGGGACGCTCCGCAGGAAGTTTACGTTCACTTCCAGCTGCCGGAGGAGCTGACCAGGAAAGTAGTCTATGAGGGAGCAACCCCAGAAATAAGGATAATTGGGGATAAAGTTCCCTTCTGGCACAGTGAAGATGTGATCTATATCAAATACCACAAGGAAGAGAAGAGCTGAAGGACTTCATTTTCTTTTATCAATTTGAGCTTTATCCCGATCTCTTCTGCGTACCCTTCAATCCAGCCGGGCTTTTGGGGCATTGAAGTTACCACCCACAGCTCTGGGAAACCTGCCCTCTGGGCCTTAACGACGTCGTAGAGGAGCCTCTGGGGAAACCACTTGAAGGAAGCCTCAAGCTCGATAGCGAGAATCTTCTCCTCTCCATTCAGAATTGCTATGTCTATCCTGGTGCCATCTGAAGTTCTGTACTCGGAAACGGCCTGAAGACCGAGCTCTTCCGAAAGTTCGATTATCTGCTTGGTCAGGGTTTTGACTTTGATCCTACCACTCTCCAAGTAGTAAAGGAGAAAAGGAAACGGCTTCTCAGCCGAGCCTCTTTTTAACCTCCTCAATCGCTTCCTCCGCCTTGAGCGGATTCTTTATCCTGCCCTGCGCTAATTCTTTCCTTCCGCCGCCACCGCCGCCGGCGACGCTCGTTATAACCTTCGCCAGCTCGCCGGCCTTGAGGTCGAGGCCGTCTCCAACGGCAACCACGAAGTGGCCCTCCCTGCTTATCAGCACGACGACGCGGTTATCTTTCCTGAGCCTGTTGGCTGCTTCCCTGAGGTCGTCGATGGTTCCCTCAACCACAGCTCCGATGAACTCGACGTTGCCCACTTTCTCGACCTTTTCCCGGAGTTCGTAGACGAGGAGCTTTGCAAGCTCTTTCCTGAGCTTCTCTACTTCCTTCCTAGCCTCTTTCCACTCGTTGAAGAACCTCTCGGCAGTCTCGGGCACCTTCTCGGGCGGGACGCGGAATATCTCGGCGGTTCTCTTGAGGAGTCTCTCTGTTTCCTGCATCCAGTTGATGGCAGCCTCTCCAGCCGCGAATATAATCCTCTCAACACCGTCCTGTATCCTCTCGGTCCGGAGTATCTTAATCGGACCGATTAGCCCCGTGTTCGGTAGGTGGGTTCCACCGCAGGCCTGGACGTCCCAGTCTTCTATCTTGAGAACCCTGATGACCCTTCCAGGGACGACACCGCCCTGGTACAGGCGGAAGCCGTACTTCATCTCCGCTTCGGTCCTCGGGAGCCACTCCCATGTAACCTTCCTGTTCTCCATAACGACCCTGTTGGCGAGCCTCTCAATCTCCCTGAGCTCCTCCTCGGTTATCCTCTTGTAGTGGCTGATGTCGAGCCTGGCCCAGTCGGTGTGGAGCTGGCTTCCAGCCTGCCAGACGTGCTTTCCTAATACGCGAACAAGCGCTCCCATAAGGACGTGGGTCCCCGTGTGGTGACGCATGTGCTGTATCCTCCTGTCCCAGTCGAGCCTCCCGTGGACGGTGGCACCTTCCTTGAAGAGCTCCGGCTTCTCAACCTTATGGAGAATGACCTTTCCGACCTTCTGGACGTTCGTGACCTTGACCTCTTTGCCGTTCACCACTAAAACGCCAGTGTCGTAGGGCTGACCGCCGCCCTCCGGATAGAACGCCGTCTGGTCGAGGACAACCCAGTCGTCTATGACCTTCAGGACTTTCGCGTCGAATTCTTTCATGAACGGGTCTTCGTAGTAGAGCGTTCTCGTCTCGGGCAGGTCTTTCACAAGCTCAAAGTCCACGACGTATTCCGCTGCTTCCTTCTTCTCGGTCTGCTTTTCGGCTTCCTTCGCGACCAGGGTGTAGAAATTATCCGGGATGTGGACCTTTATGCCTTCCTTCTCAGCTACCTCTGCAACTATCTCCGGGGTGAGGCCGTGGCTCTCGTAGAACAGGATGAGCTTCTCCAGCGGGAGCTCGTCGATGCCCTTCTTCTTGAGCTTGGCTATCTCCCTCTTCACGAGGTCGCTTCCGCGCCTGAGGGTATCTGCGTAGCGCTTCTCCTCGACATTGATTATGTCGAGGATTACATCCTCCATCTCCTTGAACTCGGGGAAGGTCGGTGAGAGCTCCTTTATGTGCATCGCCACTATCTCAGCGAGCGGAATCTCAAGGCCGAGCTCGCGGAGGTGCCTTATGCTCTTCCTTATCAGCAGGCGCGCCAGGTAACCCGCTTTCACGTTGGACGGGATAACTCCGTCGGCGAGCATGAAGGTAAGGGCTTTCGTGTGGTCTGCTATAGCATAGATCAGCTCGTAGGGTCTAACGGCCTTCTCAAGCTCCTCGACGCTTATGCCGACGCGCTTGGCAACCTGCTCTCTAAGATAGCGCAGGTCTCCCATGTCCTCGATGTCGAACATTCCAGCCAGCCTGGAGTTCTCCATCAAGATGCGCTCGTCTATCTTCTCAACTCCGGCCATCTTCTTGAGCGGCTCAATGACGTAGCCAAGAACCGCATCATAAGCCGTTGGGGTTCCGTGGCTCATCCAGACGAGCCTCTCAAGGCCGTAGCCGGTGTCAACTACACGCGTCTCCATCGGGACGTAGTAATCTCCCTTTATCTCAACGACCTGGCTCGGGTCGGCGTTGGCAGGGGCCTTCTTGTACTGCATGAAGACGAGCGTTGCCACCTCAAGGCCGCGGTAGAGCACCTCGAAGGCCGGCCCGGCGTTTCCACCGCCAGCCCAGGGGTTCTCCTTGAAGGTTATGTCCTCGGGCTTCATCTTCAGCTCCTTGGTGAAGAACTCGAAGGCCAGCTCGACAGTCTCGTCCATCCAGTATACCGGCTTGCCGGGGTAGTTGAAAGCATGATGTGCCATCATCTCAAAGATGGTAAAGTGCCTTCCGGTGATTCCGACGTTGTCGATGTCGGTAAAGCGGATCGAGGGCTGGCTTATTGTGAGGGGGTTCGCCGGCGGGTCTGCCTCACCGCTTATGACCCAGGGCTGGAAGTCCATGATCGAAGCTCCAACGAGGAGCACATCGTCCCTCCAGCGCGGTAAAACAGGGTAGCGCTTGACCCTGCCGTGGCCGTGCTTTTCGAAGAAGCTCAGAAACTTCTCGCGCATCTCGTCGAGTGTGTACTTCTTCGGGATTCCGGGCTTTCCTATGAACTGATACTCGTCACACGGCGGGTCTCCGCAGGTTTCCCTGTCCGGGTCGAGCGTCCAGAAGTGCTTCCCGCAGACCTTACAGGTCTTCCTTATCCATCCCTCTTCCTTGAACATTCGAGTTGTCATGTCCATACTCATAAGCATCACCCGTTCATTTAGCTGAACCTAAAAAAGAGGGGGGAGTTAATTAAGGTTTCCCTGAATTTTTGGATGGTAGATTACTCTCCTCTTCCTTTCCTTCATCAACATCAAAATAGTATAGAACGCATTCATGGACAACAAAATACACGCCCTTTTCCCCGTCGTAGATAGCCCTTGCGTTCATGTCTATGGCCGCGTTAACGAGGTCTGAGAGCGACCACATACGGACCCTCGCCGCGGGGGTGAAGTCCTCAAGTTTCCCTCTGCTTATCCATTTGGAGAACTTGGAGGCTTCCTCTTGCACTGAATGATAGGCTGGAAAGAAGACTGAGCCTTAGGAGAAGGTGGTTTTTTGGGCAGGAAGTATCAGTGAGCCTATTTGGAGACGTCCACGTCCTCGAACTCATCCTCATTAATTATCACAAACGGAATCCCAAACTTCCTTAGCAGTTCGATGAGGTACTTTTCTCTTTTCTTTATTAGGTCAAGTTTGTGTCTCAGGCTGGTGTTCTCTATCGCAAGGCTGTTGGCCTCGTCCACCTTAAGGCGGAGCTGCATCTTCAGCTCGTTTATCTGCCCCTCTAGTTCTACTATTGAGCGTTCGAGTCTCTCTATCTCCTCAATGTACTCCCTGCAGAGCTTTCTTTTTATCATTCCGGTCAGCCCCGCGAAACTTCTTCACCTCTCAGGGGGCTCCAGACTCATCATCCCGTTAACCGTTAATGGTCTAAACATTTCCATGAATAAAAACCTGGTGGTCGAGATGAAGAGCAAACTTAGAGTTCTCTATCTGAAGTGGCGCTCAAAGTGTCCATTCGTGAGGAAGTTAGAGGCCTGGAGGATGAAAAGGATGGCAAATGAGTTTAGGGTGAAGCTATGACTACGAAAATACTTTTAAGCTTGCTCTCCCTCAGTGCCCCATTATGAGGCGAGTAATTTCAGTTTTGATGGTGCTGATTTTGGTAGCGGCCGGATGCTTAGGTTCCCCTAGTCATGAAACTCATTCTAACTCATTTAACTATTCCCCTGCATCTGCATCCAAGACCCCGGTAGCAACCGTTTCGGAGGAAAAGTGTGTCTGCAACGTCTCAAGCGATCTTAGTAAAGAGCTCTCCGACCTCAAAACTAAGGTGGAGCTTTTGAACGCGAGCCTTGAGGAGTGCCGCAGTAGCGCTACCCTGCTGGAATACTCCCTCAACGTAACTCAGAGCAGGTTGGCCGCCCTGACTTCGGATTATAATGAATGTCTAGTTAATCTCTCAGCTTGCAACGCGACCAGTTTAAAACTTGAGGAATGCCAGAAAGGGCTTGAAAGTGCTCAAGCGGAGCTGGGTGAGTGTAGGGCAACCTCTGACCAGCTTTCCTCCGAGCTGGAAAAGTGCCGGTTGAAGCTCAATGAAGCCTATGATGTTCTCAACAGGACTTACACCGACGGAAGTGTCGAACTTCTTATAGAGCGCGATTACTATGAGGAGGCGATTGAGGCAATTGATGGCGCAACGCAGGAAATATACGTAATGATGTTCTCCATGCTCTACGATCCAGACGACTGGTCGGACGAGGCCAACGATTTAATAAACGCACTGATCCGCGCCAGACGCCGCGGCGTTGAGGTCCACGTTCTTCTGGAGAACAGCCTAGATACCAACAGGGAAGCATATGACTACCTTAAGTCCAACGGGATTGACGTTTCATACGACTCTCCATCAAAGACTCTTCACGCCAAGATCGTTGTCATAGACGGCAGAATAGTCTTCCTGGGAAGTCACAACTGGAGCGAGTCTGCCCTTCACTGGAACCACGAGGTTAGCGTCAAGATAATCTCCAAACAGCTCGCGGGTGAGGTGATCAACTACTTCTGGAGTGTTAGGGGTTCCTGATCTTATTTTTTCCAAAAGACAACATTCATCCATCATAAAGGCGAGAATTTTAAAAGGTAAAATATAAAAACCGTAAGATGCCCTTATTCTTTGTCGGTTATGTCTGTGCTAGTTGCACAGAGGCCTGTTCTTGGATCGCAGAACCCGGGTGATTTTCCATTCGTCACTGTAACCAGGAACATCGGCACCTTCACTTTGTTGTAGTCTTCAGCAACATCTAAGTTTTGATAATAATTCAACGCATAACAACTTTCCTTGGGTGTCCCCCAGAGTGTATAGGACAGTTCTGATTCTTGGTTTGTTGTTTTGTGGAATCCGATGGTTAGTGAGATGCTGTTTAGAACTTTACTAATGCTTGGATATTTTGCTAGAACCCCTGCCTTTTCTAAAGCCTTCACGGCTCCAGGCCCAATGGGCACTGAAAAGCTCGACTCACTCGAAAATTCATACGTGTTTTTAAGCCATTTGTTAATTATGAGCTGGTTTCTGCCTATGTAGTCTATCCAAGTTCTCTCCTGGCTTGTGGACTGGGGAATAGTGAGGTAGCGGGGATCCTCGGTTATGCTTGGAGTGTAGAATGTTGATCCCGGATTGAATTCAACGTACTTCTGACCGCCGCTAGTGGTCTCGTAGATCTTATAGCTGCCAGTGGTGAGTATCTCTAGAGGATACGTGAGGGTTAGGGGCATTTCAGTGTACTTACCAGTATAACGGTCATAGGCGAGAACACCATAGACGGTAACCACATACTTGACGTCAAGGTTCACATAGCGGGACCACACTGAGCTCTGGGGAGTGATTTCGTAAGGTGTGATGTACTGCAATTTTAGACTCTTACCTTCGAACTTGTTTCCGAGTTCTGTTGTGAAGAGTGTTACTGGTCCGACGTCGATGCCGGCAGTCCAGTGTGAGTACGTGGCTTCGTTGAGGTATAATTTCATGTCAAAGATAACATCTTTTAGGACGTGGTTGTCTATTCTGAGTCCGAGGAAGGAGATTTCATCTATTACAACTTTTGAGGCAATTATTTTGATCCAGTTGCTGGTTGGGTCTTTTGGAATGCAGTAGCGGTATCCTTCGGGGATGTAGTCTTTGGGGCAGGAGTTGGTTGAGGTGGCAGTAACTTCTGAAGCCCCTAGGATTTCTAGTTCTTTGAGTTTTACCCTGCTTCCCCTGATGCTTGCTATTCCCAGTCCTTTTTCGCTCACGAATATCACTATTGGAGTCGGCGTGGCTTTTAGAGTGTTTCTTTTGTTAGCGTACTCTTTCAGCCAGGCGTTTCGGGGAACCCTGACAAAAGTGGGGAATATTCCGACTTTTCCGGTTTTCAGGAGTTTTACTGTCCCGTCTGGCATTGGGTAGAAGATGGCGTAATGACCTGAACCTTCGAATTTGTAAACGTCGTAGCCGAAGATTCGGATGGGTTTTTCCTCATTGAGACCCCAGGTTGCTGCAGCGACTAGGGAAACGATGCTCAGGCTGAGTGTTGCTACGAGGAATAGGGCTAGAACAGTCTTCCGCCTCGGCACTTACTAACCACCTCAGTTATAAGATAAGTACATTTCCATAAAAGATTTACTATTAGAAAGTATGAATTGGTTATATTCTCCAGAACAATATTAAGATCACAAACTTGAGAGTAATAAACCGCTTGAGTAACTACTGCATGTGTAGCTATGAAGAGTTTTCCAGGGATAGAAGATATCATTGGGCGGCTCGTATGGGCTCCAGATTAGAACTACCCACCTGAAATGGTGCTTTCAATGTCTCCGTGAGAAGGTTGGGGGAATGAAGATTAAAACGAAAGTCGAGGTTCAGGGCCGGGAAGTAATTCAGAGGCCAAGGATTTCCAGAATTTCCTCAACGGCTCTTTCCTTCTCTATGCTCTTCTGCTTGCCCGTTTCCATGTCCCTGAGGGTCACTTTTCCAGCTTCAAGGTCCTTCCTGCCTACGATGACAACGTAGGGAACTCCAAGCCGTCCAGCGTAGTCGAGGGCTTTTCTGAGCTTTCTCCCAGTAAGCTCGATATCCGCCTTCACGGTGGCTTCCCTGAGGCCCTGGGTTATCTCTATGGCAGTCTTCTTCACTTCCCTATCATCCCCGATTGGAATGACGTAAACATCCGGTCTTAGCTTTGCCTCAGGGAGAAGGCCCTTCCACTCGAGGATCGAGATGAGCCTCTCGATGCCTATGGCAAAGCCGGTAGCCGGGGTTGGCTTCCCGCCGAAGACCTCGATGAGGTTGTCGTACCGACCGCCACCCCCTATCGAGCCTATGCCCAGGTCGTTGGGGATTATGGCCTCGAAGACTATGCTCGTGTAGTAGTCGAAACCGCGCGCTATGCCGAGATCTATCCTTACCCACTTGGAGACCCCGTAGGCATCGAGAAGGTCAACGAGCTCGTAGAGCCTCTTTATTTCAGCTTTCGCTTCCTCGCTCGTGAAGAGCTCTTCGGCCTTTGGAAGAACTTCATCGGGGAGACCCTTAATCTCGATCAGCGAGAGGACTTTCTCAACGCCATCATCGTCCAGCCCGAACTCCCTGAGGGCCCCAACGAACTCCTCCCTGTTCATCTTGTCCTTCTTGTCGATGAGCCTCATAAGGCCGATATCGTCCTCAACGCCCAGCATCTTGGCGAATTCGTCCAGAAGGACCCTGTCCCCGATGTTCACTGTGAAATCCTCAAGGCCGACCGCGAGGTAGCTCTGGGTGAAGAGTGCTATAACCTCGGCGTCGGCCTCAACCTTATCGCTCCCTATCAGCTCAACTCCAGCCTGCCAGAACTCCCTATAGCGGCCGCTCTGTGGTTCCTCATAGCGGAACATGTTTGCTATGTAGTACCACTTTATCGGCTTCGGCGCGTTCTGGAAAGAGTTAACGTAAAGGCGGGCGACGCTCGATGTCATGTCCGGTCTTAGAGAAATGTCCCTTCCGCCCTTATCCTGAAAGGCGTATAGTTGTTTGACTACCTCTTCCCCACTCCTCAGCTTGAACAGCTCGGTATACTCAAACGTTGGCGTCAGAACTTCCTGGAAGTTAAAGCTCTCGAAAACTTCCCTTATCCTCTCAAAAACCCATCTCCTCTTTGCCATTTCCTCAGGAAGGAGATCCCTCGTTCCTTTGACCTTATCGAGTCTCGCCATTTTCAACACCTGGCAGAAGGAGTGTTTTGGAGGTTAAAAGGGTTGCTGAATGAAAATCAGAAACTATGCTCCGGTCATCAGCAGGTATATCCCTATGACCCCTTCCACCATCATCTGGGCGCCGATTGCCATGATGAAGAGACCGATTATTCTGATGGTTATGCTGAGGAGGCTCTTGTTCACGGATTTCATCATATAAAGGGCAACGAACATTGAGATTGCCACGACTAGGATTGCTATGGCCGTTGCGGTGAGGGAGACAAAGTAACCGTACTCCGCTGTCATGGTTATAACTGCGGTTATGGCTGCCGGGCCAGCTATCAGCGGCATGGCAACAGGAACAGCAGCGAGGGCAAGGATGTCCTTCTCCCTCTTAAGGGTGAACATTCCACCGCCTTCGAGGGCCTCAAGGCCTATCTTGAAAAGGACGAAGCCGCCTGCCACCTTGAGGGCATTTATGTCGATGTGGAATATCTCCTGGAGGATTATCTGCCCGGCGACGGCAAAGCTGGCGAGGAGAATGAACCCTATGAAGTTTGCTCTGATTATGAGGGCCTTTATGTCCTCTATGTGGAAGTCCTCGCGGAGGAAGGTAACCAGGAGTATCTTATCACTAGGGTCTATCATGATGAGCATCAGGAGTGCGGAGCTGAGTATCGTCTCCACTTCGTTCATGTCGTCGCGTTGGAAAAGGGATTTAAAAAGCTATGCAAACTCCCGTTGCGATGATGACACCGGCACTGGCTGAACGGTGATGACCACTCGGTTGTCTGAGCTACTCCACTTTTTTAAAGTCCATGTGGTGGGTGCTTCCGTCCTCGGTGGACAGTTTGAAGTTGTATGCAGTTGGTTCAAAGCTCGGACTTGGAGTCCTAAGGATTACCATTCTCTCTTCAAGCACACCCTCCTCAAGGCTTGATCTAAACGTGATAATAGTGTCTGAGATGCTCGAGACCCAGGCGGATAATCTTTCTGATACAACGTCCTTATTTAGAAGTAATATGGTGAAGATGTTCCAATCCATGGCCTCTCTCGCAAGTGTTGCCATATACGCGTTTATGTTTTTAATGTGGGTACTTCCCCAAACAGAGCAACGGATCCATCTACGGTATATATGAGACGGACAATGTTCCCTGTCTTTGCGAGTGGATGTATTCTTTCCTTGTTAATCTTTTCTATTTTGGGCACTAATGTTTCTTCTGTTGGATTCGTTATTGGGATTACATAGTCTTCATTTGGATGAATATTGTACTTTGAGCCAAATATATCCACTATTAGTAGCTTTCTCCTCTTCAGTGTTTCAATGAGGTCCGGTTTGCTAGCAAATATGGCCCTCGAGATCAGCCTAGGAACTGGAAGAGAATAATTGTGAATAACGCCGAGGGAGTTGTAATGGTTAATCAGATAGTAGAATATCTTGAAACCAAAGGTCCAACCCATTGAGTATGTGTCATAGAATATAGAAAGAATCGAACCGCTCTCCATTGTGCTGACGATCTCCCCAATGATGTTTTCCTCAGCAAGTGTCATCATTGCCCCACCTCTACCTTAATGAATTCCACTGCCTTACGCAGATCGCTGACTACCTGTCTAAGGGCGAGAATGTTTCTCCGAACCTCCTCAAGGGCAGATGCTTGCTCCTCTGCACTTGCACTGACCTCCTCTGCGCTGGCAGTGGTCTCCTCCGCGCTTGCTGCCAGGTTTTCAAGCGCTTTCTTGGCTTCTTCAACTTCCTGGCCCGTTCTCTCTATCTCAGACCTAAGGCCCTCAAAACGGCTCTCAACATCTCTGAGGAGTTCACCCACGTCTACCAGATAGCCGACAGTCTCTCTGAGGAAATCAACGGACTCGTCGATGATCTGAGAGCCGTTCTGAGTCTCGATGACGGCGTTCTCTATCTTGGACTGTATCTCTCTGATTATCTCTCTTATGTTCTCTGCGGCTTTCTTGCTCTCCTCGGCTAGACTCCTTATCTCATCTGCCACTACTGCGAAGCCCCTTCCAAGCTCTCCCGCGCGGGCGGCCTCAACGGCTGCATTAAGCGCCAGGAGGTTAGTCTGCTCTGCTACAGCACTTATGGCGTCAATTATTTCGTTGATCCTTTTGCTCCTATCCGCTACTTCTGAGACTGCATCCTTGATGGAGTGCATAGACCTCTGAATCTGTTCAATCTTGTTTATTGCAGTTTCCCCTTTTTCTTCTCCTTCTTTTGATATTTCCAGAACTTTGTTGACAACTTCACTGAACTCTTCAACGGCATCCATGGTTTTTTGGGTAAGTTCCGCCGTGAGGTTCATGCTCTCCATGACCTCCGTTATATTAACCTGCTGCCTCTGTGCCTCGCTGCTTACCTGACTTATGGCCTCGGCGACTTGGTTTACGGCCTCTGTTATCTCGCTCGTTATGGTTGTCAGTTCATCTGCCCTCTTTTCTAGGGTCAGGGCGAGATCCTTGACTGTCAGCATGAGGTTCTTGAGGTTTGATATTGCCGAACGCATTGAATTCAGTATCTCCTCGAAGTCGCCTTTGGCATGGGTCGTTAGCTCTTCGGATATGTCTCCTTCGGCCATCTTCTGCATTCTTTCGACGATCACATCGAGTGTTTCCAAAACATTAGTTGATATTATCCTGAATGCCTCTATAAGCTGGCCGATTTCGTCGCGTTCTCTATAGCGTATCCTCTCGATCATTTTTTCTGCTTCTTTGAGACGGCCCTCGGAGATGACCCTAGCAACGTTGGTTACTGTAATCACTGGATCGAGTGCAGACCTTATCAGCCAGTACGCCACACCTCCTGAGGTAAGCGCTGTAAGTATCATTATCCCGATGCTCATCCACAGGACCTGCTGATGGGAGGCCAGTGCTGCCTGGACATTGGCTCCCGAACCTGCGAGTGCCTCTGTCAGTTTCTTCATCGCGTATTGCTGTACTATTACTGCACTGGCAACGACCAGGACAAGCGGAATGGTTATTGAGAGTATGAGTTTCTGTCTGAAGTTCATTTCTCACACCTCTTCCCTTACTCCTCTCATCTCAGGAAAAACGCTCTTCTGTACGGTGTAAGATTCACCGAATCTCCCCAGCTTTAGCACTATGGGAAACATTGTCCTAAGCAACGGCAGGGCTTCGATAGATGCTTTTTCTATGGCCTCAGAGTTGACGAAAACTATATTGACAACCCCCCTGTTCTGGATTATCTGCCGTCCAATGTCATGTATCTGCTCAAGCATTTCGTGTCTATTGAACAGGTTTATCACCATCTCTATACCAAGCTGAATGTTGAATTGGGGCTGGGATTCTCTGTTTTCAAGTATCTTGGAAATCGCTTCATTATATCGGGCTTTATACACTGGATAGGGGGAGATTGGTATCTTGTAGAGCACTTTTCCTGTCTCTACCGTTCCGCCTACTTTGATAACTGACAGGTCCCTGACAAAGGTAGTGTCCATATTGAGGAGCTCGGCTTGGTATAGGTAAATCGAGAGCGTGTCCAAAAAGTCCGTTATTATGATGTTTCTTGGATTATCCTGGATCTTTGTTAATCCCTGGAGTAACTTGATGAGGGTATAACCAACTATGTCCTCAGATGTGTGCTCAATAAGCAGGCTTGTTTTATACCTCGTCGGGACCTTTGAAATCATTCCATTGCCCACCTCCGAGGTTTGTTGAGTCTTTTATTCCTAGTCTTTCGATGAGGTCCTTGCCAATATGTTATATACCTAATTGTTAGATTTTTAAGCTTTTTGCGTTATTTTTGTAATATTGTCATTAAAGAATCATTATTATTGTTATAGCAACCCAGAAATATATAACTGGAAATTCGCGAAATCAAAATTTGTTTATGGAGTATGCTACCATAACTAAATGTCATATTTCAATGACATTTAACACTGAACTCGGGCATAATCGTTGTTTAGGAATTATATTATCTGGCTGTTTGTCAACAATATTCATTAGCGGATTTTGCTCTGTGCCAATATGTTTCACTATAATCGGCTGCATCCAGGAGTACTGCCAGTATGTTTTCAAAAAATCTCCGGTGCTCTATAACTTTACGTGAGATTCGCTTGACTGTTGTATATGGCTTGCCGGTTATACGAGCTATTGTGTTCGGCTCTAATCTCAAATGCAGCATCAGATAAGCGACAAGAAGTGTTAGCTTTATATCGTGGACGCCCTTTAGAGGAGTCCCCTCCAGTTCTGTGAAAGTTCTTCCGCACATCTTGCATTTAAACCTCTGGACCTTGAGACCGTTTGATTTTGTGATGTATCCTATCCTGACGACCAAGGTTGAGCCGCAGACCGGGCACTTTGGTGTGGATAGCTCTGAGACTTTTGTTATAATGTGTTCTTCGGGCATTGAAACTATCCGTTGAATTGTTTGAAGGTACGTTCTGAATTCCATAGCCCCCTACCCGAGGTAATGTGTCTTTAGGTATTATTTTTTAATTTTTTGGCTTCTTTTTGGTGTTGTTCATGAATATAATGCCATTTTTAGTTATAATTTAGTGGCAATATTGTAACAATAAAAACATGTAGGCAAAAACTGTTTCCAGTTATTTTAGTGATATGTTAAGGTTTGCTACTCGTCTGATTTTGTTCCAAATATGGTACATACATTGCAAATCTTAAACTATATCTGGAAAAAGGTAGAAGTTTAAACAAATTTTTATCAAATGTCTTTATGGCTTTTCTGATAGTAACACTTCCAGAAATTTCTCCATGAACCCCTTATGCCTCCTGGCCCGTTGGGATAGCCTCTTAACAGTTGGATATGGTATCTTCAGCATTTTGGATATGGCTGCGTCGTCTAAATTGGCCCTGAGGTGTAGATATGAAACCGCTACTAGAGCTTTCAGGTCATGGACACCTTCAAAGGGTGTCCCTTCGAGCTCCGTGAAAGTTCTTCCGCATCTTTTGCACTTAAAGCGTTGAATTTTAAGCTCGCTCTGGGTCCTCTTGATGTGCCCTATCTTAACAACATCATGAGACCCACAAACTGGGCAGGAAACGCCGAAGGCGCACTTTGCGCAGAGTGTTGAGTATGTCCCGGTCGGATAGTTTCATTATTTTGATGATCTCATTTATCATGATGCTCTCCATGTACACCACCCCCTGTTCTCTCCTAGCCTATTTAGTTACTTAAAGTTAAATATAAATTTTTGTGTTTGATTGGGTACTTTCTGGGGTTTTTAGTCACATCATTGCTGCTAATGAATCAATCCTGAATGTACAAGACCTTCAACAACGGTGGCGTTATTACCGTGGTCGTGAACACCATAAGGATGGCCACGGTGAGGGCGTCCCCTCCCACTATTCCGCTCGACATCGCAACCGCCAGCATCGCCAGCTCCACACCCATCCTGGGTATCATCCCGACCCCTATCCTAAGGGAAGACTCCCACTCAAAGCCACCCAACCTGGCCCCGAGGCCGCAACCGATTACCTTGCTGACGATAGCTGCGGTTGTGTAGAGAACCGCGAAGAGCCCCGCGTGAAGGATGTAGGACAGCTCTATCCTCATTCCTACCTCGACGAAGAAGAGTGGGATGAAGAGAGAATAGCCGAGGACGTTCATGTGCTCCATTATCGCCTTTTTCTTTGGAATCTGGCCGAGCGCCAGGCCGGTAAGGTATGCCCCGAGGATCGAGGCGAGGCTAAGGTGCTCAGCGAGATAGGCGAAGACTATCAGAAAGACGAGGGCGAAGGCCGTCTCGCTCTCTGGCAGGTCGATCTTTGAGACGTAGCGGAAGACCCTATCGGCCATCTCAGGGCCGAAGTAGAGGAAGAAGAACAGGAGGAGGGAGACCGAGATGAGCACCTCCGCAAGGCTGGAGTAGTTAACCGAGCCGCCCCGAATCATCGAGATAGCAACCGTTAGCACGAGGATTCCAAGGACGTCATCAACGACAGCGGCCGCCAAAATAGTAGTCCCCTCGCGCGTGTTTAGCTTCCTCATCTCCATGAGAACCTTCACTGTAATGCTCACGCTCGTCGGCGTCATCATCGCACCGTAGAGAACCGCCTCGTGAAACGGGACGAAGAAGTAGGCAACGCCAAACCCAAGGATGAATGCCACGAGGACACCGACTCCAGCCACAAAGACACTCTGCTTTCCAACGCGCCTGAACTCCTCAAGCTCGCTCTCGAGGCCCGCTATGAAGAGGAGCAGCAGAACGCCGAGGTTGGAGAACTGGCCGATGATCGGGTTCGTGTCAAAAAAGATGCCAATCAACAGGCCGCCGAATATCTGGCCCAGAACAACCGGCTGGCCGATTTTCTCGAAGGCGTACCCCATCACCTTCGCGGTGGCGAGCATTACTGCTATCAGGAGGAGTATCTCCATGCTACCGCCTCTACTCCCTTGAGAAGGCCCACTTCAGGAGGAAAGGCGTTACAATCGTCGTTATCACAACCATCGTGACCGGAATCGCGAAAACACCCCTATCAAAGACCCCCTCTTCAAGTGCAACGTTGGCCATGATAAGGGCAACTTCCATCCTTGGGACCATCCCCACACCGATCTGGAGGGCCTCAACGGGTCTGAACTTTGAAAAGACCGCACCGAGACCACAGCCTATTATCTTGCCGATTATCGCAAGCAGAGCATAGACGAGGGCAAAGGTTCCAGCTGTGGTAAGAATCCGCACATCGCTTTCTATTCCAATGCTCACGAGGAATACTGGAATAAAGAGGGAATACCCTATCGTCACTGTTTTATCTGTAACTTTCCTCGCCTCTTCGGTCGTTGCCACGAGGATTCCAGCCAGATATGCACCGGTTATTCCAGCGATCTGGAACTGCTCGGCGAGATAGGCGAAGATGAGCATTATGGCTATGGCCATGGCCGTTACCGTTTCTGGAAGGGTTATCTTTTCCGAAGCCTTTAGGGCCTCTTTAACCGCTGGAGTTCCAATGAGAAGCCCGAGGAGGAAGTAAACGGCAACCTCACCGAGGATTATGAGGAGATCCTTCATATAAACGCTCCCGCGGGTGTTTATTCCCACGAGAATCGTCAGGACGATAATGCCCAGAACGTCGTCAACTACGGCAGCAGCTAAAATCGTTGTTCCTACCCTCGTCCTGAGCTTCTTCATCTCCATCAGGATGCTGGTAGTCAATCCGACGCTCGTCGCGGTAAGGACACCGCCGAGAAAGAGAGCCTGAACGTGTGGGTATCCCCATGCAAGTGCACCCAGATATCCGAGAATAAAGGGGACGAGGACGCCCATTGAAGCAACTATGAAGGCTGGAATTCCGACATGCTTGAACTCCTCTATGTCAGTCTCAAGACCGGCTAAAAATAGAAGCATGACGACACCGAGCTGGGCGAGGAGCCTGACGCCCTCATCGTAAGAAACGATCCCGAGGATTGAAGGCCCTATTAGAATCCCACCAATGAGCTGACCGAGGGCCGCTGGAAAGCCGAGGCGAGCGGTGATGTATCCGAACAGCTTCGCAACTATCAGTATCAGCGCCAGTTCGAGGAATACGTCCATTATTGTCATCCCCTGCCGGTTATTCGATCTCAGTACGATACTATGCGGATGAGCCGGATGATATCCTTAACCTCGAGGACGCCGTGGACACGGTTTTCATCGTCAACGACGGGAAGGTGGTGCTTTCCAGTCTCAAGCATGATCTGAATTGCCCTTCCGAGGTTTTCATCCACGTTAATCGTTATCGGCTTTTTCACCATTATATCTCCAACTCTGGAGGCCCTGTTGACTGAGTACTTTTTGAGAAGGTTTATCCCCACCACTGAATACCTCTTCGGTGGTTCAAAGAAGTGGAGTATGTCCTTCATGGTCACAAAGCCGAGGAGCTTTCCCTCATCGTCAACCACGACTGCGGAGCTTTCCTCTCCCCTCAACTCCTGGACGAGCTTGGATAGTGGGTCACCAGGATGGAGGGTCAGAAACTCAGTATCCATAACGAGACTTACGGGAACCTTGGAGATATAGCGGATGTTGTGGCTTAGTTCTTCTCTTCTCTGGAGCGTTAAAAGGCGTCTTTTGCTGTGGATGAGATGGACTTTTTTTGCCTTGCTGGCTTTTGTATTTGAGACACCTGAAACGTCCTCCATTGTACTCACTGATACAGGTTTATTATCTCGATGTGTTTAAATGTTTCGGGCGCTTTTTGACATAAATATGTCTAAAATTCTTGAGATATTGGAGATTTTTTGACTAATTTTAGCCAAAAACTTTTTAAGGTAATGCCCATAGACTCCGGTAAGGGAAATATGGTCTCTGGAAACGGAAGCGAAAGGGCCTACGATGTTGTTATAATCGGTGCTGGTCCTGCTGGACTTTTTGCGGCCTATGAGCTTGCGGAAAAGAGTGATTTTAAGGTTCTCGTGATCGACGAGGGCGGCGACGTTGACCAGAGGAAGTGCCCGATGTACGAACTCGGCTACTGCATAGGCTGCCAGCCCTGCCACATAATGAGCGGCGTCGGCGGCGCAGGCGGGTTGAGCGATGGCACGATAAACCTCCGTCCAGATATTGGCGGCGACCTCAGGGAGTTAACCAACGACGAGAACTATGCCTGGCAGCTCGTCTGGGAGGTTGACCAGATACTTCTGAGACATAAGGCCCCGAGGAATCTCTTCAAGGGCGATCCCGAGCAGGTCAGGTACTGGGAGCAGAAGGCGGCACAGGCCGGGGTGAAGTTCATCCCGATAATACAGAGGCACATTGGTTCAGACAGGACACCTGAAGTGATAGGGGATATCAAGAGATACCTCGAAAGCAAGGGCGTCAAGTTCATGCTCTGGACGAAGGCCCTTGAGTTCAATAGGGGATGGGTGAAGGTAAAGCGAGGAAAGGACGTTTTTGAAATCAGAACTAAGTACATCATAGTCGCCCCAGGCAGGGGAGGAGCTGACTGGTTCCACGATGTTGCCCAGAAGATCGGACTGAAGGCAAGGCACGGCCCGATTGACGTTGGAGTTCGTGTTGAGGTTCCGGCTATAGTTATGGAACCGATAACGAGCATAAACCACGATCCTAAGTTCCACATATATACCGACACATACGACGACTTTGTGAGGACTTTCTGCACCAACCCGAACGGCTTCGTGGTTGAGGAGCGCTACGATGGCTACGTTGGGGTAAACGGCCACTCCATGCACGAGAAGAAGAGCAACAACACGAACTTCGCCTTCCTGACGAGGATAGAGCTGACCGAACCAGTTGAGGACACAACCGCCTATGGAAAGAGTATCGCCCAGCTCGCCACGACTATCGGCGGGGGAAAGACCCCTCTCCCACGCCCTGGAGACCTTAGGAGGGGCAGGAGGAGCACCTGGGCTAGAATACGGAGGAGCGACGTCGAGCCGACTCTCAAGCACGTTACCCCTGGAGACATAGCGATGGCCCTTCCCCACCGTGTCGTCACAAACATCATAGAGGGGCTTGAGAAGCTTGATAGAGTCCTTCCGGGCGTAGCCAGTGACCACACCCTGCTCTATGCTCCCGAGATAAAGTACTACGCGATGAGAGCCGAGGTAAACGAGAACCTTGAGACGAGCATCGAGGACATCTTCGCAGCCGGGGACGGGGCCGGGCTGAGCAGGGACATAGTGAACGCTGCAGCTACTGGCATTCTCGCCGCGAGGGGGATACTCAAGAAGGAGGGCCTGTACACGGAGGAGGACTTCAGGAAACCGGGCAACTGGAAGAGTGTGGTTGAGTCGCTCAATGAGTAGCTTTTTTAAACTCCCATTCTCTTTCTCTGCTGGTGGAAAAAATGCCCGTAAAATGTAAGTTCTGCGAGAGACCTGCCTTCATCAAGCTTCACTACCCAAAAATGTACCTCTGCGAGGAGCACTTTAAGGAGTATTTTGAGAGGAAGGTCAGGAGGACGATAGAGCGCTACAAGATGCTGAAGCCAGAGGAGAAGGTTCTGGTCGTCGTCAGCGGCGGCAAGGACTCGGCGGTTACAGCCTACGTCCTCAAAAAGCTCGGCTACAACATCGAGTGCCTTCATATAAACCTCGGCATCGGCGAGTACTCGGAGAAGGGTGAGAGATACGCGAAGATGCAGTGCGAGAAGATAGGTGCTCCCCTCCACATAGTCAGGCTCAAAGAGCTCCTCGGCTACGGCATCGGCGAGGTGAGAACGAGGAGGCCGACGTGCTCCTACTGCGGCTTAACCAAGCGCTATATCTTCAACAAGTTCGCCTACGACAACGGCTTTGATGCAGTCGCCACAGGCCACAACCTCGATGATGAGGCCAGCTTCATCTTTAACAACCTAATGAACTGGAACACGCAGTATTTAGCGAAGCAGGGGCCGGTAACACCAGCGCAGTTCAACGGCAAGCTCGTGAAGAAGGTAAAACCCCTCTACGAGGTGACCGAGAGAGAAGTCGTTGCATACGCTTTGGCTAACGGCATAGAGTACGAGATAGACGAGTGCCCCTATGCGAGGGGGGCGACAACCCTCGAGTGGAAGGCAATCCTCAACGAGATGGAAGAAAAAAGACCGGGAACGAAGATAAACTTCGTCAAGGGCTACCTGAGGAAGAAGCACCTCTTCGAGGCTGAACTGGAGGAGACAGAGCTTAGGGAGTGTAAGGTCTGCGGGATGCCGTCGAGCGGGGAAGTGTGTTCCTTCTGCCGCTTCTGGAAGCTGGAGAAGCCGATTGACTTCAGGGTGGAAAAATGAGAATCGTGGTAAGGTTTCCCGGAGAAAGAAGGCATGTGTTGATCCTTTTAAAATTTTATATGGTTGCCCTACTTGTGAGTGCAGCTCTCTGTGCAGTTTTTACCGCAGTCTGGGTTATGGAGGCCAGTCTGTCTCACGCCTTGGTTTACCTAGTGGCGTCAATGTTTTTCTTTGCTTCATTCCTGATGTATCGGGAGATGTACATCTCTCTAAGGAAAATCAGGTTTATCCGCTACTTCCATGCCCTTGAGGAATACGTGAATCCTCCTCTGGGTGCTTACGCTTCGGTTCATGTCCTCGCCGCCGTGATCTTTTACACTGCTGATGTGCTTAAGGGTGGATATGCGTTCGTTGCTACCCTTCTGCTCTTTAAAGGTATAGGTGAGTACGTTCTTGGTCTCTTCAGGGACGATCTGAAAGTTGCATCTGTGCTCTATGACTCACTCATTGGCGGTGAGCTTGATAGGCTCTCGATCAAGGATCCCTTCAAGTGAACCGCTTGGTCTTTTCCCATGTAAGCTTTCCTATCAGTAGTTTTATGAGGCCCCTCATAGTGTATACAACTCCCGCAAGGACGAAGATCATAAAGTACAGAGGGTATGCCGCGACGAAACTCCATGGTACGTAGTAGTTGTGTCTCTTCATCTCCACCCAGTTGGAATACGCCACGGAGGCCCAGAACACCAAAAACGCTGTTATTGAGACTGCAAGGAACAACCTCGGTCTTGCCAGTGCAAGGGGTATGTTACCTGAGAGGATGATGTAACCATTCAAGACAACTGAGAGGAACCAGAACACGGGAACGAGGTAGCTTATGAGGTAGAAGTGCTCTATAAATCCTTCTGCAATTCCGGAGCAGCTTCTCAGGACGTTCCAATAGTAATCGAGCATTACCTGGAAGTGGCCCTGTGCCCACCGCGACCTCTGCTTTATGTAGTCTTTCATGGTTTCAACTGCTTCCTCCCAGCCGATGACTCCATGGTAGTACCAGAAGCGGTAGCCCGAGATTATGGCCCTAGCCCACAGGTCCGTGTCCTCTGTGACCGAGTCCTCCCTGAACATGCCGAGCCGGAGGAGGTGTGAAAACCTGAGGAGGGCAACGGTTCCTCCATACTTCCCGTTTTCGTTTAGCTTCATGTCTCCTTCTATGGCGACGTTGAAACCCACAAGCCGCTCGAGAGTTATGAATTTCGTTACGAAGTTCCTGCTCCAGTTCCTCGGCCTCACGTTTCCTTGAATTCCCACGACGTACTCGGGTGCCTTTTCCATTATCCCTACAAGGGTGGTGAGTGCATTGGGATGTAGAAGGTAGTCAGCGTCTAGGATGAAGACATAATCCGGGTGCTCCCTTGACTGCTCTATCACTTCGAGGGTGTAGTTGAGGGCTCTTGGCTTGCTCCTGCCCCTCTCAGGAGGGACATCAATTACGGTGATCTTCTTTGGATTTTCTGAAGCTATTCTCTCCATAATCTCTCTCGTTGAGTCCGTGGAGTTGTCGTTTATCAAAAACAGCTTAAAGTTGTGGTAGTCTTGATTGAGCACAGTCCTGGCGGTTATCTCTATGACGCTCTCCTCGTTGTGGGCTGGAATCAGAACGTAAACGAGCGGTTCAAAGAAGGGGCTTCTCTCCTGGACCTCGACCTTGAAGGGATAGCTTCTTCTTGATGCAACGATCAGTAGAGAGTAGAATATTGTGCCAGAGAACACTAGTAGGAACAGAAATATTAGAACTGCTTCGAGTGCATAGGCTGGGGGCACCAAGAGTGCTAGCCCGATAGTTATCAGGATGTACAGATAGAGGGCTGATTGGAACTTCAGTGCTGGTTTCATGATAAGGGTTTTATTTAAAGTGCTTAAAATACATGATGGTTCAAATGGCGGTAGTGCAGATAAAAAACATTGCATATATGATTAAGTTCCTTGATAGGTTTATTGGGGAGAGTCGAGTCGCCTCATGGTATGGTAGGGATAGATACGTTGCTGAGTATATGATTGCGGGTAGAAGTGCCCGCCTTGTCGCGGAGTACTCTGGGAACACTGTTACCATATGGTTTGAGCCCGAGCTGTTTGCCCCCATCCTTAAAGCCTTCCTCTCCCATGAGGGACACCTTCGAAAGGCAGTGTTTATAGGCGCTGTCGACCTTTCCCTTAAAGGCCGGTTTGAGGGCTTTATAGTGGCTCCATGGGGGAGGGTAAAAATCTTAAAGCTTGCCCGGGGACTTTGGCTGGGCACCGATGGGCACTCGACGTTCTTCGCCTCAAACCTGGAGGGGCTTGCCGAACTTGTTGAATTCCTGGAGGGATCATCTTGAGGAGGGCTTACTTTGCCCTGCTGGCGGCCATTGCAGTGCTGTTATATCTCCCCCTCTTCACAGCTCCGTCTCCTCCCGCTCTTCCCACGGATGGGGATGGTCATCTTTTCAAAATACACAAGCTCATGAGCAATGGGTGGGAACCATGGATTGAAGACTGGTACTCTGGCTTCCCGTTCCTTAGGTTTTATCCACCTTTATCGTACCTCATAGGGGCTTTTCTTGGACTTGTACTCGGAAGCGACATCAGGGGTTATGCTGCCACCCTGATGCTGACCTCGTTCGTAGGTGCGGTTGCCCTCCACTATTACCTGAGAAGGACTGGACGCGAGCCATACGTTGCACCCCTTGTTTTTCTCCTCTTCCCCTGGCATCTGGGAGTAGCTTATATGGAGGCTAACTTTCCAAGGGCCAATTCAATAAACTTGTTTCCCCTCTTTCTTCTCGCTCTTCTCTGGGCCTTTGAGGTGCGTGAGAGGTACTTAGTGGCATCTGCTGTGGCGATCTCCGTTATATCCTTAGTGCACCACTCCGCAATGGTGCCTCTCGTTATTACAGGTTTCGTGCTCTTCGTTGAGGACTTTAGAAGACCCCGCGTTCTCTCGAACTTTTTTAAGGTCGGCGGACTCGTCGTGGCACTCACGGCCTTTTGGTACGTACCATTCTTCATGGAGAGTAAATGGCTGAACTTCTGGAATATATATCGACATCCGTGGCTTTTTAAGGGAGGTAGCTTGTCTCCTTCACTCTTCCTTGAGCCTGCAGGGATTTCGTCCATAGCGATCTTTTTAACGTTCCTCTTGGTTGCGTACTTCCGGGGTACACTCTGGCGCCGCACTCTTGGTCTTGCCGTGCTTTACCTCTACCTCGCGCTTGGATACTACTCACCGACCCCTTGGATTCACTCACTACCTGTTCTCTCGATGATACCACCCTACAGATGGGTGGATATGATCAACCTGCTTGTTCCCCTCATCGTTGCCGACGCCTTGACTGGTGTGGAATGTAGATGGAAGCTCGTTGCTGGAGCCTTGGCTACGGCCCTTTTGATCCTTGGCACTTTGCCCTATGCCAGATCAGTCCCGTCGTATCCTCAGGACTTGATGGAGGTCGCCAAGTTTCTCCGTGAACAGCCCGGAGATGACTGGCGGTTTGTGGTGCATCCCGCTGTTTCGCCCCATAGCTACCTGCCCGTTCTTACAGGTAAGGCCACCCTGAACGGATGGTACCATGAGGGAGATCCGGCAGAGGAGGGCCACATTAGGATGTGGTATCTCCTATCAACCGGTCATGACGCTTCCCTTTACCTCAACTCCTACGCAGTGAAGTTTTTGATAGCCTCTACCAACGTCACTGTGGGGAACTATTCAAAGATTGTGAAAATAGGTCGCTACTGGGTGTACACTGGCAACGTCAGCTTTGTTGAACCCGTGGGAGCGGTGCTCGTCGGGAACTTCTACGATCTCCCAGTAGACTATGCCTACTTTGAAGATTCGTCCAAACTCGCTACGATCCCCCCTGGCGCTGTGGGTGTTGTTTACGCTGGAAACCCCTCAAAAGAAGAAGAGAGCCTTCTTTGGGACTTCTTGCAGAGGGGCGGTACAGTCGTGTGGGTGCCCGAGAGGGGCGGGTGTTTGTTCGGGGTATGTGGCGTGATGGAGCGCATTGACGGTTCCAGTCTCAGCTCTAAGGTCTTCAACGTCTCTGTCTTCGCACCTTTTGATTATGATGGCATGCCCTGGTACGGCCCGGTCTTTGAGAACGTTACTTCTCTGCTTTCCGTCGGGAATAAATCTATGATCGGCGTTGTGAAGCTTGGGAAAGGCACCCTTTACCTTGTTGGTGGCAACATCCTCTACCACAGCATCTACTGGGACTCAAAGAAAGAGGCGGAGTTGGTCTTTGGTCTTGCCAGAATTGATGGAAGCCTTAACTACACACTCCTTTCCCGATCGGACGGGAAGTACTCACTTATAGTCTCACCTTCAAAACCAATGCTTATAAGGGTCTCTGAGAGCTACTATCCCCACTGGGAAATTAGAGTGAACGGAGAGCTTGTAGAACCCATCAGAGACGACCGCACGGGGCTTACGCTAATTACTGTATCGAAGGCATCCACAGTAAACGCCGAGTTCCACGACCCGTTTATGCGCCTGAGGGTGTACTCTGCGATTGGATGGGCTGTTGTCCTTGCTTATGTCCTGCTCGAGTTCTCTTGGGGGCGTGCATCAAGGCGGTAATAAAAGAATCTGGCAAGTAGAGATAGAATTGTTTTTAAGAGTCCTTCTGTGATCCAGATTGGGGGTTGGTAGTGCTGAAGTGCTCAATCTGCATCCACGACGAGAGAACTGCAAAGATAGACATAATAGACGGAAAGCCAATATGTCGGGAGTGTCAGGTCTACCTGAAGCACCCCTTCGACCGGGAAAAAATTAGAAGAGAACTTGATGAGCTGATGAAGAAAGTTGATAGGGCCATCGTGGCTTACTCTGGGGGGAAGGACAGCGTCGTTGCCCTCTACCTTGCGAAGGAAGTCTACAAAGTCCCGGAGCTTGAGGCGGTGATGATAGACCACGGGTTAATGGCAGAGGAAGCCATCGAGAACGCCCGGAGGATGGCCGAGGCTCTTGGAGTCCCCTTCAAAATCCTCCGCTATGACTACTCGGACATCTTCAGGGAGGCCCTGCTGAAGGCCCAAAGTCCCTGCAGGGCCTGTTCGAAGAGGACGATGGAGAAACTCCGAAAGTACGCCCTGAAAAACGGCTACCGCTACATCATCACTGGCCATGAGCTCCCCTTTGGCCACAAGCCATACAGACTCATGAGCGGCGGTGTTATCCAGATAAGGCTCCTCTCCTTGATGACGGAGTGCGAGAGGTTTGAAATCCTTGAAAAGCTCCCCTTTGAGTTCCCCGAGCTCCCAGGCTACACGACCAACTGTCTCGTCCTTGGCCCTGCTCTTGAGCGCTACTACAAGGTTCACGGGCACTCCTTTGAGCACAGAAGGATAGCGGCCCTCGTGAGGTACGGCTTAATGGACAGGGAGAGGGCTGAGAAGCTTACCTCTCCACCCAGAGTCCCCGAGGAGCAGTGGGAAATCGTCCTGAAAAAGCTGAACCTTGAAGGAAAAATTAAACGGTAGCGGTCATATCACCGCCGGAATTCCTGGAACCCTTGGAAACGGCTGGACTTCAGCGATGTGCTTCGCTCCGACTATGTACCTGACTAGTCTCTCTATGCCAATCCCGGCCCCCGCACTCGGTTTGAGCATTCCTGCCCTGGCAACTTCGAGGTAGGGCCTGAAGGACTCTTCGCTTAGCCCCGCCTCTTTGATCTTTCTCAGTATCTTCTCGTACTCCCACTCTCTCTCCCCGCCGCTGGACACCTCGCCGTAGCCCTCCGGGAGGTAAAGGTCGTAGTTTCTCCAGTGGCCATCGACTTCCCTGTCGTAGAACTCCCTCGGTATGTCAGTTATCCAGAAGGGCTCGTCCATCTCTCTGCTGGCTTTGTCTTCACTGCCAAACTTCTCGATAACCTCTTCAAGGGTAAAGCGTTTGAATGGCCGCTTTACCCTCGGAAGTTCTCTCTCAAAGGTCTCCCATACAGGCCCTCTGAGCTCCCTGAACAGGCCCACGATTAATTCTTCTATCAGCCTCATAACGTCGTCCATGCTGGCGTGGGCTATTTCAAAGTCGAGCTGGGTGAACTCGTAGGCGTGTCTTCCGTCGTCGCTTTCTCTCTCCTCAAGCCTGATGTTTGGCGAAAGGACGAATATCTTTTCCAGCCCCATCGCTACCGCAAACTGCTTATGGAGAATCATGCTATGCATGAGCTTCAGCTTACTGCCATAGGCTTCAATCTCCGGCGCCATCATCTTGCTCGCCGCTGGGTCGGGCCAGAGCGGGTCGGTTATAGAGCTGAGCATGACTGGAAGTAGCCACCTAAACCCCCGGGAAGTCAGCTCCCCGGTGAGGTATCTTATGGCCTCGGTCTGCACTCTAACAACGGGTTCTATGCTCCTGCTTACCATCTGGACTGCGTTCATGAGCATCACCGATAGGTAGTTTGGCACTTCTTCTTTATGTCTTTTATTCAAAAATTAGTGTCATTTGGACAGATTTTAACAGATTATTTCTTGGATTTTTGATATAAAGACAAAGCAAGATACCAATAAGGACACTGGATGTCTAAATTGTTTCCGGGTTTTGGAGACTCGATATCGTTATAACCACTGGCAAGGAAACTAAATTGGTGGTATTATGGGAGTCTACATCTTTACCCCCGAAGACCTCGTCAGGTACGGTTCCGCAAGGCCCGAACAGCTGGAAATTCTCAGGGAGGCAATTCTTGAGAAAAAGGACATCCTCATAGTTGGAACGAGCAGGAGCGGAAAAACAAAGCTCGTTGAGGCTCTGCTTCACTACGTCCCCGACGAATGGAAGATCGCCGTCATCACGGCCTACGGCGAGTTCAAGCCCTTCAGACCCCACATCGAGGTCGTTGACACGGAGTTCGACAGGCGCTCTACGGATGTTAGAACTTCTGAAGTCATAGAGAAAATAAGACGCATCAACCCGGATTACGTTGTCATCGATACGGTTCACACAGTTGACGTTGCTGCGATACTCAAGATCCTAATAGACGACTATGCGTTTATTGTGACGTCACTCGCGCTGACTGATGACATCAAAGGTGAGGTTATGCACTGGCTCAGGATAGACGAGGACACTTTCAACAGGTTCGACGTAGTGGTTGAGCTGGCGAGGGATTGGAGAACCGGGCTCAGGAAGATAAACAGGATTTACAAGGTCAAGGACGGAGAGCTTATCCAGATTCTTTAACTCTAGTCTTTGTCTTAATTATTTCCAGCCAAAATTCATCTGGTAGATGATGGGAGTAGAAAAGAGGGGAAAGTAGAATCACTTCTTCTTGAGTTCCTCTATGGCTTCCCTGAGGTTGTCGAGCATCTCCCTTATGTCGTCGAAGGTCATGTAGCCCATGTTTCCAATGCGGAAGGTCTTTTCAGCGACGCTTCCGTAGCCCTTGGCCAGTTCAAAGCCCCTCTCACGCATCGCGTTGTAAACGTCAACGCCCTTCATTCCCTCCGGGACAACGACAGCTGTAATAGTCGGGCTCTCGTAGCCCGGCTCGGCGAGAATTCCGAGGCCCATCTCCTTTACGCCCTCCCTTATCATCTCGCTTCTCTTCCTGTACATGTCAAGCCAGGCTTCCTTGCCGCCCATCTTCTCAACTATCCTGAGAACGACGTTGAGGCCGAATATCTGCGGGAGCGGTGGGGTTGAGGGTGTCCCCTGTTTCTTCTCGTTGAACTTCTTGTAGAGGGGCAAGTCAAAGTACCAGCCGCGCTCCGGCATCTTCTCGGCTATCTCGAAAACTCTCTCGCTGACAGCCGCTACAGCCAGTCCCGGCGGGACGCCGAAGGCCTTCTGGCTGCTCGCGAAGACGAGGTCGATTCCCCACTTGTCGAACTTAATCTCCGCTCCGCCCATGGCCGAAACAGCGTCGACGAAGAGGAGCTTGTCGTGCTCCTTAACGACCTTGGCCAGCTCTGGGAGCGGGTTGAGGACACCGGTTGAGGTCTCGTTGTAGGTTATGGTCACCGCGTGGACGTCGGGGTTCTTCTTTAGGACTTCGTCAAGCTCCTCCGGCTTTATCGCCTGTCCGGGTTCCTTCTCGAAGACCACTGCTTTTCTCCCGTTGGCGTTCACGACATCCGCAAAGCGCTTTCCAAACGCTCCAATAACCGTTACTAGGACTTTCCCGCCGCGCGGAATCGTATTCCTGACGGCAGCCTCCATGAAGCCCGTTCCGGAGCTCGGGAAGAGTATTATCTCTCCTTTGTCGGCCTCAAGGAAGGCCTTGAGCCTGTTGAGCGTGTCAACGTGAACGGCCTTCGCCTCGGCTGAGCGGTGGCTGAACATCTGGACGCTCATAATAGCAAGAACCTCGGGGAAGCAGGCAACCGGGCCGGCGGTGAAGAGCTTGTACTTCGGCTTCACCATTTCGTAAACTTCCCTGTAGGCGTCCTCGTAGGTCATGTCAAAGCGGAGCTCCATATTTATCACCTCGCCTTTAGTTGCCTGTGGGGGTAAAAAGGGTTTGCTCTAGGTCGGTCAAAGGCTCTCCGAAAGTTAATCGGAAATTTTATCTTAAATGAGAATTTCGTTCAGTTCGCTCAAGACTTTTAAACAGATGCACTAACGTTCAGCCGGTGGTCTGATGGAAGGACAAAGACTCATTGGCATCGCCCTGCTCGTGGTCTCTGCTTTCACCGGTACTCTCGCCTTTCGTCTCGCCACACCCGCCGTAGCCTTCTACACTAGGGACACGCTCAGCGCGAGTATGCTGGCGGTTTCAATAGTTTCCATGTCCTTTGTTCTGGCCAGGGCATTTTCCTCTGTCTTTGGCGGTCTCCTCCTTGAGAAGAGGAAGTCCCTCCTCTACATCGGCGGAATCGCCATGATGGGGAACGCCCTGGCCGTTCACCTCTATCCCCTCACCTCGAACTGGATTCAGGTCGCTGGAATAAAGCTCCTCAACGGCTTTCTCAACGGCCTTAGCTGGCCCATGGCCCAGTTCGTCGTTGCCGTGGCGACTCCACGGGAGATAAGGGCCCGGGTTACGGCCGTTTACTTCTTTTTCGGCAGCATCGCTTCTCTCCTCGGCAACTACGTTTATGCTTACACAATAGATTTGGGACTTTCTGGCCAGATGTGGATATCTTCTCTCTTCTTTGTGCTGACCGGGCTGATAATGATAATTGCCTACATCCTTCTCACTGACTGGATAGTACCGAGAAGGGAGAAAAAGAGGTCTCAAAGGCCTTCCCTTGATCCCAGGAAGGTTCTCGTTATAGCCTCCCTTATGGCGGTCATAGTGGCGTTTACCTCCGGAGAGATAACGTACGTCTACGTCTCCGAGGCCCTTGGGCTGGAAAAGGCAACTACCGCAACCCTGTTGGGGTGGGTTGGCTTCTTCGCTTCCCTTCTCAGCTACTTCTCATCTTGGTTCGCAGACAAGGTCAGCGAGGTTGGGATGGTAAAGCTGACGGCCGTACTTGCCGGGATTTCGCCGATCCTTGCGGCTGTTAAAACATCGTTCACCGTTTTCCTCGGGATATTCCTCGCGCTCTTCGCCTTTCAGAGCTTCAGGCCCATATCCAGAAAGGTGCTCGCCAGCTACCACCGCTCTTCCCTGGCCATAGGCGGGGTTAACGGTGTCCAGAACCTATCGACTTTCATCGGAGGGGTTTTCTTTGGCCTTGCGTATTCAATAGGAGAAATCCACATTGGGGTTACATTAAACGGGGCGCTTTTGGCATTTACGCCGGTCTCGCTGGCCCTGCTAATTCAGGCCGTTAAGCTTAAAGGTGGGAGGGAGTAAGAATTCTGTTGGAGATTTCACTATCCAAAACTTTTATAAAAGCGATGGCCAGCTAAGTTTAGGCTTTAACTTACGCTCATTTGGAGGTGAGAGTATGGGACTTAGGCCAGCTAAGATTGATAGGGACGTTGACAAGCCCGCTTACACGAGGAGGGAATACATACGCGGTGCCCCCGGTCCAAAGATAACGATCTTCGACATGGGCAACCTCTCCGCCGAGTTCGAGTACGAGGTGAGCCTTCACGCCGAGCAGGCCATGCAGATCAGGCAGAACGCCCTTGAGGCCATCCGTATCCAGGTCAACAGGTACCTCCAGAAGAACGTCGGTAGGAGCAACTATCACTTCAAGATAAGGGTTTACCCGTTTCAGGTTCTCAGGGAAAATCCGATGGCCACCGGAAGGAAGGCTGACCGTTACGGAAACGGTATGCGCAGGCCCTTCGGAAAGCCGATAGGACTCGCCGCCAGGGTCAAGAAGGACCAGAAGATACTCACCGTCTGGGTGAACGGCCAGCACCTCAAGTTTGCCCTCGGTGCCATGCACAGGGCCAAGATGAAGCTTCCGTACAGCGCTTACTACAGAATCTACGACAAGGAAGGTAACGACGTCACCACAAAGGTTCTCTCCACGATGAAGCGCTGAAGTGCCTTTCTTGATTTTCCTTTCTCTTCTGGTGGAGTTTGGATGACTTTAAGCTACTGTGTTTTTGGATTGAGTTTGGCATGAATTCATAATAATTATTAACGATGCTGCCCTAACTTCTGTTGGTGAGAGAATGGTAAGCTCGTACTTCAAGAACCTGCTCCTCAAGCTGGGTCTTCCAGAGGAGAGGCTAGAGATCCTTGAAGGAAAGGGAGCCTTAGCCGAGGACGAGTTCGAGGGAATCAGGTACGTCCGCTTCAGGGATTCAGCGAGGAACTTCCGGAGGGGAACCGTGGTATTCGAAACTGGGGAGGCTGTTCTCGGGTTTCCGCACATAAAGCGCGTTGTTCAGCTCGAGAACGGGATAAGGCGCGTTTTCAAGAACAAACCCTTCTACGTGGAGGAGAAGGTTGACGGCTACAACGTTCGTGTCGTCAAGGTAAATGATAAGATTCTTGCGATAACGAGGGGTGGCTTCCTCTGTCCCTTCACGACTGAGAGAATTGAAGATTTTGTAAACTTCGATTTCTTCAAGGACTATCCAAACCTCGTCTTGGTCGGTGAGATGGCCGGGCCTGAGAGTCCCTACCTAGTTGAGGGGCCGCCCTACGTCAAGAAGGACATAGAGTTCTTTCTCTTCGACATCCAGGAGAAGGGAAGTGGGAGGAGCCTCCCAGTTGAGGAAAGATACAGGCTGGCTGAAGAGTACGGAATCCCGCAGGTGGAGCGCTTCGGCCTCTACGACTCTTCCAAGGTTGGGGAGCTGAAAGAGCTTATCGAGCGGCTCAGCGAGGAGAAAAGAGAGGGCATAGTTATGAAGAGCCCGGACATGAAGAGAATAGCAAAGTACGTCACTCCCTACGCCAACATCAACGACATAAAGATAGGCTCGCACATCTTCTTTGACCTGCCCCACGGCTACTTCATGCAGAGGATAAAGAGGCTCGCCTTCTATCTCGCTGAGAACCACGTCAAGGGAGAGGAGTTCGAGAATTATGCAAAAGCCCTTGGCATTGCCCTCCTGAGGCCCTTCGTCGAGAGCATTCATGAAGTTGCCAACGGCGGCGAGGTTGACGAGACCTTCACCGTCCGCGTCAAGAACATCACAACGGCACACAAAATGGTAACACACTTCGAGAGGCTCGGAGTTGAGATACATATCGAGGACATTGAAGACCTCGGCAACGGCTACTGGGGGATAACATTCAAGCGGGTCTATCCGGACGCGACGAGGGAAATCCGAGAGCTGTGGAATGGGCTGGCGTTCGTAGACTGAAGGATTTCCATTTATTTCCAAGCTGGGAAAGGTTTAAATATTCGAATCATGATTATTATAATCATGATCCGTAAATTCGTGAACAGAAAACGGGAGCTTGAGGTGCTGGAGGAGCTCTACAGCAGAGGGGCGAACATGATTGTAGTGTATGGGCGGAGGAGAGTTGGTAAAACAACACTCCTGAGAAAGTTCCTTGAGGGCAAGAGGGGGATTTACTTCCTCTGCTCTCAGAGGGGGTATGAAAAAGACCTCGAACGGTTCTCGGAGGAAGTGAGTGAGTTCCTTGGCATGCCGGTGAGGTTCGGGAGCTTTGAGGACGCTTTTAGATTCCTTGCAAAGCAGGAAAAGCTCGTAGTGGTAATCGATGAGTTCCCCTATCTCATAGAGGCCTACAAGCCCATAGTTTCAGTGTTCCAGGAGATAGTAGACCTCATAATCAAGGACTCCCAGGTCACCCTCATCCTCTCGGGCTCAAGTGTGGGGATGATGGAGCGGGAGGTTCTGGGCTACAAGGCCCCCCTCTACGGCAGGGTTAGGGGTATAATGAAGCTGAAGCCCTTCAGGTTCTTTGACATGGTGGAGTGGTACGGGAGCGATTTTGAGAGGCTCGTTCGTCTCTACGGCGTCACCTGGGGAGTTCCGAGGTACATGGAGCTTTTAAAGGACGGGAGCGACGAGGAGATAATCGCGAACTTCTTCGAGCCAACGGCTTTCCTCTTCAACGAGGCGAGGCTTCTGCTGATGGAGGAGCTTAGAAATCCGACGACCTACGCCCAGATCATCGAGGCCATAGCCCTGGGGAAGACGAAGCTCACTGAGATCGCCCAGTACGCGATGATGGAGGCGAAGGACGTCCCGGCCTACCTTCGGGTTCTCCAGGAGCTTGGAATAGTCAAGCGCGAGGTTCCGGTCACCAAAAAGGTCTCGAAGAGGGGGATCTACACAATCGAGGACGAGTACTTCCGCTTCTACTACCGCTTCGTCAGCCCGCACTACGAGGACATAGAGGCCCTCAATCCTGAGCCCGCCATAGAGGACTTCAGGAAGAACTTCAACACCTATCTGGGGACTACCTTCGAAAAGGTCGCGAGGGAGTTCCTGATAATGCTCTCAGCCAAGGGGCACCTTCCCAGCAGGTACCACCGCTTCGGCCGTTGGTGGCACAAAGGGGAAGAGATTGACCTTGTTGCCTTGAACGAGCGTGAAAAGAAGGCGCTGTTCGTTGAAGTCAAGTGGAAGGATTTGAGCGAGAGGGAAGCGAGAGGGGTTTTGAAGGACTTGGAGAGGAAGGCTGTGCTTACAGGTCTCGATGGATGGGAGAAGAGCTATGGGCTTGTGGCTAAAAGCGTCGAGGGAAAGGAAGAGCTTAGAGAAGAGGGCTGGCTGGTTTGGGATTTATGGGACTTCGAAAGGCTTATTTCCTCAAAGACTCAAGTTTAGAGGGTGGTGTCCTTGTCGCTCCTGCCGCTTACTGGATGCCCATCTTCGGGAAGAAGGAGAGGAAAAAGAAGACGTACGCGGAAATTATAAGGGAACTTTCAGAGAAGTATAGGTTGCCAGAAGATGTCATACGAGCAATAGGGAAAGCCCACCTCGCTTTAGACGGATTATGTATTATTTCTGAAGCAGATAGACCGGAAAATAACATAGAGAGGGTAAAAAAGCTATAGGTGCAAAAAATAGGAAGTGTCATATCAACAACTACAGTTGAAGACCACAAATACCACGAATATATTGTTAGAAATAAGGATCCAAAAGCAAGGGGATACCACATACTTCACGGAGTTCTTGCGGTGCTGTTAGCAAACCACACCGGAAAGGCAAGTGAGGAAATAGGATGGGCGGTTGGAGACGCAATATATGAGTACCTTGTAAACAGGGGCAAGACCATAGAAGACATACAGAAGAATCCGGACGAGTTCGAAAAGACAGTAGTAGAAAAGCTAAAATCATATGAGATAATAAACGACACCATGGCAAGAAGCACAAAAAAGGCAATAAAGGATGTGTTGCCCCCCATGATAAAACTCATTGACAAAATGTGGCCAAAGGATCACAACCCCAAGCATCTTAACGCAATGGGTGAAGCATTCTCGTCAGATGCTCAAGATCCCATTCGTGTGCTGAAGGCAGCAGGAATAGATGTCACAAAGGAAATAGAAGAGGTGCGCAACACAATCGCAGAAATCACGGGCAAAAAGCCAAAGGATGAGCGTAAGAAGTCCTCCACTTCAAGATCGAAGAAAACAAAGGCAAAGAGCAAAAAGAAAGAACCTGCTGCGGAGAAAGTAAACCTCCCCTCCGACGCCCTCCTTGAAGTCCTCTCCATCCTTCAAGCCTTCGAGTTCGCGGACTACTCCGAGAAGGCCAAGGAGAAGGCCCTCCAGAAGCTCTCCTCAATGATTGAAGGTCTGCTAAAGGACAAACCAACGCCGGAGAACCTCCTGAAGCTCGGCCTCTACGCCTACGCGGTGGAGCTGATAAGGCGTGGTGAGTTTGAGAAGGTCGAGGAGCTCAAAAAGCTTCAGAACTAGACCAGCTTGGTGCGTTGTAAAGTAGTTGCTTCCATTTTTCTCCGTTGCTCGGATGGAATGACAATTCTTCTGGGGGCGTGGGGCGAAGCTCCCCAGCAACCTTTGCTTGCGCAAAGCTTGACCAAAGAAACTTTTCTGGCAAAAAGTTTCATCAAAAGGTTTTTACTACTACTGAAAAGTTCGGAAATGCTTCGTGCACTCCTTTAATTGTGGCTCCGACTGCGGGTTTGCTTCTTGAATATTCCTGTTTGGAATGTTTCGACATTATTTTTGGCGTCCGAAGGACGCCGTTTGGGGGCTGAAACACTATAAAACTTGGATTTTCGTGTAAACCCGCTTCCAACTCGCTGATTTTAAAGTGCACGACTCTAAATCTCTTTCCTATTGAACAGTTTGGCGCTTTTGATGAAACTTTGCTCTGCAAAGTTTCCTTTGCAAAAAAATTTCACACTCCACAGCCCAAAAGAGGGTGGAAGGGTTCGAAAGCCTTTTAAATAGTCTCCATAGACCCCACTTCAGCATTGGAGCTATCACATCAAAGGATGACGGAAAAATGGCCTGGCACGTCTTTATTCCCGATTCGCTCCTTGAAGAGACGGATGATCCAAAGATCAGAACGTACAAGGTCGGACAGATAGCCAGGGCCTGCTCAATCTTCGGCGTCGAGCACATCTGGATTTACAGGGCCGGCGGTAGGGACGGAAAGTTCATCAAGACTGTCTTCGAGTACGCGGAAACCCCCCAGTACCTCAGGAAGAGGCTGTTCCCGCTGATGCCCGAGCTCAAGTACGTGGGAGTGATACCGCCGCTGAGGACTCCCCACCACAAGCTCAAGGGAAGACCGAGGATCGGCGAAATCCGCGAGGGCTTTGCCTTCAGGAAGGGAAGAAGGATCTACGCGGACATAGGCCTCGACGAGCTGGCGGTCGTTGAAGGGAACGTCGAAGGGCGCGCAACGTTCAAAATCGTCTCGACAAGACCTCTGAGGGTCGTCCCGACAAAACCAGAGGAATACTGGGGCTACAGGGTTCACCTCACGAGGAAGTCGCTGGCGAAAACACTTAAAAAGGCCGGGCTTGATCTGGTCATCGCGACCTCGAGGAAGGGTCGCGACATAAGAGAGGTTGAGGTTCCCCCGCTCGAGGGGGAAGTTGGTTTCGTGTTCGGCTCACCGAGGAAAGGCGTGATGGAGCTCCTCGGCGAGGAGAAGTTTGAGTTCCATCTAATCCTCAACACCATTCCAAATCAGCGGACTGAAACGGTCCGCACCGAGGAGGCATTGCTTGCAACCCTCGCGATATTTAATCTCATAAGGAGGGATTGAGATGGGAAAAATACACAGGCCAAGGAGAGGTTCACTGGCATATTCCCCGAGAAAGAGGGCGAAGAGTATAGTGCCCAGGATTAGGAGCTGGCCAAAGGACAGTGAAGTCAGGATGCTCGGTTTCGCTGGCTACAAGGCTGGCATGACCCACATCCTCATGATCGACGACAGCCCAGGGCTCACTAAGGGCAAGGAGATATTCGTGCCGGTAACCATAGTCGAGGTTCCGCCGCTTTTCGTCTACGGCATAAGGGCCTACAAACAGGGCTACCTCGGCCTTGAAACGGCCACCGAGGTCTGGTTCCACGATCTCCACAAGAACGTGGCCAGGAGGATAAAGACCCTGCCGAAGAACTACAACGAAGATGCTTTCCAGGCGAAGCTCGGCCAGCTTGAGGACCTCGTCAACGACGGCGAGATAGCCGACATCAGGCTTCTCGTTCACACCCAGCCCTGGCTCATCGGCCTCAAGAAGAAGCCGGAAGTTATGGAGTACGCCATCGGTGGCGACGACGTCAAGGCCAAGTTCGACTACGCCAAGGAGAAGATAGGCAAGGAGCTCCGCGCTGGAGAGGTTCTCCACGAGGGCGAGCTCCTCGACGTCATAGCGGTCACCAAGGGCAAGGGAACCCAGGGCCCGGTCAAGAGGTGGGGCGTCAAGGTCCAGTTCCACAAGGCCCAGAGGGCTGGCAAGGGCAGGCACATCGGTAACCTCGGTCCGTGGCACCCGGCCAGGGTCATGTGGACCGTTCCGCAGGCCGGTCAGATGGGCTTCCACCACAGGACCGAGTTCAACAAGAGGCTCATCGCTATAGGCGAGAACGGCAAGCTTGTTCTCGACGGAAACGAGATCGAGATCACCCCGAAGGGCGGCTTCCCGCACTACGGCATCGTTAGGAGCGACTTCCTCATGATCGAGGGTACGATTCCGGGTTCGTTCAAGAGGATAATAAGGGTCAGGCCGGCTATAAGGCCGCCGAAGAAGAGGCCGCCTGTTGAGAGGCCGCAGATAACCTACGTCAGTAGAGAGTCCAAGCAGTGAGGTGAGATAGATGAAGGTCAAGGTTTTCAATCTCGAAGGCGAGCCCGTTGAGGAGATCGAGCTTCCCAAGGTGTTCAGCACTCCCTTCAGGCCGGATCTCATAAGGAGGGCTGTCATCGCTTCCTGGACTCACAGGCTTCAGCCGCAGGGTAGGGATCCGCAGGCAGGTAAGAGGCGCGTCACCGAGAACATTGGAAAGGGCCACGGAATGGCAAGGGTTGAGAGGATAAAGACCTCACCGAGGTTCGCCGCCTTCGTTCCGTTCGCCGTTGGCGGTAGAAGAACCCACCCGCCCAAGGTCGAGAAGATAATCTGGGAGGACATCAACAAGAAAGAGAGAAGGCTCGCCATAATGAGTGCCATAGCTGCAACAGCGAACTACGACCTCGTCAGGGCCAGGGGTCACGTGGTTGACAACATCCCGCAGATCCCGCTCGTCGTTACCGACGACCTGCAGAAGGTCTTCAAGACCGCCCAGACCAGGGAAATATTCAAGAAGCTCGGCGTCTGGGACGACATCGAGAGGGCCAAAAAGAACACCAAGATTCGCGCTGGAAAGGGCAAGATGCGCGGAAGGAGGTACAAGAAGGCCAAGGGCCCGCTCATCGTCGTTGCCAAGAACGAGGGCATTGTCCAGGGGGCGAGGAACCACCCGGGCGTTGACGTTGTAACCGTTGACAACCTCGGCGTTGAGTACCTCGCACCGGGTACCCACCCGGGAAGGCTTACGATCTGGACCAAGGGTGCCATAGAGAGGCTTAGGGAGATTTACGGGTGATGAGAGATGGATCCGTATAAGGTCATCATAAGGCCGCTCGTTACCGAAAAGGCCGTCTCCCTCATAGAGAGGGAGAACAAGCTCACCTTCATAGTTGACAAGAGGGCCACCAAGCAGGACATTAAGAGGGCTGTGGAAGAGATGTTCAACGTCAAGGTCGCGAAGGTCAACACCCTCATAACGATGAAGGGAGAGAAGAAGGCCTACGTGAAGCTCAAGCCCGAGTACGACGCAAGTGAGATAGCTGCCAGGTTGGGATTGTTCTGAAGGGGTGAGTGAGATGGGAAAGAGTCTGATCCAGCAGAGGAGAGGTAAGGGAACCACCACCTTTAGAGCCCCTTCACACAGGTACAGGGGCGCTGTCAGGTACGTCCCGCTCAACATAACGATGGAGAAGACCCTCAGGGGCGTTGTTGAGGAGATCCTCCACGACCCTGGGAGGACTGCCCCGGTCGCGAGGGTCAAGTTTGAGGACGGAACGAAGAAACTCATCATAGCCCCCGAGGGAATCCTCGTGGGACAGGAAGTCTACATCGGTCCAGAGGCCCCGATAGCAATCGGCAACACCCTCCCGCTAGCAAAGATCCCGGAGGGTACTTACGTTTACGACATCGAGGGAGTTCCGGGCGACGGTGGAAAGTACGTCAGAGCTGGAGGAACCTACGCGCTCGTCGTCAGCAGGGAGAAGGACAAGGTTATAGTCCAGCTCCCAAGCGGTGAGCTCAAGGCCTTCAACCCAATGTGCAGGGCCACCATCGGTGTCGTCGCCGGCGGTGGAAGGCTTGAGAAGCCAATTGTCAAGGCAGGTAAGGCCTACTACATAGCCAAGGCCAGGAACAGGTTCTGGCCGAAGCCGAGAGGTGTCAAGATGAACGCCGTCAACCACCCGCACGGTGGTAAGGAGCACCACATCGGAAGGCCCTCGACCGTTTCAAGGCGCGCTCCGCCCGGAAGGAAGGTTGGTCACATAGCCGCGAGAAGAACTGGTAGGAGGAAGTGATGAAGATGGCGAGAAAGAAGGAGTTTAGGTATAGGGGCTACACCCTTGATGAGCTTCTCAACATGTCACTTGAGGAATTCGCAAAGCTCCTCCCGAGCAGGCAGAGGAGGAGCCTCAAGAGGGGCCTTTCACCAGAGCAGAAGAAGCTCCTTAGGAAGATAAGGCTCGCTAAGAAGGGCAAGTACAACAAGCCGATAAGGACCCACAGCAGGGACATGGTCATCCTTCCCGAGATGGTCGGCATGACCATCCACGTTCACAACGGGAAGGAGTTCGTTCCGGTTGAGATAAAGGAGGAGATGATCGGCCACTACCTCGGCGAGTTCGCCATGACTAGGAAGGTTGTCCAGCACGGCTCACCTGGTGTCGGTGCTACGAGGTCATCGATGTTCGTTGCAGTCAAGTGAGGTGGTTTAGATGAGCAGGGGCAGGTTTTCCTACTCATTCCAAAATTTTGACCCCGAGAGGATGGCGAGGGCAAGCGGAAGGGATCTCAGGATTTCGCCCAAGCACAGCGTCGAGCTCCTCAGGGAGATAAGGGGGATGATGCTCAACGACGCCCTCCGCTACCTCGACGACGTCATAGCCAAGAAGAGACCCGTTCCGATGAAGCGCTTTAACGACAGCCAGGGCCACAAGCCGGGTAAGGGCTTCGGTCCCGGAAGGTACCCGGTCAAGGTTGCCAAGGCAGTCAAGAAGATACTCCTTAACGCCAAGAACAACGCCGAGCAGAAGGGCCTCGACGTGGACAGGCTCAAGATAATCCACGCTGCTGCCCACAGGGGCCCCGCCCTCAGGGGATACATACCGAGGGCCTTTGGTAGGGCCACACCGTTCAACGAGCAGACCACCCATATAGAGATAGTCGTCGAGGAGATTAGGAGGTGAGATCTTTGGCGATCGAGAGGTACTTCATCAAGGAAGGCGTTAAGGAGATGCTCATCGACGAGTTCCTTGAGAAGGAGCTCAGGAGGGCCGGCTACGGCGGCCTCGACATAAAGAAGACCCCCCTCGGAACCAAGGTCACCATCTTCGCCGCCAACCCAGGTTACGTTATCGGAAGGGGCGGTAGAAGGATAAGAGAGCTCACCAGGATACTTGAGAAGCAGTTCGGCCTCGAGAACCCTCAGATCGAGGTCGAGGAGATTAAGAACCCCTACCTCAACGCCAAGGTTCAGGCTGTGAGGCTTGCCCAGGCCCTTGAGAGGGGCATCCACTTCAGGAGGGCAGCTTACTCCGCCATAAGGGCCATCATGAGGAACGGAGCTAGGGGTGTCGAGATAAGGCTCAGCGGAAAGCTTACAGGTGAGAGGGCCAAGAGCGTCAGGTTCTACCAGGGCTACCTCGCTAAGGTCGGAAACCCGGCCGAGACCCTCGTCAGCAGGGGCTACGCCCAGGCCCAGCTCAAGCTCGGTGTCATCGGTGTTAAGGTCTCAATCATGCCGCCCGACGCCAAGCTTCCGGACGAGATCGAGATTAAGGAGATCGTTGAGGAAGAGGTGAGCGCCAATGAAGCCCAGTGAGATTAGGGAGATGAGCATCGAGGAGATCGACAAGAAGATAAGGGAGCTCCGCCTTGAACTGGCCAAGGAGCGTGGCGTGCTCACCATGGGGGCCTCCATGGAGAACCCCATGGTCATCCGCAACCTCAGGCGCGACATTGCGCGCCTGCTTACTATAAAGAGGGAGAAGCTTAGGGAGAAAAGGTGAGGCTAAGTGCCAAGGATTGTGAACCCTCTGGATGAGATGCTCTTTAAGGAGGTCCTGAAGGAGCAGCAGAGGATAAGGGTCTACATTGAGAGGGCCCGCTACGGCAAGCTCAAGACCATAATCGAGGGCATAGACGAGAAGGAGTTCGACCTTGAGGATATAGCAAAGAAACTGAAGGCGAAGCTGGCATGCGGGGGAACGGCAAAGAACGGAAGGATAGAGCTGCAGGGAGACCACAGAGACAGGGTCAAGAAATTGCTGGCAGAGCTTGGATTTTCAGAGGAGCTCATAGAGGTCGAGTGACCCGGAAAAACATAATCTGGCACGAGCTGATAGGCCTTAAAGCAAAGGTTATAAGGGCATCTCATCCAGAGCTGGTCGGCATCGAGGGCTACGTCCTTGACGAGACGAGGAACACTCTCGTCCTGGTGGGAGATAGGGCCTGGGTAGTCCCGAAGGACGTGGTCGAGATCGAGTTTGACCTTGGCAATGAAAAGATCCGTGTCAACGGAAAGGATCTGGTGGGAAGACCCGAGATGAGACTCAAAAAGAGGTGGCGGAAATGAGAGAGATTGGATTGAGGGTTCAGCCTCCCGCTGAGGTTTGTAACGATCCCAAGTGCCCCTGGCATGGGAACCTCAAGATACACGGTAGATACGTTGAGGGTATAGTCGTTAGCGACAAGGGCAAGAAGACTGTCGTCGTTGAGAGGCAGTACTACCACTACCTCAAGAAATACGAGAGGTACGAGCTCAGGAAGAGCAAGGTTCACGCCCACAACCCCGAGTGCATCAACGCTAAGGTTGGTGACAAAGTGCTCATAGCCGAGACCAGGCCGATAAGCAAGACCAAGAGCTGGGTTGTCGTGGCCGTCCTTCAGAGGGCCGAGAGGGCTGAGGAGGTGTGATGCATGGCCAAGAAGGGTGCAGGTGCAACCAGGGGTATTAGCCCCGTCAGGCCAACGCGCGCCCTCCCGATAGGTGCCTACCTCAAGGTTGCTGACAACAGCGGTGCCAAGGTTATCCAAATCATAGGCGTCGTTGGGTACAAGGGTACAAGGAGGAGGCTTGCGGCCGCGGGCGTTGGTGACATGGTAGTCGCCACCGTTAAGAAAGGAAGACCCGACATGAGGCACCAGGTCGTCAGGGCTGTCGTTGTCAGGCAGAGGAAGGAGTACAGAAGGCTCGACGGCATGCGCGTTAAGTTCGAGGACAACGCGGCTGCGATAGTCACCCCCGAAGGTGTCCCTAGGGGAACCGAGATCAGGGGTGCGATAGCGAGGGAGGCCGCCGAGAGGTGGGTCAGGCTCGGTAGTATAGCGAGCATAGTGCTGTGAGGTGAGATGAGATGAAGCTTGATATGAAGCAGCCGAGGAAGCAGAGGAAGTTCCTCTACAACGCTCCCCTTCACCTGAGGGGTAAGATAATGAGCGCCCCCCTCAGCAAGGAGCTTAGGGAGAAGTACGGAGTGAGAAACCTGCCCGTTAGGGTTGGCGACAAGGTCAAAGTTATGCGCGGTGACTTCAAGGGCGTCGAGGGCAAGGTCGTGGAGGTCGACCTTAAGAGGTACAGGATTCATGTTGAGGGCGTTACTCACAAGAAGACCAACGGTACCGAGGTCTTCTACCCACTTCACCCCTCGAATGTCATGATTGTTGAGCTCAACCTCGAAGACGAAAAGAGAGAGAAGATAATTGAGAGGAGGGCTGCTTGATGGCGAGGAAGGGTCCAAAGAGACACCTTAAGAGGCTTGCCGCTCCGACTTCCTGGTATATTCACAGGAAGGCTTACAAGTGGGCCGTCAGGCCCAGTCCGGGTCCGCACAGCATGAAGACTTCAATACCGTTAATCTACATAGTCAGGGACTACCTCGGCTATGCCAAGACCGCCAGGGAAGCCAGGAAGATCCTCAACGAGGGCAAGATCCTCGTTGACGGCAGGGTCAGGAAGGACTACAAGTTCCCCGTTGGAATCATGGACGTCGTCTCAATCCCGGAGACAGGTGAGCACTACAGGGTTCTCCCGAACAGGATAGGCAAGCTCATACTCCACCCGATAAGCGAGGAAGAGGCCAAGCTCAAGCCCTTCAGGATCAACAACAAGAGGATGGTCAAGGGCGCTAAGGTTCAGCTGAACCTCCACGACGGAAGCAACCACCTCGTCAGCCTTGCCGAGAAGGACGCCTACAAGACCTCATACACGGTCATAATGCAGGTTCCGGAGAGGCAGATAGTCAAGGTGCTCCCGTTCGAGGTCGGTGCCTACGTCTTCGTTACCCAGGGTAAGAACGTTGCCAGAAAGGGTAAGATCGTCGAGGTCAGGCAGTTCCCGATGGGCTGGCCCGACGTCGTCACCATCGAGGACGAGAACGGTGAGCTCTTCGACACCCTGAAGGAGTACGCCTTCGTCATTGGTAAAGACAAGCCTGAGATTTCCCTTCCGTGAGAGGTGAGATGAGATGCAGATCAACAGAGAGGCAATCCTGGCTGACTGGGAAGCTCACCCGATGAGGAAGCCGAGGATAGCCAAGGTCACTATAAACATAGGTGTTGGTGAGAGCGGTGAGCGCTTGACTAAGGCCGAGACCATGCTGGAGCAGCTCGTCGGTCAGAAGCCGATAAGGAGGAGAGCCAAGCAGACCAACAGGGACTTCGGAATTAGAAGGGGAGAGCCGATAGCTGTCAAGGTCACCCTCCGTGGGGAGAAGGCCTACCAGATGCTCGACAGGCTTCTTGAGGCCGTTGACAGAAAGCTCAGCGTTGGCAACTTCGACGAGCACGGAAACTTCTGCTTTGGAATCCAGGAGCACATAAACATACCGGGCGTTGAATACGACCCAGAGATCGGTATCTTCGGTATGGACGTCTGCGTCACCCTTGAGAGGCCCGGGTTTAGGGTCGCCAGGAGGAAGAGGCAGAGGAGGAAGATACCGACCAAGCACAAGCTGACCAAGGAGGAGGGTATAGTCTTCGCTATGGAGGAGCTTAAGGCTAAGGTGGAGGGATTGTGAGATGGCGAAGGCCGATTACAACAAGAGGAAGCCGAGGAAGTTTGGTAAGGGTGCGAGAAGGTGCGTGCGCTGCGGCCAGTACGGGCCGATAATCAGAATACACGGCCTTATGCTCTGCAGGCACTGCTTCCGCGAGGTCGCCCCGAAGCTCGGCTTCAAGAAGTATGAGTGAGGTGAGAGAAGATGACTCTGCTTGACCCCCTGGCAAACGCGCTTTCACACATAACGAACAGCGAGAGAGTTGGAAAGAAGGAGGTCTACATAAAGCCCGCCTCAAAGCTCATCGGTGAGGTCCTCAGGGTTATGCTCGAGAACGGCTACATCGGCGAGTTCGAGCTCATCGACGACGGAAGGGCGGGAATATATAGGGTTCAGCTCATAGGCAAGATCAACAAGGCTGGCGCAATAAAGCCGCGCTTCCCGGTCAAGGCCAGGGACTATGAGAAGTGGGAGAAGAGGTTCCTTCCAGCCTTCGAGTTCGGTATCCTCATTGTCTCAACGTCCCAGGGTGTTATGACCCACAAGGAAGCGCTCGAAAAGGGAATCGGCGGCAGGCTGATAGCCTACGTCTACTGAGGTGAGAAAAATGCCGGTGGACGCTTGGATTCGTGAGGAGATTGAGATACCAGAGGGAGTCGAGGTCACCGTTGAGGGCAACACCGTCAAGGTCAAGGGGCCGAAGGGAGAGCTTCAGAGGGAGCTCAAGTACCCTGGCGTTCAAATCTTCACCGAGGACGGTAAGGTTGTCATCTACAAGGAGTTTCCAAGGAAGAAGGACGTGGCGATAGCGAGGACTTTCAAGGCCCATGTCAACAACATGATCAAGGGCGTTACCGAGGGCTTCAAGTACAGGCTCAAGGTCGTCTACAGCCACTTCCCGATGACAGTTAAGGTTCAGGGCGATGAAGTGGTCATCGAGAACTTCCTCGGTGAGAAGAACCCGAGGAGGGCCAGGATCCTTCCGGGCGTTACCGTCAAGGTCAAGGGAAGCGAGATCGAGGTTGAGGGTATTGACAAAGAAGCCGTAGGCCAGACCGCTGCTAACATCGAGCAGGCCACGAGGATAACCAAGTGGGACAGGCGTGTCTTCCAGGACGGTATCTACATTGTTGAGAAGGCTGGCAAGCCGATAAAGTTCTGATGGTGAGGTGTGAGAGATGAACGAAAAGGCGAGACTCCTGAGGATAAGGGCCAAGCTCAAGAGGAAGAAGCCGAGGTTCCTCCGCCAGGAGTGGTGGAGGTATCCGAAGTTCAAGAACGACCCGAAGTGGAGAAGGCCAAAGGGAATCGACAGCAAGATGAGGCTCAAGAAGAAGGGCAAGCCGCGCTCACCGAGCATCGGATGGAGCTCACCTAAAGCTGTCCGCGGGCTCCACCCGAGCGGCTACGAGGAGGTCCTCGTCCACAACGTCAAGGAGCTTGAGGCAATAGATCCGGCCAGGCAGGCCGCAAGGATAGCGGGAACAGTCGGCGCCAGGAAGAGAGAGATGATACTCGCCAGGGCTAAGGAGCTCGGAGTGAAGGTTCTCAACCCGTGAGGTGATGATCATGCTTAAGACTCAGAGGAGAATTGCCGCCGAGCTGTTGAAGTGTGGCGAGAACAGGATATGGATTGACCCCGAGAGGATTGACGACGTTGCCGCCGCTATAACGAGGGAGGACATAAAGAGGCTCATCCACGACGGCGTCATCAAGAAGAAGCCTATCAAAGGCCAGAGCAGGGCCAGGGCTAGGGCCTTCCAGGAGGCCAGAAAGAAGGGCCGCCACCGTGGTCCTGGAAGCAAGAAGGGCAAGAAGACGGCCAGAATGGGCAAGAAGGAACGCTGGATGATGACCATAAGGGCCCTGAGGAAGGAGCTCAGGAAGCTCAAGGCCGAGGGCAAGCTCGATGCCCACACCTATAGGAGGCTCTACATCCGTGCCAAGGGCGGCCAGTTCAAGAACAAGAGGCAGCTCTACATGTTCATGCAGGAGCACGGTATTTTGAAGGAGTGAGGTGAGAGAGATGGCACACGGACCGAGGTATAGGGTTCCGTTCAGGAGGAGGAGAGAGGGTAAGACTAACTATCACAAGAGGCTCAAGCTCCTCAAGAGCAAGAAGCCGAGGCTCGTCGTGAGGAAGACCCTCAACCACCACATCGCTCAGATCGTGGTTTACGACCCTAAGGGAGACAGAACTATAGTCTCAGCACACACCAGGGAGCTCATGAGGGACTTCGGCTGGAAGGGCCACGGAGGAAACACACCTTCAGCTTACCTGCTCGGTCTTCTCATCGGCTACAAGGCCAAGCAGGCCGGTATAGAGGCGGCCATCCTCGACATAGGTCTCCACCCGCCGACCAAGGGTTCGAGCATCTTCGCGGTCCTTAAGGGTGCAGTTGATGCTGGTTTAAACGTCCCGCACAGTGAGGAGATCTATCCAGAGGACTACAGGATAAACGGCGAGCACATAGCCAACTACGCCAAGGCCCTCAAGGAAGAGGATGAGGCCCTCTACAGGAAGCAGTTTGGGGGCTACCTTGTTAAAGGCCTCGAGCCGGAGAAGCTCCCGGAGCACTTTGAAGAGGTTAAGTCCAAGATAATCGAGAAGTTTGAGGGGGCGAGAGAATGAGCGACCCGAGAGAGATAGCCCAGAGGGTTCTTGAGGAGTGGGAGCCGAAGACCAAGCTCGGCAGGCTCGTTAAGGAAGGCCAGATCACTGACATTCACGAGATCTTCAGGAAGGGCTACCAGATAAAGGAGCCCGAGATAGTTGACGTCCTCCTTCCGGAGGTCAACCTCAGGGAGAACCAGGAAGTCCTCGACATATCTTTGACTGTGAGAATGACCGACAGTGGCAGGAGGATCAGGTTCAGGGTTCTCGCGGCAGTCGGCAACAGGGACGGCTACGTCGGCCTTGGAATCGGCCACGGAAGAGAAGTCGGTATAGCCATCAGGAAGGCCATCAACTATGCCAAGATGAACATCATCGAGATCAAGCGCGGCTGTGGAAGCTGGGAGTGCAGGTGCAGGAGGCCGCACTCAATTCCGTTCGCCGTCGAGGGTAAGGAAGGCAGCGTCCGCGTCAAGCTCATGCCCGGACCGCGTGGTCTCGGCCTCGTTATCGGTGACGTGGGCAAGAAGATACTCACGCTGGCTGGTGTTCAGGACGTCTGGTCGCAGACCCTCGGTGAGACGAGGACGACCGTCAACTTCGCGAAGGCTGTTTTCAACGCCCTCTACAACACCAACCGCGTTGCCATCAAGCCGGAGGACATCGAGCGCTACGGTATCGTCGTGGGTAGGGCGATGCCCACAACCTTCGAGGTTGAGTGAGGTGAGAGAAGATGGCAAAGCTTGCGCTCATCAGGCTTAGGAGCGGGATTAGGGCGAGGGGTGAAGTGAGAGACACCCTCGCCATGCTCCGCCTCCACAGGATCAACCACCTTGTCATAGTTGACGACACCCCGAGCTACCGCGGAATGATCCAGAAGGTCAAGGACTACATAACCTGGGGCGAGATCAACAAGGAAACCCTTGTCAAGCTCCTCAGGAAGAGGGGCAGGCTCATAGGAAACAGGCCGATAACCGACGACTACGTCCAGGAGAAGCTCGGCGTGACTATTGAGGAGTTCGCCGAGAAGGTCGTCAACGGCGAGATGAAGCTCAGGGACCTGCCGAACATCAAGCCGGTCTTCAGGCTTCACCCGCCGAGGGGCGGCCTTAAGGGAAGCAAGAAGCGCTCCTTCAAGGAGGGCGGAGCACTCGGTTACCGCGGCGAGAAGATAAACGAGCTCATTGAGAGAATGCTCTGAGGTGGCGAGAGATGATTAGGAGGAGGAAGAAGGTTAGGAAGCTCCGCGGAAGTCACACTCACGGATGGGGCTGCAAGAAGAAGCACCGCGGCGGTGGAAGCAAGGGTGGCCGCGGTATGGCCGGGACAGGTAAGAGGAAAGACCAGAAGTGGACTTGGACCATCAAGTACGCCCCGGACAGGCTCGGAAAGAGGGGCTTCCACAGGCCGAAAGCAGTTCAGTACATCCCGAAGGTCATAAACCTCAACGACATAGACGAGAACTTTGAACTGTTCAAGGATGCGGGCATAATATACGAGGAGGACGGAAAGCTCGTCTTCGACGCGACTGCCCTCGGCGTTGACAAGATACTCGGCACAGGTAAGCTCACAAGGGCCCTCGTTGTGAAGGCCTACTACGTTACCCCCAAGGCCGAGGAGAAGATCAAGGCTGCTGGCGGCGAGGTTCTCCTCGCCTGATTAATTTCTTTAACTTTTAACAATCCCACGGGTGTTGAAAATGGGAGTCCGGGAAGTAGTCTACGCCATCGAGCGCTGGTTTCCAGAAGTTGAAAGGCCTAAGAGGCACGTTCCCCTAAAGGAAAAGTTCATGTGGACTGGGATCGTTCTTCTGCTGTACTTCATTCTGGCTGAGATACCCCTCTATGGAATACCCCAGCAGGTTCAGGATTATTTCGCAACACTCCGTTTCGTGCTCGCCGGTAGGAGCGGCTCGCTCCTGACCCTCGGTATCGGTCCAATCGTTACCGCCAGTATAATCATGCAGCTTCTCGTTGGTTCTGAGATAGTCAGGCTCGACCTCTCAAATCCTGAGGATAGACGCTTTTACCAGGCCACCCAAAGGGTATTCGCCGTGTTCATGAGCTTTTTCGAGGCGTTCATCTATGTATTCGCCGGTGCCTTCGGTAAGGTGAACACCGGAATAGGTGCGTTCCAGACCGTTTCAATCCCTAACGGGCCGATCTACATTGGAATAGGCCTTGCACTCCTCATCGTGCTCCAGCTCGGTCTAGCCTCGACACTGCTCATACTCCTGGACGAGCTGGTGAGCAAGTGGGGCATCGGAAGCGGTATCAGCCTCTTCATTGCCGCGGGTGTCTCCCAGACGGTTATCTACAAATCCCTGGCTCCCGTTCAGAGCAACCAGTACATAGACCCGCTCACCGGAGAACCTGCCCTGGTTGGTGCGATTCCTGCTTTCATTCAGCACATCCTCAAAGGGGACATAAGCGGCGCAATATATCGTGGTGGAACCCTTCCAGACATCGTAAAGCTGATTGGAACGATAGTGGTCTTCCTCGTGGTCGTCTATCTGGAAAGCATGCGCGTCGAGATACCCCTCAGCTACGGAAGGGTCACCGTCCGCGGCAGGTATCCGATAAGGTTCATGTACGTAAGCAACATTCCGATAATCCTCACCATGGCCCTCTACGCGAACATACAGCTCTGGGCCAGGCTCCTCGCCAACTACGGCCACCCAATCCTTGGTCAGTTTGACAGCAACGGCTATCCAGTGAGCGGTTTTGTCATATACCTCTATCCACCCAGGGACATCTTCCACGTTATTAACGACCCAGTGAGAGCGCTGGTGTACGCGCTTATGACTATATTCTGGTCGCTGATCTTTGGATTCCTATGGGTTGAGCTTACCGGCCTTGACGCCAGGAGCATTGCAAGACAGCTCCAGAACGCCGGTCTCCAGATACCTGGTTTCAGGAGGGATCCAAGAATCCTCGAGAGGGTTCTCCAGAGGTACATCCCGTACGTCACCTTCTGGGGTTCCTTCACCATAGCCCTCGTGGCGGTGCTGGCGGACTTCCTCGGTGCCCTCGGTACGGGAACTGGAATCCTCCTGACGGTTGGTATCCTCTACAGGTTCTACGAGGAGATAGCTAGGGAGCAGGCAACAGAAATGTTCCCGGCCCTGAGGAAGTTCTTCGCCAAGTGACCTTTTCCTTTTTGCAAAACCTTTTAAGCCCGGTTTTGATTATCCTTTGAGAGACCTCTGGGTGAGAGCCATGCCGTTTGTCGTTGTGATCACGGGCATTCCGGGTGTGGGTAAAAGCACCATAACGAAGCTTGCTCTCAAGAAGACTAGGGCAAAGTTTAGACTCGTCAATTTTGGTGACCTAATGTTCGAAGAGGCAGTCAATATGGGGCTTGTAAAGCACAGAGACGAGATGAGAAAGCTTGATCCACTAACTCAGAAGGAGCTTCAGCTTAAAGTCGCCCAGAGGATTGTTGAGATCGCTCGGACGGAGCCAGTTCTGCTTGACACCCATGCAACTATTCGGACCCCGGCTGGATACCTTCTTGGATTTCCGAGGGAGGTTATAGAAATCCTCAATCCCAACTTCATAGTCATTATTGAGGCCGCCCCAAGCGAGATTCTCGGGAGGCGTCTTCGTGACCTTAAGAGGGATAGAGACGTTGAGACCGAGGAGCAGATAGCAAGGCATCAGGACCTGAACAGGGCCGCTGCCGTAGCCTATGCGATGCACTCAAACGCGCTCATCAAAATCATTGAGAACCACGAGGATAAGGGCCTGGAAGAGGCCGTAAACGAGCTTGTTAAAGTACTCGACCTGGCGGTGAGTGAGTATGCTTGAGGGGATATACGCTTTCCTTGACAGCCTGTTTGGACCGTTCATAACGGGCTACCATCCCATGTGGGTCATTACGGTAGCTGGAGCAATAATCGGTGGGACTTACACGTTGATTTACTACTTCTTCACAGATATTGAGAAGCAGAGACACATGCAGAAGCTTGCCAAGGAGCTTCAAAAGGAGATGCGTGAAGCCCAGAAGAGCGGGGACGAAAAGAGGATTAAAAAGGTTCAGAAGAAGCAGATGGAGCTTATGAAAATGCAGAGTGAGCTCATGCAGCAGCAGATGGTTCCAATGCTCCTGACGCTTCCCATATTCTGGATCTTCTTCGGATGGCTCAGACGCTGGTACGTCGAGGTGGGGATCGTTAAAGCTCCCTTCAACTTCTTCCTCTTTGACTGGTTCCATAAGTGGCAGCACTCGGCACTGCCGCCCGACCAGCTCGGATATGTCGGCTGGTACTTCCTGACCAGCTACGCGGTCGGTATGATACTGAGGAAGTTCCTTAATATGGGATAAATTTAAAAACGCTCTGCAAAATGAGGTTGCGAGGTGAGAGCATGAAGCCCATGTACAGGTCAAGGTCATGGAGGAGGAAGTACGTCAGGACTCCCGGTGGAAGGACCGTCATCCACTTTGAGAGGAAGAAGCCTAAGATAGCTCACTGCGCCATGTGTGGCAGGCCGCTCAACGGCATCCCGCGCGGCAGGCCGAGCGAGCTCAGGAAGCTTCCGAAGACCAAGAAGAGGCCTGAGAGGCCATACCCGAACCTCTGCCCGAGCTGCATGAGGAAGGTCATGAAGGCCCAGGTTAGGGCAACTATTACAGCCTGAAGGTGTTCCCATGCCCAAGGGCTGCCTCGTCATAACCGTCAGCGGCCTAGCAGGGTCCGGCACAACGACCCTCTGCAGGAACCTCGCCAAGCACTATGGGTTCAAGCACATCTATGCCGGCCTTATATTCCGGCAGATGGCCAAGGAAATGGGTATGACCCTCGAGGAGTTCCAGAAGTACGTGGAGCTCCACCCTGAGATAGACAGGGAAATCGACAGGAGGCAGGTCGAGGCAGCCAAGGAGTGCAACGTCGTTATTGAAGGCCGTCTAGCCGGGTGGATGGTCGAGAACGCCGACCTGAAAATCTGGCTGGACGCTCCGATAATGGAGCGTGCCAAGAGGGTTGCGCGGAGAGAGGGCATCTCCGTAGAGGAGGCCTTCGTTAAGATAGCCGAGAGGGAGAAGCAGAACAGGAAAAGGTATTTAAACCTCTACGGAATCGACATCGAAGACAAGTCCATTTATGACCTGATAATCAACACGGCCCACTGGGGCCCCGATGGGGTCTTCGCGATTGTGAAGGCCGCCATCGACCACCTTTCCCCCGTCGGTGACGCGGGGGAGAAAGAAAAAGAAAAGGAGGTGGGATGAATGCCAGCTATTGAGGTTGGGAGGATTGCTGTTGTTATTGCCGGAAGGAGGGCTGGACAGAAGGTCGTCGTTGCCGACATAATCGACAGGAACTTCGTCCTCGTTACCGGTGCTGGCCTCAACAAGGTCAAGCGCAGGAGGATGAACGTCAAGCACCTCGAGCCCCTTCCGGAGAAGGTCAACATCCAGCGCGGCGCTTCCGACGAGGAGATTAAGGCCGCCCTTGAGCAGGCTGGAATCAGCCTCGAGTGAGGGGGCTTTCCCCTCACAATTCTCATTCTCCGTTCTGGTCTCTGTTCTGTCTTCAACCCCGATGATTTGCCTTTGTATCCAATATTTTATAGCCTTGTTTTATAGCAAAAACTTCGGTGAGAGTCCATGAAGACTGTCCTGGTTACTGGAGCCACTGGTGGCATTGGTATGGCGTTATCAGAGAGGCTCGCTGAGCAGGGTTACCATGTAATTGGCGTTGCGAGGAGAGAGGATAAGCTCAGGGAGTTATCTAAGGCCCTGAAAAACTTTGATTACATAGCTGCCGACCTTTCCGACTCAGGAGCTCCAGCCAAAATCAGGGAGGCTTTAACGAGTATGGGGATAACAAAGCTCGACGTGCTCATAAACAACGCTGGTTACGCCCTCAGAAAACCTCTCCTAGAGCACTCTAATGAAGAACTTGAGAAAATATTCAGAGTGAACACATTTGCTCCTACCTGGCTTACGAAGGAGCTCCTCCCATTCCTCGGGAAGGGCTCAAAGGTCGTTTTTGTAATAAGCGGTGTTGCTTTTGTCAACGTCCCTGAAATCCCCTCATACTGCGCCACCAAAGGTGCACTCCACTACCTCACGATAAACCTAGAGAAGGAGCTGGCGGAGCGGGGAATAAGCACGATTAGGGTCTATCCCAAGCAGGTGAAAAGCGAGTTCTGGAAGGGCAAGATTCCCAAGGGGTCAATCGAACCGGAGCAGGTAGCCGATGCGGTGCTCAACGGCATTAAAAAGAACAAGCGTGAGGTCTTTGTGCCCGGCTACCTGAAGCTTATTAAATACCTGCCCAACTGGCCCGTCTTTACGTACCGCTTCAAGTATTAGGTGGATTTATAAAGAGGGCTGCAGTAGAGAAAACGGTGGGAGCATGAACCTTCATGCCGTTATCTGGGAGGAAGAGGGAGTTTACGTCGTCAAGGAAGTGTTCACGGGGGTAACTACTCAGGGCGAGACGATAGAGGAGGCACTTGAGAACCTCAGGGAGGCAGTGGAGCTTTACCTGGAAGAGTTCCCCGAGCTCAAAGAGGAACTTGGGAAGATAAAGTTCGTGGGCGATTTCAATGTCGAGATTGCCAAGGCTCTCGGGTGAAGAAGTAGTCAAAGTGTTGACGTCGAAGTTCGGCTTTAGAGTCTCGCGTCAGAGGGGCAGTCACGTCGTTTTAGTTAAATATGAAAACGGGTGCTTAATCTTGCTGGAATTTCAAAGGATGAATTTGTTGAGGCTCTTAAAGATCCGTAGGTGATGATCATGGCGAGGGACGAAGTGAGGAGAATCCTTCCCGCTGATATCAAGAGGGAAGTGGTTGTTAAGGACGAGAAGGCCGAGACGAACCCGAAGTGGGGCTTTCCGCCGGAGAAGAGGCCAATCGAGATGCACATCCAGTTCGGTATCATAAACCTCGACAAGCCCCCCGGGCCGACGAGCCACGAGGTCGTTGCCTGGGTCAAGAGAATCCTGAACCTTAACAAGGCCGGACACGGTGGAACTCTCGATCCGAAGGTCAGCGGAGTCCTTCCAGTTGCCCTAGAGAGAGCAACAAGGGTTGTGCAGGCCCTTCTACCAGCCGGAAAGGAGTACGTAGCTTTAATGCACCTCCACGGTGACGTTCCCGAGGACAAGATACTTGCCGTTATGCGGGAGTTCCAGGGGGAGATAATCCAGAGGCCGCCGCTGAGGAGTGCAGTAAAGAGACGCCTCAGGACGAGGAAGGTCTACTACATAGACGTGCTTGAGATAGACGGCAGGGACGTCCTCTTCAGGGTTGGAGTTGAGGCTGGAACCTATATCCGTTCGCTCATCCACCATATTGGCCTTGCCCTCGGTGTCGGCGCCCATATGGCCGAGCTCAGGAGAACGAGGAGTGGCCCCTTCAAGGAGGACGAGACTCTCGTGACGCTCCACGACCTTGTAGACTACTACCACTTCTGGAAGGAGGACGGAATAGAGAAGTACTTCCGGAAAGCCATCCAGCCGATGGAGAAGGCCGTTGAGCATCTGCCCAAGGTGTGGATAAGGGACTCTGCAGTTGCCGCTGTTACCCACGGCGCTGATTTGGCCGTTCCAGGCATAGTCAAGCTTCACAAGGGCATAAAGAAGGGAGACCTTGTCGCGATAATGACCCTCAAGGACGAGCTCGTTGCACTGGGCAAAGCTATGATGACGACAGGCGAGATGCTCCAGAGGAGCAAGGGCATAGCGGTCGATGTGGACAAGGTCTTTATGCCGAGGGACTGGTATCCAAAGATGTGGAAGGATAAAGATTAAGCCCCTCTTTTCTTTCTTCTAGGTGCTTCCCATGCAGGGGAAGATGGGTCTCAAGCTGATAATTGAGACCGTTGTTGGTATGATTTCCGTGTTCATGGCCCTCCTATTTTTGGGAGCCCACAGTGAGGGAAAGGCCATAGATGCTGGACTGCTCGTGATGATGTTCGCCCTTCTCCCGCTCTTCGGAGTTTCTGCTGTCTTTTTCATTGGCCGATATCTTGGGAAGCACGGCTATCGGAGGGAAGACGTTAAGCGGCTCCACCTAATCCTTGAGGAGAACTGGGACAGGGGCAGGTTCGTGAAGGACGTGCAGGAGATAATTGGTTACCACATAATAGCTTGGTATCTGCTCTGCATGGCCTTTTTCATGACTGGAAACGTTGTGGAAGCGGCAATTTCTGTTGTCGCCATATTCATCAAGATTTTTTCATTCACTCCCCTCTTCCTCCTCATGTGGCAGTGGATAATAGACATTCCTTTCACTTTGTACGCTCTCGCCTCTGGAAAGGAATGGACGGTGACATCGGCTAGGGACGTCGGCCTGTGGATTATAAATGCCTCCCTGTTCAGTACCGGTTTGCTGGTTAGTGTCTGCTTTCTGGGGCATAAGTTAGAAGGCTCTTCCCTTGAGATGGTCGATGAACTTTTGAGGCTGGGCAGGAACGATCACATCATCAAAAACCTTCTCCTGCTGTCCGCTCAGAGTGCCGCCTTCGGTACCGTTGAGGCGTACCTCTTCCCGAAGCGGGGGAAGCTGGGCTTTCTTTTTCTTCTTGTCGTGGCAACTTTCGGTGCAGCTATTGCATGGGACATGCTACGGGGAGTTCAGCCTTCCTTCATCTTTATAAACCTCTCACCCAATCTCCTACCATGAGCCACTACTACTCAGAAGAGCCAAGCACTCCCCTTAAGACGAAGACTATCGAGGTCTGCGTCAGAGGGGACTGCTTCAAGTTCATCACAGCGAGCGGGGTTTTCTCCTTCGGAAAGCTCGACAGGGGAACGGAACTCCTCATCGAGAGCATGATCCTTCAGCCCGGGTGGAGGGTTCTCGACCTTGGCTGTGGTTATGGTCCTATAGGCATCGTTGCCTCTCGCCTTGTGCATTACGTGGTCATGACGGATGTGAACCGCAGGGCAGTCAGCATAGCGAAGAAAAACTTAAAAATCAACGGCGTTAGGAACGCAGAGGTTCGCTGGGGGAATCTCTACGAGCCCGTCGCTGGAGAAAAGTTCGACTCCATAATCACGAATCCCCCGGTGCACGCTGGGAAGGAAGTCCTGAGGGAAATAGTTATAAACGCTCCACGGCATCTGAACGATGGTGGATACCTCCAGCTGGTCATCAAGACCAAGCAGGGGGCAAAGTATATTAAGTCCCTCATGGATGAGACCTTCACCGAAGTGAGAGAGCTCGCTAAGGGGAGCGGCTATCGGGTGTATGCCGGGATCGCCTAGCCTGGGATGGCGCGGGCCTTGAGAGCCCGTGGGCGTTAGCCCACCGGGGTTCAAATCCCCGTCCCGGCGCCAAAATCCCTTATCGTTTCAAAGGGATGTGGAGGTGTATTCGTAATGACCGAGAACTTTAGGCACATCGTCCGTGTTGCGGGAGTGGATATAGACGGGCATAAGCAGGTTAGGTGGGCCCTTACGGGCATAAAGGGCATCGGCATAAACTTCGCCACAATGGTGCTCAGGGTTGCAGGGATAGACCCGTTCATGAAGGCTGGTAACCTCACCGACGAGCAGGTGAAGAAGATCGAAGAGATACTCGCTGACCCGGTCGCCCACGGAATACCCGCCTGGGCCGTGAACAGGCCGAAGGACTACGAGACTGGCAAGGACATGCACCTCATCACCGCCAAGCTCGTTATGGCCTGGCGTGAGGATGTCAACAGGCTCAGGAGGATCAGGGCTTACCGCGGTATAAGGCACGAGCTCGGTCTCCCGGTTAGGGGACAGAGGACTAGGTCCAACTTCAGACACGGTACGACCGTCGGTGTGAGCAGAAGGAAGAAGTGAGGTGGTGTAAATGGGAGACCCGAAGAGGCAGAGGAAGAAGTATGAGACTCCCTCTCACCCGTGGATTAAGGAAAGGCTTGACCGCGAGAGGGTCCTGAAGAGGAACTACGCCCTCAAGAACAAGAAGGAGCTCTGGCGCCACGAGACCCAGCTCAAGGAGTTCAGGCGTAGGGCGAGAAGGCTCCTCGCGGCCCGTGGAAAGCAGGCCGAGATCGAGAGGCAGCAGCTCCTCCAGAGGCTCTACAGGCTTGGTCTCCTTCCGGCTGATGCAGTCCTCGATGACGTTCTCTCGCTCACCGTTGAGGACGTCCTTGAGAGGAGGCTTCAGACCATCGTTTACAGGAAGGGCCTCGCCAGGACTATGAGGCAGGCTAGGCAGCTCATCGTTCACGGCCACATCGAGGTTAATGGTCAGGTCATCCGCTCTCCTGGCTACCTTGTCCTCCGCGAGGAAGAGGACACGATAACCTACGCCAAAGGCTCACCCTTCGCCAAGGAGGGCCACCCCGAGAGGATAGTTATCGAACAGGCTAGGCAGGGTGGTGAGGCATGAGCGAGGAGCAGACCACTCAGGTTAACATAAAGAAGAAGGAGAAGTGGGGTGTCGCCCACATCTACTCCTCATACAACAACACCATCATCCACATCACCGACCTCACCGGGGCCGAGACCATCTCCAGGTGGAGCGGTGGTATGGTCGTCAAGGCCGACAGGGACGAGCCCTCACCGTACGCGGCCATGATCGCCGCGAGAAGGGCCGCCGAAGAGGCCATGGAGAAGGGCATCACCGGCGTCCACATCAAGGTCCGCGCCCCTGGAGGAAGCAAGAGCAAGAGCCCGGGACCGGGTGCCCAGGCAGCCATTAGGGCCCTCTCTAGGGCCGGTCTCAGGATCGGAAGGGTTGAGGACGTTACCCCAATCCCGCACGACGGCACCAGGCCGAAGGGCGGGAGAAGGGGCAGGCGTGTCTGACCCCTTACAACCTCTTTTTTGGTGATGCCAATGGTAGAGTTTAAGATTCTTGAGAAGAGGCCCGACTCAATAAAGTTCATCGTCAGCGGCGTTGATGTACCGTTCGCGAACGCCCTTAGAAGGACTATTCTTTCGGAAGTCCCAACCTTTGCCGTGGATGAGGTCGAGTTCCTTGAGAACGATTCTGCACTTTTCGATGAGATAATAGCGCACAGGCTTGCCATGATACCGCTCATGACTCCTCATGAGAGGTTCTCGCTCGATGCCCTTGAGCTTGATGATTACACGGTTACCCTCTCGCTTGAGGCTGAAGGCCCTGGCATGGTGTACTCGGGCGACCTCAAGAGCAGTGACGAGGATGTAAAGCCCGCCAACCCGAACATCCCCATAGTAAAGCTCGCAGAAGGTCAGAGACTAACGTTCAACGCTTACGCAAGGCTTGGCCGCGGAAAGGATCACGCTAAGTGGCAGCCTGGCTTTGTCTATTACAAGTACCTGACCAAAATACACGTCAGCAAGGACGTTCCCGACTGGGAGGAGCTCAAGGAGCTCGCTGAGAGGCGCGGACTTCCCGTGGAAGAGAGTGATGAGGAGATAGTCATAACCACGATAAAGGCCTTCTATTTGCCCAGGAAGTTCGAGGAGCACATAGGTAAGGGAATCAGAGAGGAGATAGTGCCCGGTTCATTCGTGTTTACCGTCGAAACGAACGGTGAACTTCCCGTTGAGGAAATCGTGAGCATAGCGCTCAAAATACTAATGAGGAAGAGCGATAGATTTATAAACGAGCTCCATAAATTAGCCGACTGACGCGGGGGTAGCCGAGCCTGGCCAAAGGCGCGGGATTCAGGGTCCCGTCCCGTAGGGGTTCCGGGGTTCAAATCCCCGCCCCCGCACCATAATTACGCTCACCCCGTCCGACTGTCGGTTTCCCTGCGAGAGCTTTGAGGAGGTATGTTCATGGTTAAGAGAACTGGACCGACCGATATTAACCTGAGAAGGCTCATCCGCACCCTCAGGAAAAAGTCAAACGAGGAAGGAGTCAAGATATGGAAGGACATCGCCTGGCGCCTTGAGAGGCCCAGGAGGCAGAGGGCTGAGGTGAACATCAGCAAGATCAACCGCTACACTAAGGACGGCGACGTTGTTATCGTCCCGGGAAGCGTCCTCGGTGCAGGAAGGCTTGAGCACAAGGTCGTCGTTGCAGCTTGGAAGTTCAGCGAGACAGCTAGGAGGAAGATAATCGAGGCCGGTGGGGAGGCCATAAGCATTGAGGAGCTTATGGAGAGAAACCCGAAGGGTAGTGGAGTAATCATAATGGAGTGATGGGCCATGAGGATAATTAACGCTGAAGGACTCATACTCGGAAGGCTCGCCTCGAAGGTCGCCAAGATGCTCCTTGAGGGCGAGGAGGTAGTCATAGTCAACGCCGAGAAGGCCATCATCACCGGCAACAGGGAGGACATCTTCGCCAAGTACAAGCAGAGGATCGAGCTCAGAACCAGGACCAACCCGAGGAGGGGCCCGTTCTACCCGAAGAGGAGCGACGAGATCGTCAGGAGGACTGTTAGGGGCATGCTCCCCTGGAAGACCGACCGCGGAAGAAAGGCCTTCAAGAGGCTCAAGGTCTACGTCGGAGTTCCTAAGGAGTTCGAGGGCAAGGAGTTCGAGACCATAAGCGAGGCCCACATGTCGAGGCTTGCCACTCCGAAGTACGTTACCGTTGGAGAGGTTGCGAAGTTCCTCGGTGGAAAGTTCTGAGGTGAGAAAAAATGAGGGTCATCCAGACTGCTGGTAAGAGGAAGACGGCCGTTGCGAGGGCCACCATAAGGGAAGGAAAGGGCCGCGTCAGGATCAACCACAAGCCCGTTGAGATCATCGAGCCGGAGATAGCGCGCTTCACCATCATGGAGCCACTCATCCTTGCCGGCGAAGAGATCGTCAGTAAGGTTGACATAGACGTCAAGGTTGAGGGAGGAGGCTTCATGGGCCAGGCTGAGGCTGCCCGCGTTGCCATAGCCAGGGCCCTCGTTGAGTGGACCAACGACATGAACCTGAAGGAAAAGTTTATGAAGTACGACAGGACAATGCTCGTCGGCGACAGCAGGAGAACCGAGCCCCACAAGCCCAACCGCTCGACCAAGGGTCCGAGGGCCAAGAGGCAGAAGTCATACCGCTGATGCCTTTCCTTTAACCAATTTGAGGTGTGGAAAATGATAGTCCCCGTCAGGTGTTTCACCTGCGGAAAGGTGCTGGCCGATAAGTACTACGAGTTCAAGAAGAGGGTTGAGGCCGGGGAAGACCCGGGTAAGGTCCTCGACGACCTCGGTGTTGAGAGGTACTGCTGCAGGAGAACCCTGCTGAGCCACGTAGAGCTGATCGACCAGGTAATGGTTTATAAAGTCTACTAAAAACCGCATTTCTGGGCGGGGCCGTGGGGTAGCTTGGTCTATCCTCCCGGCTTGGGGTGCCGGAGACCCGGGTTCAAATCCCGGCGGCCCCACCAAAATTTGATCTGTGCACAGGAAGTGGGGTGGTAGTCGTGTTTAGGTACACCCGCTTTGAAAAGGCCCGCATCATTGGAGCCAGGGCTCTACAGATAGCGATGGGAGCCCCGGTGCTAATCGATGTACCCGAGGGAATTACTCCCCTTCAAGCGGCTCTCCTCGAGTTCGAGAAAGGTGTGATACCGATCACCGTAATAAGGCCGAGCTGATGAGAGATGACGGTGATAGAGAACATAGTCGGCAGGGTAACAGTACTCAGGGGCGGCAGGTATTCGGTTGAGGTTGATGTTATAACTAGCTCGGGTTTTGGCAGGTTCGCCGCCCCGGTAGACGAGAATCCGGATCTCTACATAGCGGAAGCCCACAGGGCCGTCAGTGAGGTTGACGAGATAATAGGGCCAGAGCTTATCGGGTTTGACGCAACGGAGCAGGAGCTTATAGACAGCTATCTGTGGGAGATAGACGGCACCGAGAACTTCAGCCACATCGGTGCAAACACGGCCTTAGCCGTATCGGTTGCCACGGCAAAGGCAGCAGCCAGCGAGAAGAACCTTCCGCTCTACACTTACCTTGGCGGGACGTTCACCACCGAACTCCCAGTTCCGATACTTGAGTTCGCGAGCGACAGTGAGTTTGACTACTACGTAATGGTGCGCGATCTGATGGAGATAACCGATGTTGTTGATGCCGTAAACGGCGTGCTATCCAACCTCAAAGATGCGACTGTTGAAGGGTACTCAGAGGCGACAGAAAAAGCCAGCAGTGAGCTCGGTCTCGATGTTGCCCTGGGACTCGCCCAGAAGGCTCCCATTGACATGGAAAAACTGCTGACCCTCGTTGAAGACAACAACGTGGCTTATCTAAAGCCAATGGGTGATGAGGAGCTCTTCCTTGAGCTTATTGCCGGAACTCACGGTGTTTTTATAGATGGGGAGTACCTGTTCCGCCAGAAGGATATACTAGACAGGCGCTACTACAACGCCCTGTCCATAAAGCCGATAAATCTGGGCACGCTCACCGACTTATACAATCTTATTAACGACGCAAAGTCGGAGAGGATTGTTCCAATCCTCGCGGAGGCTCGCTTTGAGTCCTCCGACGAGGCGCTCGCCCACATGGCCGTGGGCTTTAGGTGTCCGGCGGTGGTGCTCCGCAAGGACTCCATCGCCAAGCTCAACGAGCTGATAAGGATAGCCGAAGACCTTGGTGAAAGGGGTAGGGTGATAACGTTTGAAGGATGAGGAGGTGTGAAAAGATGGAGGAGTACCTCGTTCCGCTCGATCAGTACCTTGCTGCCGGTGTCCACATAGGCACCCAGCAGAAGACCAAGGACATGAAGAAGTTCATATACAGGGTAAGGCAGGACGGACTCTACGTCCTCGACGTCAGGAAGACAGACGAGAGGCTTAGGGTTGCCGGCAAGTTCCTTGCTAGGTTCGACCCCGAGAGCATACTTGCCGTGAGTGTCAGGCTCTATGGCCAGAGGCCAGTTAAGAAGTTCGGCGAGGTCACCGGTGCTAGGGCAATTCCGGGACGTTTCCTCCCAGGAACTATGACCAACCCGCAGGTAAAGAACTTCATCGAGCCTGATGTCCTCATAGTTACCGACCCGAGGGCTGACCACCAGGCCCTTAAGGAGGCCGTTGAGATTGGAATACCCATAGTGGCCCTCGTTGACACCGAAAACTTCCTGAGCTACGTTGACCTTGCAATTCCGACCAACAACAAGGGCAGGAAGGCGCTCGCGCTCATATACTGGATACTCGCCAGAGAAGTCCTCTACAACAGGAAGGAGATCGAGAGCAGGGAAGACTTCAAGATACCGGTCGAGGACTTCGAGATGAGGATCATAAGAACCTGAGGGGAAAATTTTTAACATCCCTAGCTTTAATTTCCCTCGCGCGGGGGTGCCCGAGCCTGGCCAAAGGGGGCGGACTTAAGATCCGCTGCCGTAGGGCTGCGCGGGTTCGAATCCCGTCCCCCGCACCAAAGGTTTAAAAGTTCCCGATCAAAGGGATCGCAGGCTTTAAGATTATCGAGGTGATAAGAATGGCGAGATTCCCTGAGGCTGAGGCAAGGATCTTTAGGAAACTCGTGTGCATGCGCTGCGGTGCCACTAACCCTTGGGGCGCAAAGAAGTGCAGAAAGTGCGGCTACAAGGGCCTTCGCCCGAAGGCCAGAGAACCGCGCGGCGGAGGGCGCTGATCACTCTTCCTTCAGTTTTTTCAATGTTTCTTCGAGGAAGTTTATTCCCTCTTTTAGGAGTTCCTCGCCTTTTGGTGTGAGCTTGTAGTACTTTCTGGCAGGTTTACCCCCGGTCGTCTCCTGCCATTCTGAAGTCACGTACCCCTCTTTCTCTAGCTTATATAATACCACATAAGAGCTGACAGTGGCCGGTTCAAAGCTGAATGCCTCTTTTATCTTCTCCTTTAGCTCGTATGCGTACATGGGCCTTTCTTTCAAAAGCCGGAGTATGTAGAGCCACAGAACCTCCTTTGTAATCTTGTTCTGCAATCTCTCTAGGGGGGTCACCATGCTCTCACCCTTTTGTTCTTTGTGAAATATTTCAGCGCCATATAATTTAAGGGTTTTGCCAACAAAAGGTTTATCTTTCTTCTCTCCTGATTTATTAGTGGTGGTCTCATGGAGTTCGATATAAATGGGATGTTTGGGGATCTTGGTGTCGGTGCAATAGTGGGCTTTATAACTGGATACGCTCTGAAGAAGTTCGTAAAAATAGTGATGACATTAATAGGCGCGTATCTTTTGAGCCTCTTCTGGCTCCAGCAGAAGGGAGTGATAACAATAAACACTGACAAGCTCTTCAACCTGAGTGAGAACGTGACTCAGCAGGTGCTCGGCCTCGGACAGAAGGCCCTTGGGATACTCCCAGGCACCGGTGCGTTTGTTGCAGGCTTCTACTTGGGATTCAAAAAAGGTTAAAGGAGTCAGACCTTTCCATGATAAAGTACCCTGATAAGCTCTTCCGGAAGGCCTTCTTTCTTGATTTTCTCCTCTATGAGCTTTTTCTCGTCCTCGTAATCCACTTCTATGAACTTGGTGTGTAGCGTGTCCACATCAACGAGAGCAAAGGTTGCTTTATGGTTCTTGCCTGGTGGATATCCAATGCTTCCGGGGCAGATGACTCTACCATAGCGGGTCATGGCGTTAACTGGATACTTGGGTGATGCAACGAAGAGTATCTCGTAGTCCTTGACCGGCCTCATGATGGTCTCGTAGTAGCTGGTTGGCTGGTCTGGCAGTACAACTCCTCCAAACGGGTTAAGCGGACTTCCATATACTCCGAATATATCGTTCTTTCCAATCTTATCAACAAGATATATTGGAAGGTCCCTTATGAACTCGCGCCCTTTGTGACCAAGGGCTTCCCAGGTGTACTTGAGGGCCTTCTTTATGTAGTCTGGATATTCAACTCTGTCAATGTAATCAGGTCCTTCAGCGTGGGGATCGCTCTCGGCTATTACCTGGTCTAACTCACCCCTAATGACTTTGACTGTGTTGTTCCTGATGAGGTCATCAAGAGCGTCAAGGACTTCCTTCGGATACGGGAACAGACCAATGATGTTGCCCAGAACATAATATTTTTCTATCTCATATCCCTCTTCCTTTAAGGCTTCTATCTTTTCGAGGGCCTTTGCCAGTGCTGGAAGGTTGCCGTTGATGTTTGCGAGAACAGCCACATACACCATAGCCCACCACCTCCGTTTTTCTTACCTAAAGAAAATAAAAATGTTAGAGTATTTAAGCCTTTCGTTTCTTCTTTCTCTTTTTCTCGCCGGCAATTGCAATGAGGTACGTGAGCACTGCGTCCTCTATCATCTCTCTCACCTCCCCTCCATGTTATTGGTTATCTCGCGCGGTGGAGGAATGATTCGGGAAGTACTGGGAAATGCACATGGGAGCAACTAGTGAATAGGCACTCTGAAGTTTTTAATCGCTAACTGAGGGTGCGAAGTATACGAGTATAAACGACGCTACTAAACGTTTACTAATGGTCCTGATGACTGAAGACACATCAAGGGCCTAGAACGGCGGATTATCTTTCGAGGTATCACTGGAGAAGTTTTGTGGCGGACCGGCGGGGCTTCGAACCCCGGACCTGCGGCTTAGGAGGCCGCCGCCCTATCCTGGCTAGGCTACCGGTCCACTGCCCGCTAATCCCTCTTAGAGAAGGGTATTTAAAGTTTACGGTGTATTCTCTCCGGTGGTGATTGTGGTCGATGAGCTTGACATGAAGATACTGTCATTGCTCCAGAAAAACGCTAGGCTTTCCTACAGGGAGATAGCGAAGGAGCTTGGGGTGGCTGTTGGTACCGTATACAACCGCATTAAGCGTCTTGAAGAGAGCGGGATTATCAAGGGATACGCCCCGATTATTGACTATGAAAAGCTCGGCTTTGGTTTGACGGCCTTAATAGGGGTTAAGGCTCGGGGAAAGAAAATAATTGAGATTGAGCGGAAAATCGCAGAGAGCGGTAGGGCTATGATGGTCTACGACATCACCGGTGAGTTCGATATATTCGTAATCGCAAAGTTCAAGGACAGGGCAGATATGAACAGGTTTGTAAAATGGCTGCTGTCGCTGGACGGCGTTGAAAAAACGAACACAAGCGTGGTCATGCAGGTTGTTAAAGAGGAACCTAGATTATCCCTTGAGGATTAGAACTTCCCTGAGAAATCTTTCGGTAAAGTCTTGGAAGCTTTCCACGGGGAGAGTCACTTCTCTTTCATTGACTTTCCCCCTGAAAACAAACCTTCTGGAGGTTATCTCTCTAAGCTTGCTGAAGGAAGGATTTTCCTTTATTGTTTCCTCGAGAACCTTTGTGAATTCAACTTCGTCGACCTCTTCTATCACACCCTCTATAACCACGATCTTTCCGCAGTCTTCTTCGGAGCATTCAAATCTAAAAGGAACGCCGGGCGTAAACTCGACTGGGACGCTAAGCCCGGCGGCGTTGTAAACGAATCCCTTCATGGAAATCCCTCAGAGCTTTATGAGGCTCTCAACGGGGAATGGGTGCTCCCCTTTGAGCTTTTCAACTTCGTCGCCAACACTTATCAGAAAGAACATCCCCACTGGCTTTGCGCCGGCTTGGTGCACCAGCTCCACGAGTGCCCTCTGCGTCTCCCCGCTCCTTATGACGTCGTCCACAATGAGCACAGTCTCTCCCTTCTTCAGAGCCCAGTGGGGAAGGTAGAGCGTCATAACGCTTCCCGATGCACTGGGTACGTAGTTTACTTCGTAGAACTTCTCGACGCCGACTTCCTTCTTCTTCTTTGCGTATATCAAGTCTGCTCCCAGCTCCCTTGCTATGTGTGTCCCCAGAACAATGCCGTCGGTTTCAGCGGTGAGGACTTTGTCAATGTCTTTGTCCATGTACTTGCTGGCAACTTCCTCCGCTATCAAACTCATCAGTGCAGTATCACTTAGGACGGGCATGTTGTCGAAGAATCCTCTTTCATCAAACTTTATCCTCTTGCGCACCTCTTCTTCGATGTTAATGTAAGGTGCAAGCAGTTCCATAAGCTCTTTAGTCCTCTCTGAGCTTGGCAGTACTTTTCCCCTAACGTACCGGTTGAGGACTGTTATTGGCAATCCCGTTATGCGGGACAGTTCTTCATACGTGTACGACTTCTTTAACAGCCTCAGGATTCTTATCAGTCTCAGCTTTTCCTGGACTGCCTTTAACTGGCTCACTCTCTCACCTCCGGGTGGCCATGAATTAACAAGAAAATGTATAAATATGTTTCGGTCTAAACGCTCGCATTAACTTGGGTTTTCTGAGTCTCGTGAATCACTCTTCGTCGATATTCCTCGATGATGTCTCCATATTCTTTCATGAGGAACTCTTTGGTTATGGGTTTACCTTCGGGATGATTAATGCCCGGGCAGAATGAGTCTTCCTTCACGTAAATCTCCATTTTCTCTCCATGTTTCACAAAGACGAACGGATAAAGCCTGCATGCGAGCGGCCTGTGGTTGTAAATTTTGCACTTCTTTGTTTCGGGATCAAGAAAGACGCATGCATCGGTAACAGGGTTTTTCTTTATCGCATACCCGAGAAACTTGTCTCCCCTGTAGAAGAGCTTTTCATAATCAACGAACTCCCAGGCATTGTAGCCAAGTTCTTCGATTCTCTCTATGTCCTCATCCCTGAGCGGGATTTCAAGCCTCTCACAGCAAAGTCCGCAGTTTTCGAGGCACTTAAATTTGAAGGCTGGGTCGGCCTCGACCTTCAAGGTGACGAGGTCGATGGTCGCGACCCACTTTTTCAATTCCTTCACCCCCTGTAGGCGCTTGCTATGAGGGTCTCTGTTAGTTCAATGTCCTTTATTTTCCTGAGAACTTCATCGTGGAACCTGTCTAGCTTCTCAATGCTGGGGACTTCGACACGGGCTATGATATCGTACTCCCCGTATACCCTGTAGGCCTCTTTGACACGGGGGTCTTTTATTATCTCCTGATAGACCTTTTCTTCGTTTCCGGGTTTCACAACTATCAGAACGATTGCCTCTATCATATTCCCAGCCCCCCGAAATTGAACTTCTTGGCCATCTTCGCGAGCTTTCTCTTATTCAAGCTCTTGAACATCTTCTTCATCTGATTGTACTGGTTGAGAAGCTCCCTTACTTCTGCAGTGGTTGCCCCGGATCCTCTGGCTATGCGCTTTATCCTCGAATAGTTGATGATCTCTGGGTTTTCAAGCTCTTCTTCTGTCATTGAGTCCATTATGACTTTATACCTCTTTAGCTTTTCTTCCCCCACTCTAACGGCTTCTTCTGGGAGGGAATAGCCAAGTCCCGGTATCATCTGGAGTATCTGCTTCAGTGGGCCCATCTTCTGCATCGCTTCAAGCTGGGCGTACATGTCCTTGAGGTTGAACTTTCCGCGCAGGAACTTCTCCATGTCCTCTTCTTTAAACTCCTGCTCCTTCTGGAGCTCCTCTATCTTCTCTAGGAGGCCCTGTATGTCGCCGAGACCGAGCAACCTTGAAACGAAGCGCTTTGGATCAAAGGGCTCAAGGTCGTCTATCCTCTCGCCGGTTCCGATGAACTTTATCGGAGCACCCGTCGCCGCGACTGCCGAGAGAGCTCCACCACCCTTGGCGCTTCCATCGAGCTTCGTCACGATTATTGATCCTATTGGGGTTGCCTCCTTGAAGGCCACTGCCTGGTTGTACGCCTGCTGACCTATGGTACCATCTATTACAAGTATAACTTCATGGGGCTTAATGGCCTCGCTTATCTGCCTCATCTCCTCGATGAGGCCCTTCTCTTCCTTGTGCCTTCCCGCGGAGTCGACTATTATGACGTCAACACCCTTCTCACGGAAGTGCTCAACGCCTTCCCTCGCGAGCTTGACTGCGTCCTTCTCCTCGGGATCACCAAAAACCTCTATGCCAAACGGGTCGAGAAGCTGTCTGAGCTGGTAGTAAGCTCCAGGTCTCCAGGTGTCGGAACAGACAACGCCGACTTTGTACCCCCTCTTCTGAAGGTAGCGGGCGAGCTTTGCGACGCTCGTCGTCTTTCCGGAACCCTGGATTCCAACCGTGAGGATAACGGTCGGCTTGTGCTTTATCTCAAGGGGCTTTGCCTCGGTTCCGAGAAACTTGGTTAGTTCTTCGTACACGATCTTTATTATGTGCTCCTTCTTGCTGACACCTGCGGGAGGTTCTTCTTCGAGCGCACGCTTTTGTATCTGCTTTGTTAGTTGAAGGACGAGCTTAACGTTAACGTCTGCCTGGAGTAGTGCCCTCTGGATATCCCTCACTATCTCTTTGATCGTGGCTTCATCAACGGTGCTCGAACGGGCGAGTTTTTTGAGAGCGCTGTTCAGTGCTTGGCCGAGCTTCTCAAGTGCCATTTTTCTCACCTTGTTTAGAGATGAATCATAGCCTTATAAACGGTTGGGTCTTTGAGTTCTTGTAAAATGTATCCATTTTATTTGATCCGCCGTTTTAAGGCCGCTTGAGATGTAATTTTTTGCACATTAAAGCTAAATCCAATTCTATGGTCTCTTTTATTGAGTTCGGAGTTCTTTTCGGTTCATTTCTGCGAAAAAACAATCTACAAAAGTTTTTAAACCTGAAAATGCTATTAGTTAACGGAGAGAAAAATAGGGGGTGAGAGAATGCTTCCGTGGATGCTCGTTTACGAGTACATGTTCACCAAGGAGAACGAGAGGAGAAAGAGAAGGCCAATTCCTGAGGAGCTTGAGTACGTTGAGATGCTCCGCAACTGAGTCGGATATAGGTTGTTTTTCTTTTTGACTGTTCTTATCAGTTTGGGGTTTTGTCTGTAGGGATTGTGTGTTGTTCGAATTGTTCGTTGATTGTCGAACTATTTTTTAACGAGTGTCTTTAGGAAAGCTTTTTATACATTGAAGTTGTACATATTATTGGTGATACCTATGCCAACGGTTATCAAGCGTGACCCCAAGAAGTTTTTGAAGGAGCTTCGCATCCATTACGGCGATGTCTGGAAGATGCCATCAAGCCAGTATTTGACCAGTCCTGATTTTGTTGTTGTTGACCCACGGACTGGAAAGAAGACGAAGGTCAGCTTTGTCTCCCTCGACGATGGGGAAGTTGTTGGAGTTGTGTACGACGACATCAGCTGATTTGTGACTGTCCTTTTTGATTATCCTTAGTACTACTTTTGGCAATCTATAAATACTCCCTGATTCTAAAACTCCATGGTGGGTGATGGGTTCTGTCGCGGGATATATATTCCGAGCTACTATCAATCGCACGTAACATTGTCGATCCTTACTTGAGGGCGCTTACCTATGCTAGAATCGGCTACTATATGTGCCAAGCCAAACACCCTAAGTATAAAGATGCGTTTTCCTCGGCTCTCAGGGCGATAGCCTCAATTGAAAGCGCACCCCTTATGGTCAATGCCTTGCTCGAAGTTGGAACTCTTCTGAGCGGTATAAACCCACAGAGTGCCAGCCGCGTTTTTGAAAGTGCCCATGAGGCCATCAGTGAAATGCCACAGCCGCTTAAGGATGATTTCCTGCAGCGCTTGGTGAAAAAGCTTGTCCAGGTAAACCTTATAGAAAAGGCGTTTGAGTATTCTTTAGAGCTTGAAAACGAGGTTAAACGAAACGACTCTCTAATCTTGGTGCTGAACAGCTACGTCAATGAGGGAAATCTCAGAAATGCCCACAGGGTTGTGGAATACATTCAAAATGAACCTTGGCGTTCTCTGGCTCTTTTCAGCATTCTCAAGGAGCATCTCAAGAGGGGAGAGCTTGGCACGGCTCTGGGCCTGCTTTCCCAGTTCAGAAGCGATTACTGGCTTGGTGAGGCAGTGAAGTCTGTTGCCGTTTATCTCAAAAAATCGGACAACTTGGATTCTGCGGTTTATGAGAAGGTTTTCCAGTTTATGGCCAGCCTTTCGTCGGACGTAAGTAATGATGTACTTAAATCCTTCCTCGTTGGTCTGGCAGTTCAGGGTGAAATCAAGTTTGTTTCAGAGTCCCTTAAGAGAATTCCCCGCGAGCAATGGGATGAAATAATCTCTGCAATTGTGTCCTCGATCATCGATAGGGGTGAGCTTGTTACAGAGTTCCTCGATTCGCTGCCCGAGGACGCTAAAATACTCGCAGTAGGTTATGTACTAGACATCCTTCTTGAAAGGCCTCCAAGTTCAGAGTACCTAGAACTCGTCAGAAAAATCGGCTCTTTTGCTTCTTCAGAGCGCATTAAGGTCAAGGCAGTTCGTTATCTCTCAAAACTCCACGACTACGAGGGGGCTTGGAATCTTGCTTCCTCTATAAGTGACCCCCACCTTCGTTCCCTTGCCTTTGGGAGTATAGCAATCGAGAAGCTAAAAGAGGGGGACATAGATGGAGCCATAGATGCGGCCCTCGAGGTCAAGGATCCGAGGTGGGGTTCATGGTTGCTCAGCGAGATTTTAGCGAAAATAGCAGAACTTCAGGCCAGCGGACAGGTAGTTGAAGACATCGAGGAGAGGGCAGAGAAACAAAAGCGCCTGTGGGCTGATGAATAACGTTTTAAGGCACGTTTCTTTTATCTTTCCGGGTGATGTGGATGCCAAGGATAGCGATAATAGGCGGTTCTGGAGTTTACGACCCGGCACTTCTGACCAACATCAGGGAAGAAACCGTTAAGACACCCTACGGCTCGGTTAGGGTTAAGATCGGCGAGTACAACGGTGAGGAGATAGCCTTTCTGGCGAGGCACGGTGAGGGACACAGCGTTCCACCGCACAAGATAAACTACCGCGCAAACATATGGGCGCTCTATGAGCTTGGCGTCGAGAGGATACTCTCAACTTCCGCTGTCGGCTCCCTCAACCTCGACATGAAGCCAGGGGACTTCGTTATCCTCGACCAGCTCATGGACTTTACCAAGACCAGACACTACACCTTCTACGACGGTGAAGAAAGCCCGCACGACAGGAAGTTCGTGGCCCACGTGGACTTTACGGAGCCTTACTGCCCCGAGCTGAGGAAAGCCCTGATGAACGCCGCCAGGGAGCTGGGCTTTACATACCACCCCACGGGAACTTACGCCTGCATGGAAGGGCCCCGCTTTGAGACGAGGGCTGAGATAAGGGCGCTAAAGATCCTCGGGGCCGACGTCGTTGGCATGACCCAGTGTCCGGAGGCAGCACTTGCGAGGGAGCTTGAGATGTGCTACGCGAGCGTTGCCATAGTCACCAACTACGCCGCTGGCATAAGCCCCAACAAGCTCACCCACACGGAAGTGGTCGAGCTTATGGCCCAGAAGTCCAACGAGATAAAGCTCCTGCTCATGAACACTATCAAGTACATTCCAAAGGAAAGAAGGTGCCCCTGTAAGGATGCACTGAAGGGCGCGACCGGCGAGTAGTGTCCTTCTCCGTTCTCCCTTCTTCTTAGATGTGCTTACGTTTTGAACTTCAAGTTAAAGAAAGTGTTTAAAAACCCTAACCATAATACTGCTATTAGGTGAACCGAATGAAGTACGATGTGGTTGTTATAGGTGGGAGTGCCGGCGGTCTAACGGCCGCGATCTCGGCCAAGAGGTTTTATCCCGACAAAAGCGTCCTCGTGATCAAGAAAGAGGACGTTTCCATGATTCCCTGCGGGATTCCGTACATCTTCGGTACCCTGAGGAGCGTTGAGGATGATGTTCTTCCAACGGAGAGGTTTCTCAAACCCCTAGGCATCGATGTTCTGGTCGATGAGGTCACGGAAATAAATCCCAAGTCCAAGACACTCCTGACAAAATCGGGAAGGGGAATAAGCTGGGAGAAGCTCGTTCTGGCGACGGGGTCAAGACCTCAGATTCCTGACATCCCCGGCGTTGAGCTTGAGGGTGTGTACACCGTCTCCAAGGACTACCACTACCTCAAAGAACTCCGTGAGAGTGTTGAAGAGGCCGAGAGTGTTGTCATCATCGGCGGCGGTTTCATAGCCCTCGAAGTTGGGGATGAGATCAGGAAGCTCGGGAAGGACGTTACGATCGTTGTCAGAAGCAGGCTGTTGAGAAACTCTTTCGACCCCGAATTCAGTGAGATGATCGAGAACAGGCTCAGAGAAGTCGGGATAAACGTTGTTTATGGGCACGTGGAGGGGCTCGTCGGCAGGGAGAGCGTTGAAGGTGTCAAGCTCGTCGAAGGTAGGGAGATCCCTGCCGATCTAGTAATTCTCTCAACGGGCTACCGTCCAAACGTTGAGCTGGCAGTAAAAGCCGGTCTAAAAGTTACAAGATACGGCATTTGGACTGACGAGTACATGAGAACCTCCTGTCTGGACATCTTCGCCGTCGGCGACTGCGTTGAGCACAGGGACTTCTTCACCGGAAAACCCTTCCCACTGATGCTGGCCTCAACGGCAACCTTCGAAGCGAGGATAGCCGGAGCGAACCTCTTCAAGCTCCAGATAGTCAGGGAGAACAGGAGGACAATAGGCGCTTACTCCACCCACGTCGCCGGCTTAACTCTTGCGGCGGCAGGATTGACTGAGGAAGCCGCTAGAAAAGAGGGCTTTGAGGTCATTGTTGGACGAGCTACTGGCCCCGACAGGCATCCAGCAAAGTTCGAGGATACCTCTATGCTAACCGCCAAGCTGATATTCTCTAGGGACAGGGGTGCCATTCTGGGCGCTCAGTTAGCCGGCGGAAAGAGCGTTGGCGAGATGATCAATGTTCTTGCCTTGGCAATACAGAAGAGGCTTACGGCCAGCGAGCTCTACACCCTCCAGATAGCGACTCACCCGCTCCTCACCGCCTCGCCAGTCGGATACCAGATACTCCAGGCGGCTGAGGACGCCCTTGCGAAGCTGAGGGCGGGGGCCTGAATTCCCCTTCCATTTTCTAGCAAGCTTTTGAAAAAGCTTGACCAAAAATGTTCTCTTCTTTTTTGAACTTGTCCGTTGGTGGGCTTATGCACACTCAAAAAGCAACTTTGCGTGGGTTTACTCTCAAAATCTCGTTAATTGTGATTTCAGCTTTCTTTTTATTGCTCAAAGAGCGCTATACTGGTGGGAAAATCCTGTAAGTCTAGCAATTCGATAAATAAACCTACTCAAAAGCTAGCTTGTTAGAATTGTATACTAACTTTCAGCAATCCTTTGAGGACGCTTGAACGCTAGTGAGAGCGGCGCTGAAGCTTTTGAAAAAAGCTTCACCAAAAGTTTGTAGCTCTTCTTCGAGGTGGCTTTTATTCGGGATTTTTCACTGCTAGCGTGCTTGTTTTTGTAGTGAGAATATGTTTAGGGGGCTTCTTAGAAAGGTGTTTTCTTCTCTTTGACGCCCGAAGGCGTTGATTTTGAGTTAAACACGTGTTAGCAGGATGAGTTTGGAAGTTCTCACTTTCAAGCACAACTACTCGATGAGAAAAATCACGTGAAATTGGCATTCTGGAAAAGAGCTACAAACCTTGATGAAACTTTGCCCAGCAAAGTTTCTATGGCGCCCCGGCGGGGATTTGAACCCCGGACCTCGAGGTCCGCAGCCTCGCGCCCTATCCAGACTAGGCCACCGGGGCACCCCGCTAACCCTTCTTGAAGACTCTTTATAAATTTAACCTTCGGAACAGACCGAAAGATTTATAAACGAGTCCCAAATGAGTATCCTACGGGCTGGAACTGCGGTGGTAGTCTAGCCTGGCTAGGACAGCGGCCTGCCACGCCGCTGGCCCGGGTTCAAATCCCGGCCACCGCACCACAATTTTCTGAGCTTTCCAAGCACTCAAAGCCTTCTTCTCATGACGATTTTATTTTGGGTGGCCCTTTTGAACACTCAGTTAATTTAGTTTCCATCTAGTTTAAAACTACGGGGCTAAAAGGGGCTAAAGAGCGTGTTCTCCAGTTTCAATTTTCCTACCCAGCTCAAAAAGCTCCTTAGAAGTTTTTCTTAGCTCTTCATCCTTTGACTTCTTGGCTTCTTTGAGCATCTCAAAGGCTAAGAACTTGAGAACTCTGGCTATCTTTGGGGGAGTTCCTCTCCATGAAAGAACTTCAAGAATGGCACTTTCGTTCACACCGTTTTTCTTTGCAAGTTCGTATGCTACCAGCAGTCTTGGGAGGGGATCAAATACCTTTTGGATGTACTTCAGAGCCTTTTCAGCAGTATAACCGTAATGGTGTATAAGAGCATATCCCAGAAGGTTGGCAACTTCCAACTGGGAGAATATTCTTTCGACTCTTTCTGTGTGACCTCTTTCTAGGTACTTGATACCAACTCTCTCAAGGTATGCACTCCTCATGGGCTCGGGAAGCCCTTTGGCAAGTTTTTCGGCATCCTCGAGTTTGCCCTCATCCAAGAGCCTGTTTATGTAGCTTAGTACATATTCATTGGTCTGCCCTTTCCCTTCAAACTCTGGCTCGAGAGGCCGCCATTTGGGCCCCTTTTCGAAGCGTTCTATCACTCCGGTCTGAACCTCCCCCTTTATCCTGTGTAGCGTGGCGCCGGGCATGAGCTTTCCGTCCTTGTAGACAATCCCATGCGGAAGCGGCTTCAGCTCTTTAAGATCCCTTTCGTCCAGCTTCAGGTCGCTGAGCCTTATCTCAGTCCCTCCGCGTGCAACCGCTATTGCCAGAAGATTGCTTACCGACCTGAAGGCCTTTTTTCTTGTGAACTGGTTTTTGATAAGCCTCGCTGCCTCGATTGCCTTCTTGAACTCTCCATTTTTTGAAAAAAGGTAAGAAAGGGAAGCGAGAGTCTCGTCCCTGATCGACTGCTCTTCTATCTTACTCGCTATCTCAAGGGCTTTCTCGGGTTCACGTTCATAGCTCTCGGCAACCCACCGGAGCGCGTAGGAGCGCCAGTAGGAATCCCTAATTTTCTGGGCCTCTTTGAATGCCTCTTCCCTTTTTCCATCCCTCAGGAGGGTTTTGATCAGGAAGAGCCTCTCGTCCATTTCAACCCCTCAGACTTGGGTGCCACACCTTCTTCCCGGCCTTTTCTTTCTCCTCGTCCCACTCTGCGAGTATCTTGACGGCCTCACTCGCGACCAAAGCCGCTTCCTTCTCTCCTGCCTTACCAAACTCGTTGGTCACCCTGTTGGCAAAGACTGCGCATACACACCCTGCTCTGAGCCCGTAGATGTTGGCAAGCGTGTAAAGAGTTGCAGCTTCCATTTCGAAGTTCGTCACGCGGGCCTGTCTGAGGTCGTCAACGATGTTCCTCGCGAAGCTCGGGAAGTACCCGTTCAGGCCAGGCCTCCCCTGTCCAAGGTAGAAGCTGTCGGTCGAGGCTGTTATCCCTACGTGGTATCTTACATCGAGGCTCTCGGCGGCCTCTATAAGGGCGAGGGTGACCTCAAGGTCTGCAACGGCTGGATATTCGACCCTGACGTACTGCTTTGAAGTACCATCGAGTCTCACAGCAGCTTTTGCTATGATGAGGTCTCCTATCTCAATTCCGGGCTGTATTGCGCCCGTAGAACCAACGCGGATGAATGTATCCGCCCCAATCGCGGCCAATTCCTCGACGGCGATGGCTGTTGATGGACCCCCTATCCCCGTAGAGGTCACACTTATCGGCACGCCTCTGTACTTCCCGGTGTGCGTCCTGTACTCCCTGTGGAAGGCTATCTCCCTCGCTTCGTCCCAGAGCGAGCTTATCTTGGGCACTCTCTCAGGGTCTCCTGGAAGGAGGACGTAGCGAGCAACATCGCCCGGCTTGCAGGCTATGTGGTACTGCATCCCCTCTTCAGTCTGGGGTCTTTCGGCTGATACGAACTTTTCCACCATGGCAACCACCTTTTTAACCTGTGCTTCTTAATTCTCTCAAGACCTAAAAAAGGTGATGGCATGCTCAGGTGTTCGAGGTGCGGAAGAACATACCCCGAGACGTTTAGGTTGAAGTGCGACTGCGGTGGAACGCTCTTAGTGGAGAAGAAGCACGTTGACTTCTTCGGAAGTCTTATGCCATACTTTGATGCTAGGAGGTACATCAACTTTCTGCCCGTTAGCGGGCACCTTCTCCCCCCTCCAGTGCCTGCCATAACGCCGACAGTTGAACTTCAGGTCGGCCCTGTTACTGCCCTCTTCAAGCTCGACTACCTTCAGCCCAGTGGTTCTTTCAAGGACCGGGGGACCTGGGTAACAGTCGCTAAACTTATGGAGGAGGGAATAAGTGAAGTAGTAATCGACAGCTCAGGAAACGCGGCCCTGAGCCTGGCTCTCCATTCCCTCCCCGCGGGAATTAAAGTCCACACTTTTGTTTCCTATGAGGCAATGCCATCAAAAATTTCCCTGCTCCAGCGACTGGGGGCAGTAATCCACTTCGTTGATGGAAACAGAATGAAAGTCTACGAAGAGGCCGTTGAGTTCGCGGAAAGGGAAGGGATAACGTATGTAAGCCACTGGCTTAACCCCTACTTCATCGAGGGGACAAAACTCATCGCCTACGAGTCCTACGAGCAGGTTGGAGTTCCTGACTATGCTTTCGCCCCAACAGGTTCTGGAACGCTCTTCATCGGTCTCTGGAAGGGCTTCAGGGAGCTTAGGGAGATGGGGGAGATAAACGAGGTTCCTCGGCTTGTAGCCGTCCAGGCAGAGGGTTACGAAAGCCTCTGCGAACGTTCCCTCATGAAAAACCGCCTTGCTGACGGGATAGCGATTCCCGAGCCTCCGCGAAAAGAGGATATGCTTAGGGCGCTGGATGAGAGCAATGGCCTCTGCGTAAGCGTTAGCGAGGCCGAGACGAGGGAGGCGTTTGACTGGCTCGTCAACGCAGGATTCCTTGTAGAACCGACATCAGCCGTTGTTCTTGCTGGGATGTGGAAGCTCGTGGATTCAGGTGAGATCCCTGCTGGTTCGAAAGTCCTGCTTCCTCTAACTGGCTCTGGTCTTAAACTAACCGAACGTATTTAAACTTTCGAGCTGAAAATTTGGTAGGGGTGATTAGGATGGTGGTGAGATATCCAGCGGTCGCGGGAAGCTTCTATCCCGCTGGCGAGGAGTTAGTCCCCATGCTGGAGAGGTTTTTCAGTGACCTTGGCGAGGAGGGAAGCGAAAGGAGGATAACCGCAGGTGTTGCACCTCATGCGGGCTACGTATTCTCAGGCTATACAGCGAGCAGAACCTACAAGGCAATCTTTGAGGACGGACTTCCGGAGACGTTCGTGATCCTCGGACCGAACCACACCGGTCTCGGCTCGCCGATAGCGGTTCACCCGCCGGGCACGTGGATAACGCCCCTCGGCGAGATAGAGGTTGATGGAGAGCTGGCAAAGGAGATAGCAAAAATCTCCGGTATAGCTGACCTTGACGACCTTGCCCACAAGTACGAGCACTCCATTGAGGTTCAGGTTCCGTTCATACAGTACCTAGCAGAGAAGACCAGGAAAGATGTGAAGATTGTCCCGATAACACTCGGTATTCAGGACGAAGACGTTGCCGAAGACCTTGGGAAGGCCGTCTTCGAGGCAAGTAGGGAACTCGGCAGGGACGTAGTTGTCATAGCAAGCACTGACTTCATGCACTACGGCCCGGTTTACGGCTACGTGCCCTTCAGGGCTAGGGCGGACGAGCTCCCCCACAGGATAAAGGAGTGGGACTTCAGGATAATCAGGAGGATCCTCGATTTCGACGTCAGGGGAATGTTTGATGAGATAAGGGAGATGAACCACACCATGTGCGGGCCAGGAGGGGTTGGGACGGCAATAGTCTACTCCCGCCTTGCTGGAGCAGTAGAGGCTGAACTCCTCCACTACACGACGAGCTTTGAGGTGAGCAGAAGCACTGATGCCGTCGTTGGATATGCGAGCATAGTCTTCAGGCGCTAGCGAAAGTGTGATAAGGGTTTTCCATATTTTCTACCATGAACATCGACGAGGTCGTTACCAGAATCCTCCAGCTCGGGGCGAGAACGTCAAGTTCATGATTTTGGAGGGTCAAGAATGAGCGTTAAAAGGGTTCTTGCTTCGGCACCGGCTAAAATTATCCTCTTCGGAGAGCACAGCGTTGTCTACGGAAAACCCGCTATAGCAGCGGCCATAGACCTCAGAACCTACGTCAGGGCCGAGTTCAACGATACGGGAGCGATAAAGATAGAGGCCCACGACATAAGGACGCCGGGCCTAATAGTTTCCTTCACCGAGGACAGCATCTACTTTGAAAGCGACTACGGAAAGGCCGCTGAGGTTCTCGGCTACGTCAGGCAGGCGATAGAGCTTGTAAAAGAAGAAGCAGACGTAAACGGAAAGGGAATAACGGTCTCAATAACCTCTCAGATTCCCGTCGGTGCTGGTCTTGGAAGCTCGGCGGCAGTTGCCGTTGCGACCATAGGTGCTGTCTCAAGGCTCCTCGGACTTGAGCTGAGCAACGAGGAGGTTGGAAAGCTCGGCCACAGGGTTGAGCTTCTCGTCCAGGGCGCTTCCAGCGGCATCGACCCGACGGTTTCAGCCATAGGCGGCTTCATACACTATCAGAAGGGGGAGTTCGAGCACCTTCCCTTCATGGAGCTTCCAATAGTCGTTGGATATACAGGTTCGAGCGGTTCAACGAAAGAGCTCGTTGCAATGGTCAGGCGGAACTACGAGGAGATGCCAGAGATATTCGAGCCTATACTGAACTCGATGGGGAGGCTCGTTGAGAAGGCCAGGGAAGTGATCACATCGGATCTCGACAGGGATCTGAAGTTCCAGACCCTCGGAAAGCTGATGAACATAAACCACGGTCTCCTCGATGCCATCGGCGTTTCGACCAAGAAGCTCAGTGAACTGGTTTACGCTGCCAGAACAGCTGGCGCTCTCGGGAGCAAGATTACCGGCGCTGGAGGCGGCGGCTGCATGTACGCCCTCGCACCGGGAAAGCAGAGCGAGGTGGCAACGGCCATAGCGATAGCCGGAGGAACCCCCATGATAACGAAGATAAGCAGGGAGGGCCTGAGGATCGAGGAAGTCGAATAATCCGTTTATCTCCTACTATAATCTATTTTTAACAATCTACTGGCTGTATCATCAATTTCGGCTTTAGTTCATGGGTTCTATGGTTTGTTCTATCCTGCGCAATTTTAGTCACAAAAAGTTTTTAAAATGTTATGCGCATCCACTCTAAAGAGAGGTGTGAGATGTTATAATTACCAGGGGGTGAGACCATGGACAAGGAGGTGCGCGAGTTCGAAAAAATACTTGATGGAATAAAGTTTGGGGAGAGCGTGATGGTAGAGTACTCTGGATACTCAGTACCCGCTGAGGGGCTCTATCACCTGGTTAAATGGGCAAAGGAGAAAGGCCACAAGGTCGTCATTGTGGACATCCTGGACACGCTCTACCTGTATTACCAGCACATAAAGCTCTACGGCAAGGATGCAGAAATACTCAATGACGTTACTGTCGTCAAGATAGGCGGGAGGTTTAAGGTGGGCAACGTCGCGGGCAGGATCAACATAACCGGGCCAACAATAGGTGAGAGGGCTTTCTCAGAGGTCTATCAGGATATAGTGAATGACGGCAATGTTGTCACGATAGTCCTCGGCCTAGCCAAGCTCATGATGCTCTACGCAGACTCGAAAAAGGACATCTTGAACATCGTCAACATAATCCTCTCCTACATCGGGGACGAGAAAGTCAAGGGCTTCCACTTTATCAACAGAGACTTGATGAAGGAAGTCTCACCGTACATAATCCCACTAATAGCTGAGCTGATGACCACCGTGATTAAGATAGAGCGGGTCGACGGAGTGAGCATGATGAGAGTCGTGAGGTCCCTCAACCCAAACATTGAGAAATTGGAATTGAAGCTCAGTTAATGAAATCCTGACAAATTCTTTAAACTCTTCTTCCCATTTTTTTAGTGGTGATTATGAATGATACTCGTCAAAATAGGCGGGAGCGTCTTCAGCGACAAGGCTGGAGAGCCAGAGAACTTTGACACCGAAACCGTGAGGAGAATCGCCGGTGAGATAGCCGAGTTCTATCCCAACGAGGAGTTCATCGTGGTGCACGGCGGGGGCAGCTTCGGCCACTACCACGCGAGCGAGCACGCGATAAGGGACGGTCTCCCTGGAGAGTGGGAATCCGACAGAAGAAAGAAGATCGGGTTTTCCCTGACGCACCAGTCCATGCTGAGGGCCAACGCCCGCTTTATTGAGGTTTTTCTCTCCCAGAACCTCCCGGCGTTTTCGGTCTCAACGTCCTCCATCTTCTTGACGGAGAGAGGGGAGATAGTCTACGCCGACATTGAGGTTATCGAGAGGCTCCTTGAACTTGACTTCATCCCCATCCTCTTTGGTGATGTCTCCGTTGACGTCGCCCAGGGAGTAGACATCCTCTCCGGCGACCAGATAATGGCCTACCTAACGAAGATGCTGAAACCGAAAAAGGCAATATTCCTCATGGACGTTGATGGCATCTACGATGGAAAGCCCGGCGAGGGGACGCTCATTCCGGAGCTTGCCCGCGAGGAAGTTCCTGGCCTCCTCGAAAGGCTTCACTGCACCGCAGCCGGAACGGACGTTACCGGTGGGATATGCAACAAGCTGAGGAAAGCCTACGAGATGGCCCACTACTCTGAAGTTTGGTTTGTAAACGGTAAAGTCCCCGGAAGGCTGAGCGGAGCTATTAGGGGAGACGGCTTCGGGACGAGGCTGAGGTGATGCTCATGTTAGCCGAAGTCCTCACCATCGGCGATGAGCTTTTGACCGGCCACACCGTTGACAGCAACTCGGCCTTTATAGCTTCCAAGCTGGTGGAAAGGGGCTACTGGGTGAGGAGAATAACAACCGTCGGAGACGACGTCGAGGAGATAAAGACCGTTATTGGGGAGATACTCGCAAGGAAGCCTGAGGTCCTCGTCATCAGCGGCGGCCTTGGGCCGACTCACGACGACGTTACAATGCTGGCAGTTGCGGAGGCCCTTGGCAAAAAGTTAATCCTGTGCGAGGAATGCCTTGAGAAGATAAAGGCCTTCTACGAGAGGCTCTACCGCGAGGGCTACATAGACGACCCGAGTCTCAACGAGGGGAGGAAGAAGATGGCCTACCTGCCAGAGGGGGCTGAGCCGCTTGAGAACACCGAAGGGGCGGCGCCCGGGGCTTTCATCGAGCATGAGGGTGTGAAAATCTTCGTGCTTCCCGGAATGCCGAGGGAAATGAAGGCCATGCTTGAGAAAGAAGTTCTTCCAAGACTTGGAAGAAGGAAGTTCCTCCAGAGAAAGTTTTTGGCCGAGATAACCGACGAGAGCAAGCTGGCTCCCATTCTCAGGGAGGCACTGAAAAAGTTCAAAGTTAAAATCCACTCCTCTCCCAAAGGCTTCGGGAAGTACATAGGGCTGATAATCTTTGCAGAAGACGAAGGAGAACTGGAGAAAACCGTTGAGTACCTCGAAAGCAGGGGGATAAAGCTGGAAGAAGCCTGACCTCTACCTCTTTTTCTTGAAATCCCTTTCATTGGAAAGGCTATTAACCACTTTTGTCCAGTTGTGTTGGTGGTCTCGATGAAGAGGATAGGTCTCATCGGCGGAACAACTCCGGAATCAACCGCCTACTACTACCGCAAATACATCGAGATATCGAGGGAGCTCTTCGAGCCCTACTTCTTCCCGGAGCTCGTCATTTTCTCGATGAACTTCAGGGCCTTCAAGGACAACCCGCGCGGCTGGGAAGGGAGGAAGGAAATGCTGATCGAAGCAGCTAGGGCACTTGAGAGAGCCGGTGCTGAGGTAATTGGAATCGCCGCCAATACTCCCCACATAGTCTTTCCGGACGTCCAGAAAGCTGTAAATGCCGAGATGGTCAGCATAATCGAGGCCGTCGCGAACGAAGCTAAGAGGCGCGGCCTTAAGAAGCTCCTCTTGCTCGGAACAAAGACCACGATGGAGATGCCCTTTTACCGCGAGGCACTTGAAAAGAGGGGCTTTCAGGTTGTAGTTCCGGACGGGGAAGAGCGCGAGAGGGTAAACTCGATAATCTTCAACGAGCTGGCCCTAGGGAAGATGGAGAGCAAGCCGTACCTCGTTGAGCTGGTTGAAAAGTACGCCCGGGAAGGCGTTGAGGGTGTAATTTTGGGCTGTACTGAGCTCCCGCTGGCAATAAAGCCCGGCGACGTCGGCATAGAAGTCCTCGACAGCGCGGAGATTCACATGAGGGCGCTCATCGAGAAGGCGATGGAGTGAGCGGAAACTTCTTTAACTTCCTTTCCCCTATCCCTTCGGTGGTTGTGATGGGGGAGTTTGATAAGGAGGAACTCACGATCATCAGGAAGTTCGAGCACATAGAGCACTGCCTCAAGAGGAACGTGCAAGCCCACGTTACCAACGGTTTTGAGGATGTCCACTTCGTCCACATGAGCCTGCCCGAGATTGACAAGGATGAAATCGACCTGAGCGTTGAGTTCCTTGGGAGGAAGTTCGACTATCCGATTTTCATCGCTGGAATGACCGGCGGAACGAAGGGTTCCCAGCTGGCAGGGAGGATTAACAAGACCCTTGCCAAAGCCGCCCAGGAGCTCAACATACCGATGGGCGTTGGCAGTCAAAGGGCCATGATAAGGAAGCCCGAGACCTGGGAGAGCTACTACGTTAGGGACGTTGCTCCCGATGTGTTTCTCGTTGGAAACCTCGGTGCTCCTCAGTTCTCCGAGACAATCAGGGAGCGCTACGGCCTTGAGGAGGCGCTTAAGGCCGTTGAGACCATCCAGGCCGATGCCCTGGCAATTCACATGAACCCGCTCCAGGAGAGCGTCCAGCCCGAGGGGGACACCCAGTACAGGGGCGTTTTGAAAGCTCTGGCAGAGCTGAAGGCCGAGTTCCCGTACCCGATAATCGCAAAGGAGACCGGGGCTGGCGTCTCCATGGAGGTCGCGGTGAGGCTTGAGAGCATCGGTATTGATGCCATTGATGTGGGCGGCCTCGGCGGAACGAGCTGGAGCGGTGTGGAATACTACCGCGCAAAGGACGAGATTGGAAGGGATTTGGCACTCCGCTTCTGGGACTGGGGCATAAAGACGGCCATCAGCGTTGCAGAAGTAAGGTACGCCACAGAGCTCCCGATAATAGCCACCGGCGGGATGAGGGACGGCATAGCGATGGCGAAGGCTTTAGCGATGGGAGCCACCTTCGCGGGTGTTGCTCTACCTCTCCTCAAGCCAGCCGTCAAGGGCGACGTTGAGGGCGTCATAAAAATCCTCAGGCGCTACATAGAGGAGATAAGAAACGCCATGTTCCTCGTCGGGGCCAGAAACGTCGAGGAGCTGAGGAAGGTTCCGCTCGTGATAACCGGCTTCACAAGGGAGTGGCTGGAGCAGAGGATTGACCTGCCCTCTTACTTGAGGAACAGGGGGTGATATTTGTTGGGGATTTCACTTGTCGAAGTTTCTCAAGTTATCATTGCTATAGTAGCTGCATATGGAGTGTACGAAAGAATAAGAAAGTCCCCTGGAATAATATTTGGTAAGTCGATATCTGATTTTTATGTACAAATTTTTGGATGATATTGAAAGAGAATCAGAAAACATGCTCCTAGGAAGACCCAAGAGTCGTGAAAGACTTGTCTTAATTATAATCCCAGCAATAAGTTTTGTTTTTGTATACTGGATGATCAAGACCATGATTTTTAGTTTGGTACCTAATGAAAAAGATATCTTGGATGCCCTTTTTGTAAATAACAACGGTGAAAACGGCATGGCTTTTCTTATGTATTTAAGTATGGCCCTATTTATGTCTTGGTTCTTTGGAAAAGGCATTATAGGGGATATTACTTTGAGACTTTCTCCACAAAAGTTATTGTCATTTCTGGACAGGGCTATAATAGCATTCTTTGATAGTTTGATAGCATGGCTTGCTATATCAATAAGTATTGTAGCTTTTTTATACGCCATAGGGCAATACGTTTTATACCAGCAAGGGCAGATATCTAATCAAGGCTATCCTATAAGTGTGTTGTTGTTTTTAGTTTTATTTTTGGGCTATATTCTGATGTCATATTCCAGTCATAAAAAGCGTCTTATGGTAAAGCTAAAATATATTCTCGCATTATCAGGAGAAGCTAAGCTTCCTAGGGTTAAGCTAACATTAAAAAATGGCCAAATCCTTAAGGGTTTCTTAGTTCCGTTCTATTCTGACAAAAATGTTGTAGTTATAGTCTCCCTAGAAAACAATAGCATCAAAGTTAACAGAGTTCTGAAATATATCCCCTGGGATGAAATTTCGATATTTGAACTAACTGATGAGACTTAATGCACACCTTTTTAAACCCATGACAACAACTATGAGCAACGCAGCCCCACGCCTCGAGAGAGGCCTGGGGCAGGAGGAGGATTAGGCATGATTAGAGTTTACACAATCAGCGGCTACGAGGAAGTCGGTAAGAACATGACCGCCGTCGGCTATTCTGACGGCAGGAAAGAGGAAGTTGTTATAATTGACATGGGCATAAGGCTCGACCGCGTTCTCATCCACGAGGACGTTAACATCCAGCAGTTTCCAACGAAGGAGCTCCAGAGGCTCGGCGCAATACCCGATGATTCAATTCTGAGAAACAAGAAGGTCGTGGCGATAACGTTCACCCACGGCCACCTCGACCACATTGGAGCGGTCGGGAAAATAGCACCGCACTATCCGGACGTTCCGATATACGGCACACCCTACACGATAAAGCTGGCCAAGAGTGAGGTCAAGAGCGAGCAGTACTTCGAGGTCAAGAACCCGATGTATGAAACTGAGTTCGGCGAGATAGTCCAGGTGAGCGAGAACCTGGCGATAGAGTTCGTGAGGACAACTCACTCGATACCTCAGGCGGCGATGGTGGTTGTCCACACTCCTGAGGGGGCAGTTGTCCATACCGGCGACTTTAAATTTGACAATAACAACCCGCTCGGAGAGAGACCAGACTACAAGCGCCTAAAAGAGCTCGGCAAGGAGGGCGTTAAGGTTCTTATAGCTGAATCTACCCGCGTTGCCGAGCCAACCAAGACGCCGAGTGAGGCAGTTGCCCAGATGCTTTTGGAAGACTTCTTCCTCTACGAGGGAATGGACGAGAAAGGATTGATAGCGACCACATTTGCCAGCCATATAGCCCGTCTCCAGGAGCTCATCTGGATAGCAAACAAGATGGGCAGGCAGGCCGTCTTCGTTGGCAGGTCTCTGGCGAAGTACACCGGAATAGCCAAACAGCTCGGCCTGATAAAGATGAAGGGAGCGAGAGCAGTCAGAAGCCCGAACGCCATAAAGAAAGTCCTCGCCGAGGTATCGGGGGCGAGGGAGGACTACCTCCTCGTTGTTACGGGTCATCAGGGTGAGCCGGGGGCTGTCCTCACGAGGATGGCGAACGGCGAGCTCTACGACATAGGAAAGCAGGACACAGTTGTCTTCTCAGCAGGGACCATACCGAACCCTCTCAACAGGGCACAGCGCTACGTCCTTGAGACAAAACTCAAGATGAAGGGCGTCCGGATGATAAAGGACCTCCACGTCTCTGGACACGCGAGCAGGGAAGACCACCGCTATCTCCTCAGGATGCTCAACCCAGAGAACATCGTCCCAGCGCACGGCGAGTTCAGGATGCTCACTCACTACGCCGAGCTTGCCGAGGAAGAAGGCTACCTGATAGGCAGGGACGTCTTCGTGTCGAGGAACGGGTACACGGTTGAGATTGAGTGAGGGTAAAACTGATAAAGGATTCCTCCTCTCTTTTTTCAGCTTCACTTTCATTGCTCACGGGGTGGTATCATGGGAAAGTACGATGAGCTGTTCGCAAGGATTAAGGAAAAGGCAAGGGATGTTGATAGGGTCATCCTTGAACTTGTGCCGGAAAAGGAGCCGCTTGAGCTTTACAGGGCCGCGAGGCACTATCCCCTCGCAGGAGGAAAGCGCGTTAGGCCCTTCGTTGTTCTCCGTGCTGCAGAGGCAGTGGGCGGCGACCCTGAGAAGGCCCTTTATCCAGCCGCTTCCGTCGAGTTCATTCACAACTACTCCCTCGTCCACGACGACATAATGGACATGGACGAACTCAGACGGGGCAGGCCGACCGTCCACAAGCTCTGGGGAGTGAACATGGCTATTTTAGCTGGAGATCTCCTCTTCAGCAAGGCCTTCGAGGCGATAGCGAAGGCTGATGTTCCGGCCGAGAAGAAGGCGAGGATTCTGGATGTCCTCGTCAGGACTTCGAACATGCTCTGTGAAGGTCAGGCCCTCGACATAGAGTTTGAGACGAGGGAAGAGGTCACTGTCGAGGAGTATCTAAAGATGATAAGCGGCAAGACCGGGGCGCTCTTCCAGGGTTCGGCCGAGATAGGGGCCATAGTGGGAACCGACAACGAGGAGTACATCCAGGCCCTCTCAAAGTGGGGCATGAACGTCGGAATAGCCTTCCAGATATGGGACGACGTCCTCGATCTGATTGCCGACGAGGAGAAGCTCGGAAAGCCCGTCGGGAGCGACATAAGGAAAGGTAAGAAGACGCTTATAGTCAGCCACTTCTTCGAGCACGCGAGTGAGGAGGACAAGGTCGAGTTTATGAAAGTCTTCGGCAAGTATGCAGGCGACGCCAAGGGCGACGCGCTCATACACGACGAGAACGTTAAGGAGGAGGTCGCGAAGGCCATCGAGCTTCTCAAGAAGTACGGCAGCATAGACTACGCGGCAAACTACGCCAAGAACCTCATCAGGGAAGCGAACGAGGCCCTCAAGGTCCTCCCCGAGAGCGAAGCCAGGAAAGACCTTGAGCTTCTCGCGGAGTTCCTCGTCGAGAGGGAGTTCTGAGCTTCACCTTCTTCCCCTTTCTGTTCTCCTAGAGTGTCCCTTCCCGTGCGCTAAACCCTTAAATACCATTTCGACGTTTATCTTAACGGTGGTCTAGATGGACGTTCTAGAACTTCTCTCAAGCCTTGTGTCCTTTGAGACTGTGAACGACCCGGCCAGGGGGATAAGACCTTCCAAGGACTGCCCGGCCTTCATAAGGGATACGCTCGCATCGTGGGGGATAGAGAGCGAGCTGATCGAGCGCGACGGCTACTACGCGGTCTACGGTGAGATAGGGGAAGGAAAGCCGAAGCTCCTTTTCATGGCCCACTTCGACGTCGTGCCCGTAAACAGGGAGGAGTGGGAAACCGATCCCTTCAAGCTTACAGTAAAAGGAGACCGCGCCTACGGCAGGGGGAGCGCCGACGATAAGGGCAACGTTGCTTCCATAATGCTCGCGCTGAAGGAACTCTCGAAGGAGAAGCTTAACGGAAAGGTTCTCTTTGCATTCACTGGCGATGAAGAAATCGGCGGCAGGATGGCCATGCATCTAGCCGAAAAGCTCGCCCAAGAGAGAAAACTTCCCGAGTACATGGTAAACGCTGACGGGATTGGAATGAAGCCGATAATCAGGAGGAGGAAGGGCTTCGGTGTGACCGTTCGCGTTTCCGCAGAGAAAGCAATGGTTAAAGGTACTGTTAAGCGCGAGACCTTCAGGATAAGGACGCCCGTGCTGGAGACGAGGCACGCAGCGTACTTCCTGCCCGGCGTTGATACTCACCCGCTCATAGCGGCCTCGCACTTCCTCAGGAGCAGAGAGGCTTTTGCTGTTTCGCTCGAGGGGAAGTTCCTCAAGGGCAACGTCGTGCCGGGTGAAGTGACCCTTACGTACGTTTCTTCCGGTGAGGGTGAAGAGGTGGAGGTTGACCTTGGCCTCACGAGGCTCCTCAAGGCTGTGGTTCCCTTCGTGAGGGCTCCGATAAAAGCGGAGAAGTACAGTGACTACGGAGTCTCGATCACGCCCAACCTGTACTCTATCGAAGACGGGAAGCATGTCCTCAAGTTTGACGTGAGGGCTATGAGCCGTTCAAAGGACGAAATTGAGTGTGCGATGAAAGAGATAGCCGAGTTCAACCTTCCAGAGGCAGAGGTTGAGGTTGCTACCAATGAGAAGGCGGGCTACCTCTTCACCCACCCGGAGGAAAAGATCGTCAGAGTAACTCTGGGGGTCCTTAAGGAGCTCGGCGAGAAGGCGGAGCCCGTTGAAGGGCCAGGAGCGGCCGACTCAAGGTTCTTCACGCCCTATGGAGTGAAGGCGATAGACTTCGGGCCAAGGGGAGGCAACATCCACGGCCCGAACGAGTATGTTGAGATAAACTCGCTCCGCAAAATGCCGGCGCTTTACGCTGAGCTGGCGAGGAGGCTGGTGAGGGAGTAGTTTGATCTTTCTCCCTTTTATTGAAATTCCTGAGTCAAAGACGTGATAGTTTTCCTCTCTGGTGCTCTTTTTCTGCTCACTTTCCAAACAGTCAATTTATCCTTGTGAGCTCTGATTTTTTTATTTTCTCTTTTGCTCAAGTTCTGATAGCTGTTGAACTCGTTTTTTCAGGGAAGGTTAGATTATATTAAAAAACTTGGAATAGTAATATTTATAAGGGTGCGCACTATAAAGCGTTGAAAATGCTAAATTGCAACAGTAATAGGTACAAAGAAACAAAAGAGGAGAAGTGAGAGTTGTTTTAAAAACAAGAGATAAGGTGGTGAAGATGAAAAAACACTTATTTAAGGCTCTATTTACCTTTTTTGAAGATATGCTTCTCATTTATTTTTTAGGGGCTATAGCGGGTGTAGTAATATATCCTTTAATCAGTCTTCTAGCATGGACTAGGGGGAACTCCCTAGAGCTCGCATTCTCCATTGCTATTGCATTGTGGGGAGTCTCGATATTCCAGCGTGGAACTCTGTCGGTTCTGGACGGTAAATTACCGAGGTTTGCTGTTCAAGTTCTGGTCATTGCAGTCCCCATCATGTTTATTCCTGGCTATTGGTCAGTTGCGAGCCTTCTAGTGGGACTCTTGGGAGGTTACGCGGAGTACCAAAATAAAAGAGGTCGTAAATAAGCGATATAAATTATCCGGGTGATATCATGAAGTTCAGAGTGAGAGGTATCTTCTATCTTTTCATAATTTTCCTCTTGGTTGTTCAGGTAGGGGTAACCACTCACGAAAACGGGAAGCTGAAAAGAGAACAAGAGGGCATAAAGGAGAACCTCATTACTTCTCAGCTTACCCATGAAATCTTCGAGGTCAGACATCATGCAAAACTCATCAAAAGGCTCATGGGGCACCATTCAGATAATGAATCAAAACTCGCCCTGCTTATTGAGTTAAACAACACGAAATACTCCCTCTCAAAGCTGGAAATGAATACAGAGTACCTAGGAGCTTGGCTAGGATACGAAGATAAGACTCTGACCCCTTCTGGTGGCGATTGCCTGAAGGTTCTTGAAGTGATGTACTCCGATATCCAAAGTGGGGGCATGACTGACAAAGATGTATCTCTCGTCAGTAGGAGCATTGATGTGATCATGAACTTCACCTATGTTTATCCACCAACCTACGAGAACATCGTGAGCGGGCTGAATGAAATGAACAGAGAGTGCAGAGAACTGCTCCTGGAGGCAGACAAGACAGAGGAAAAATAAAGGAGAGAAAAACCCTCACTCCACGAACACGGCCGGCTTCAGAGGCATCGCCGCCTTTTTCTTTCCTCCCTTGTCCTCCTCGGGATTGATGACTATCTCGATGCCGAGCTCCTTCTCGATGAAGTCCTTCGCTTCCCTCAGGGCCTTTTCTTCGTCTATGCGCTTCACCTCAAAGGCCCTCTCCTTTATGAGACGCTGTATGAGCTTGCTAACTTCCTTGCCGTGCTTCCTCATTTCTGGGTCCTTCATTAGCTCTGACATGGCAGATTTGAAGTCCTTCTTCTCTGCTACAACTTCAACTACCTTCCACTTCCACTCTGGAGCCGTGTAGATGTAGGCCCTCTTCGGGTTCTCTATCTTTGCAACCGTTATGATCTCCTTGATGTCCTCTATGAGGGACTTTACGAACTCTTCCTCGGCCTCAACGGTTTCGTTCCACCACTCCGGAACCGGCTCGGGCCAGGAAGCGAGGCTAACGAAGCCCTCTCCTCCAAGCTTCTCCCAGAGCTCCTCGCTGATGTGCGGTGTGAACGGTGCCATCAGCCTGACCCAGACATCGGCGAGCGTTCTCAGGACGTAGCGCTTCGCCTCGTCATCTCTTCCCTCAGTCCTCCTCAGGTACCAGCGGAGGTCGTTGAGGACCGTGTAGAACGCCCACTGTACAGCGGTTCTCGTCCTGAACTCCTCAAGGGCTTTGGTTGCCCCTTCAATGGCCTTGTTGAGCCTGTGGAGCATCCAGCGGTCTATGTCCTTCAGTTCGACGCCTTCCTTGGCCTCGTAGGTTGCGAACTCGTTTATCAGCTCGTAGAACCTTTCGACCTGCCTGCGGAGCTTTCCAACTTCCTTTCTCCTCCAGTCAAAGTCGCTGTCGTGCTCTGCTAATCCCATTATGTAGAGCCTAACAACATCTGCACCGTTCTCCTCGATTGCGTCAATGAAGTTCAGCACGTTGCCCTTGCTCTTGCTCATCTTCTGGCCTTCCAGCGTTCCAAAGCCGTTTACCGCTATTCCCCTGGGCCAGTGCTTCCTGTCGAAGATGGCCACGTGGTTGAAGATGAAGAACGTCAGGTGGTTCGGGATGAGGTCTTTGGCTGAACAGCGCCAGTCGAGCGGGTACCAGTACTCGAACTCCTCCTTCATCTCGTGGATAACCTCAGCTGGAATTCCAGTTTTCTCGCTCAGCCTCTTCTCTTTCTCTTCGCTGAACTCTTCGCGGAAGATGTAGTCGAAGAACTCCCTGTCGAGCTTCTCAGCGTCAAGTTTGCCTTTCTTCCTAAGATGGTTGATGTGCCTGCTTATGGTGTAGTAGGCCATGTAAATGGTCGAATCGCTCAAACTCTCGATGACCCAGTCCGGATCCCACGGGAGCGGCGTTCCAAGGCCGACCTTCCTGGCACAGGCCTTCTTGTCAAGCCAGTCTATAACTGCCTCAAACTGTGCCCTCCTGCTCTCGGGGTAGATCTTCATGTTGGCGAGCGCCTCTCTGGCCTTCTCCTTCCATTCGGGGTTCCCGTAGTCTATGAACCACTGGTCGTGGATTATCTTTATGACGGCCTGGTTTCCAAACCTTGAGATGACCGGCTTGTCGGCGAACTCGTACATTATCTCGGCGATGCCCTTCTCCATCATTTCCTTTGCCACGAGCTCCTTGACTTCCTGCACGGGCTTTCTGGCGTAGGGCTCTATCTTAAAGATTCCCTTGTGGTACTCGGCCTTGTAGATGTTCTTGGTCGCCTGTTCAAGCTTCTCCTTGTCCTTCTGGCTCTTGACTCCGAGCCTCTCGGCCTCTTCAACCGCCGGGAACTCACCGTAGCCCTCAAGGCTTATCAGCGAGATGTAGCTTATCTCCTCAACGACGCGCGGGTCAATGTCGTACTTGAGCAGGATCTCGCTCTCCTTCTTCAGGTCTTCGAGGGCTATGTGGTCGAAGGGCGCGTGGGCTGGGACACTCATGACGACACCCGTTGCGTTGTCCGGGTCAACGAACTCGGCAGGCAAAATTATGACCTCGTCGCCGGTTACAGGGTTCTTGACGTACTTTCCGATGAGCTTCTCGCCCTTGAACTCCTCTATGACATCTATCTCCCTGTCCTGGAAGGAGAGCTTGTAGGCGGCCTCCCTGCTGACGATCCAGGTCTCCTCCTTGTCTCCCTTCCTCACCTTGGCCTTCACGTAGGTAGCCTTGGGGTTCAGCCACATGTTGGTGACTCCATAGACCGTCTCGGGCCGCAGGGTCGCGGCTGGCAGGTAGATGGTCTCGCCGTTCTCTTCGAGAATGAACTTGATTATGACGTACTCCAGTATCTGAATGTCTTCGCCCTCCATTATGTCGTGGTCGCCGAGCGGAGTCCCAACGACTGGGTCCCACCTGACCCTGTGGGCGCCCTTGACGACCAAACCCATGTCCTTGAGCGTCCAGAACTGCCACTCTATGAACTTGCTGAAGGGCGGGAAGAGGCTTGTCGTGTGGAACTCCCTCGTCCAGTCAACGGAGAAGCCGGCCCTTATGAATGTCTCCTTAGCGGCCTTCATGAAGTACTTGACTATCTCCTTCGGGTCTTCGAACTTCCAGAGAATGTCCTCTGGGACCTTATAGACGTCGCGGTAGATGTGGATGGTCTTGGGATCGCGGTTTTTGATGCGCTCTGCTATTCCAACTATCGGCGCGCCTGTGATGTGCCATGCCATTGGGAACAGCACGTTGTAGCCCTGCATCCTCTTGAAGCGCGCTATTACATCTGGTATCGTGTAGGTTCTTGCATGCCCGACGTGGAGGTGGCCCGAGAGGTATGGGAATGCGACCGTTATGTAGAACTTCTTTTCCTTGGGCTTTGCCTTCCTGTCCGGCTCAAAAACCCTCGCTTCCATCCAGCGCTTCTGCCACTTCTCCTCAATCTCCTTGAAGTTAAGCTCAGCCATGGCTATACCTCCTCAGAACTTTTTCAAAAGAGCGCGATTCAGACTCCAGAATAGGGGGGTTGTCTGAATAATCAGAGCGAAACGTCCGCTGAACGGTGGAGAAGGTACTCCCCCCTCATCGGCATCGGAGCGAGTAGCAGTTTTGAGTATTTAAGTTTTTTGGAATCCAAATCAAAAAGAAAAGGGGAAGCTATCAGGCGTGCTTAACTATGAAGCTCTCAACGTCTTCGAGTAGGTCGAGGGCTGTGAGCAGGTGGGCCTTGGCCTCGGCTTTCTTTACGCGCTTGAGGAGCTCCGCGCTGAGGCGAACCTCCTGGGCTGCTGTCTTGAGCTTGAGCTGGGCAGCCCTGGTGTCAACGCCCTTTCTGTAGAGCTTGGCTAGTGCCTTAGCATCTTTTCCAATGCGCTCGTGGAGGCCCTTGATGAGCATCGCCATGTCCTTCATTTCTTCCCTGACTTCCCTCTCGTGGGCCTTCCTCTTTATGAAGTGGATGGCCTTGTAGAACTCCTTAACTGTCTCTTTGTTGGCAATTATGACGTCGAGCGCTTCCGTGTAGTTGCCCTGGTCGGCCAGCTCCTTGACCTGCTCGTAGACGCTCTGGAACGCCTCTAGCCTCTCCTGGAGTTTGGTTGCATTTCTCCCGCTCTCGTTGGCCCTCTCTATGATTCTCTGGGCTATCTCTATGCCCTTCTCACCGCGCTTGAGGAATTCGTCAACGATCTTATCGGCATTGGCATAGGCGAGCTCCTTCCTTATCTCCATCAGCTTCTCATCGAGCCCCTTCTTGAGCTCCCTCGCAACCTCGAGGTCTTCCCTGGCTTTCTCAAGGTCTCTGTTCTTTATGTCCTCCATGACCTGCCTGTAGGCTTCCTTTGTCTGGTTGAGGAGCTGGGGCGCGTCTCCAACGTTTATCCCTTCCTCCTGGGCCTTTCTGATGGTCTTCTCAGCGGCTTTGAAGTAGGCCTGCATCCTCCTGAGCTCCTCCTGGATCCTCTCCCTGACATCGTTTCTCACGTTCTTGGCCTTCTCAAGGATAACCTTGTAGTGCCTCATAGCAAGGATGCCGTTTGCTATTGCACCCTCGTAGTTCCCATTCTGGTAGTCCTGGATGGCAACCTCACGGTATTCCTCAGCCTTCTGGTAGTGCTCGAAGACCGTTGAGTTCTCACTGACGTTTGTCTTCTCAATTATCATTGATGTTATATTGTGGAGCCTCTCAAGGGCGGAGACTATGTGCTCTGCTACAGCCTGCATCTCGGTGGTACTGTTGTCCTGGATTTCCGGCGGCAGTGGGGCCGTCCCGGCCTCGTCTGCAAGTGCCATCCCTGCCGGGACTATGCTCCCCAGCAGGAGGCCTATTATCAACCATACCTTCAGCCACCTCATGGCCATCACCTCGATAGTGTGTAGTGCTGAACTCCTATTTTAGGGACACGGTGAAAAAGCCTCTGAAACGCACGTTTCGAACGTTTGATAAGAATTTAGAGCTTTGTTGGGTAAAAAATGTCAAAAAACAAGCAATTTAGTTGAATGGAACACTGAGAACCGAGCTGGAACAAAAAATTTGGAAAGGTTACAGGATTATCAGCTCCCTATTCGCCTTGGTCAGTCTCTCCCCCTTATCTCCAACCACAACAACGTCGTCCTCTATCCTCACACCGGCGAGGCCAGGTACGTAAATGCCAGGCTCTATCGTGAACGTCATACCTCTTTCAAGGGCTACCTCTCCATCCGGGCCGATGTAAGGTTCTTCGTGGACGTCAAGGCCGAGGCCGTGTCCTGTTCTGTGAGTGAAGTACTCTCCGTAGCCTGCCCTTGCTATCGTCTCCCTCGCGGCCCTATCAATTTCTTTGGCCTTTATTCCCTCTCTGACCGCCTGGAAGGCGTTTTCCTGCGCTTCTTTCACTATCTCGTATATTTCGACGAGTTTTTCATCGGGCTTTCCGATGGCTACTGTCCTAGTTATGTCCGAACAGTAGCCCTTCCACTTGGCCCCGTAGTCGAGGATAACCATGTCACCCTTCCGTATCCTTCTGTCGCCCGGCTCGTGGTGGGGGTTCGCTCCGTTCTCACCGCTCGCCACTATCGGCTCGAATGAAATTCCGTCGCTCAGCTCCCGTATTCTGAGCTCTATCCTGAGTGCAAGTTCCTTCTCGGTCATTCCAATGATGTCCCAGCTCAGTATTTCCTCGAACACCCTGTCCACTACTTCTGCGGCCTTTTGCATAAGCCTAAGCTCCTCCTCGTCTTTCCGCATTCTTAGTTCCCTCATCAGCATGCTGAGCGGATAGGGGTCGAAGCTGTTTCTGCTGTGGAAAATCCCGATGAGCCAGTCAGCGCGCATGGTGTTCTCTATCAGGACTTTTCCACGGATTCCAAGCTCTTTCATTATCGTCTCAAGCTTTGAGTAGGGGTTTTCACCGTCCCTCCAGAACGTAACTGGAAAGTCCCCGATAACGTTCTGGTAGAGGCTCGGAGCGAGGAGGTGGTACTCCCCATCTGGGTTGACCGCGAGGACTGTAAGCCTTTCACCAGCCTCGTGAATGTTTATTCCGGTGAGGTAGTAGAAGTTCGCCCCAGGGCTTATCAGGGCCCCGTTGAAGCCTCTTTCTTCCATCAAGGCGGCCAGTTTTTCTATGCGCATGTGCACCACCGGTTCTGATATTCCGCAACCCTTAAAAACTCACCCTCGAACCTCGAGCGACTAGGCGGGGCGAACCCGCGGGATGTTCCCGTAAGGGAGAACCACAAACAGGGAAGAGGTGAACGAGATGGGGATGTACAAGTACATTAGGGAAGCCTGGAAGAGCCCGAAGAAGAGCTACGTGGGAGAGCTCCTCAAGAAGAGGATGATCCAGTGGAGGAGGGATCCTGTAGTTAAGAGGATTGAGAGGCCGACGAGGCTTGACAGGGCCAGGAGCCTCGGCTACCAGGCCAAGCAGGGCTACGTCGTCGTCCGCGTCCGCGTTAGGAGAGGCGGAAGGAAGAGGCCCAGGTGGAAGGGCGGAAGAAAGCCCTCCAAGATGGGTATGGTCAAGTACTCACCGAAGAAGAGCCTCCAGTGGATAGCCGAGGAGAAGGCCGCTAGGAAGTTCCCGAACCTCGAGGTCCTCAACTCCTACTGGGTCGGCGAAGACGGTATGTACAAGTGGTTTGAGGTCATTCTCGTTGACCCACACCACCCGGTCATCAAGAGCGACCCGAAGATAGCGTGGATAGCCGGTAAGGCCCACAAGGGCAGGGTCTTCCGCGGACTTACAAGCGCTGGTAAGAGGAGCCGCGGCCTGCTCAACAAGGGTAAGGGCGCCGAGAAGGTCAGGCCCAGCATAAGGGCCCACCAGGGTAAGGGTAAGTGATTTCCTTTCTCCTCTTCTCTTAACTTTGGTCTGAACTGTTCGTCCAAAGAATGTTTTTAAGTCCAGTTTACAACCTGTTCCGGTGAGAAAGATGGCACAGCTTAGAGCGCACCACGTCAGGCTTACCACGTTCATTCAGGCCACTGAGGACGAGGACAAAGTTCTCGATGCGATAGCGACTTTCATACCGGAGGAGATAGACGAGGACGACGTCCTCTTTGACATCCTCGAAACTGAGGGATACTTCGGGAACCCGATAAAGGTGGTGAACGTCGAGATAAAGAGGAGCAGAGCGGTAAGAAAGTTCCTGGAGTACTTCAAGGAACTGCTAAGCGAGGGCGACAAGAGGTATCTCCTCGACCACCTCGATGAGAAGGTTGACGAGGAGGGGACTTTCTACGTCCGCTTCAACAAGCAGAAGGCCTACCTCGGGGAGGCAGAGGTTGACGAGGGGCCCGACGTCATCCAGGTTAGGATAAAGGTCAAGGCCTTTCCGATGAGGAAGGAAGCGGTCGTCAAAGCGATTAGGGAGTGGCTGGAGGAATGAGGGAGGAAGAAGTTTCTTTTTCGCGGGACTATTTTGTCGAGATGGACGTTAGGAGTGAAGAGGCCTACGAACTGGCAAGCGAATGGTTTGACGAAGTTGTCTTCACGAAGAAGCTCGTCCTCGAAAGCCCTCCAGATTGGGACTCCCTGAAAGATGAACTCAAAGAGCTCCGTGGAAAGTACGGAAAGGTCGCTATTCTACTCGTAACCAAAAAGCCGAGCCTGATAAGGGAGGTGAAGAACAGGAACCTCAAGGCCCTCATCTACGTCCAGGGCGGCGATATGAGGATAAACAGGATGGCCATAGAGAGCGGCGTTGACGCTTTGATTAGCCCCTGGTTCGGCAGGAAGGATCCGGGCTTTGACCATACCCTGGCTAGGATGGCCGCGAGACGGGGAGTTGCGGTGGGATTCTCCCTTTCGCCGCTCCTCAATACTAATCCCTACGGGAGAGCGCAGATTCTCCGCTTTATGATGAAGACGTGGCAACTGGTGAGGAAGTACCGCGTTTTGAGGTTCCTCACTTCCTCAGCTGAAAGCAGGTGGGAAGTGAGGGGTCCGAGGGATTTGATGAGCCTTGGGATAAACATGGGGATGGAAATTCCTGAGGCGAGGGCGAGTCTGAACTTCTACCCGAGAAAAATATTGGGAAAGCTGGGCTAACCATCCAAAGCTGGGAAGTAATCTGGCTCGTAGTCTTGGAGCCTACCATCAAGGTAGTCCTCGTAGCCCTGTAAGTCGAGGAGGCCGTGTCCGCTGAGGTTGAACAGGATGACTTCTTCTCTGCCCTCTTTCTTCGCCTGAAGGGCGCGGTCTATGGCTCCTTTGATGGCATGGGCGCTTTCCGGGGCGGGGATTATACCCTCGGTCTTTGCGAAGAGGTGAGCCGCCTGGAAGACCTCGTTCTGGTGGTAGGCAACGGGCTTCACTATTCCGTGGTTTATCAGGATGCTAAGAGTTGGTGCAAGTCCGTGATAGCGGAGGCCGCCAGCGTGTATCGGCGGGACGTAGTAGGTGTGGCCTAGTGTGTGCATCTTCATTTTCGGTGTGTATCCCCCGGAGTCACCGTAGTCGTACTTGTAAACACCCCTTGTCATCGAGGGAGCGGCTTTGGGTTCAACCGCTATGAACTCGTAATCTGCCTTTCCGCTCAGGACATCCCTGACGAAGGGGTAAGCTAAGCCGGCGAAGTTGCTTCCGCCACCGACGCAACCAATTATTACATCCGGCTCCTCAAATTCTTTCATATGCTCCTGCGCCTCAAGACCGATAACAGTCTGGTGCATTAGGACGTGGTTGAGGACGCTTCCCAGGGCGTAGCGGGCCTTTTCGTCCTTCAGGACATCTTCAATGGCCTCACTTATCGCTATTCCCAATCCACCGGGGTGGTTGGGATCCTCAGCTAGGAACCTCCGCCCTACCTCCGTTCTGTCGCTCGGACTCGGATAGATTTCCGCTCCATACAAGCGCATTATGGTCTTTCTATAGGGCTTCTGCTGGTAGCTCGCCCTTGCCATGTAAACCCTAACCTTCAGCCCAAGGAGCGCTCCAGCTAAACTCAAAGCGGTTCCCCACTGGCCCGCTCCCGTTTCCGTTACAAGTCTCTCTATTCCCTGTTTTTTGGCGTAGTAGGCCTGGGCTAAAGCGGTGTTTATCTTGTGGCTTCCGGTTACGGTTGCCCCCTCAAACTTGAAGTATATCCTTGCTGGAGTATTCAGGGCCTTCTCAAGGTTCGTGGCGCGATAAAGCGGTGTTGGGCGGCCTATTTTGGAGTAGAGCTCTCTGACTTCTTTCGAGATTCCAATGTACCTCTCCGTGCTTATTTCCTGCTTCACCAGCTCCCCAGCGAAAATCCTGAAGAGCTTCTCCGGCTCTATCGGCTCGTCCGTCTCGGGGTCGAGCGGCGGTGCCAGCGGCTCTGGTAAGTCCGGCAAGATGTTGTACCACTTCTTTGGTATTTTCGAATCGGGCAGAACGGCTTTCATTCTACCACCTCCGGGGTTTTTGAGCTAAAAGCTTTGGAAAGAACAAGTCCCAAAAACGAGGGAATAATGAGCGTGAAAGCTGTGAAGACGGATAACATTAGGGCTAGACAAGAAGTTTTGCCCCTTTCACAGCAGAGGCCAAAAACAAGCCCCCCTACTCACTCCAAAAGCAATCCCGCCCGTCAGTTTTCAGACTAACTCTCTTGAGAAGGAGCAAACTCTTAACGCCAAAAACAATCACTCCTGGCACTCATTGGGCATCGTAGTTCCGAAGAGTTCAGGCTTTATATGTCTTTTGCTCGCATATTGGTAAAAATGACAGGAAAAGGCAGAAACAGAACTAAAATTTTGACGTTTTGTTACCTTATTGAGGGGCCACTTAGTATCTCTTCAATTTTTCTTACATCGGCTTTTCTTCCTTTCAGAGCTATTAATACTCTGTAATCCTCAGCGTCGCCCTGGAGAAAGTGCAGACCTCTGTCCTCTTTTTTCATGAGGTATTCAGCGTATTTCACCTGATCTTCGCTTGAGTACAGGAGCATCAACACTTCAACGCCGTCACCGACGTTGACTTTAAAGTTCATCTTTGATAGGTACCAATCGGGCATCGGTCCCGTCCAGGTTCCAGCCCCTACTGAGATATTGTTTTCCATAAGTTTGTTTGCCACATACATTGTTTGCCTTAGAAGTATTATCTCAGGGGTTGGGGACTTTATCGGGCTTGAATCCAGGGGTCTGCCACAGAGCCAGTGCTCTTCCGTTGCGTTGATGACGTCATTTGGTTTTCCCCTAATCGAAAGGAAGTGAGTGCCGTTATACGCCAGGTAGTAGGCCTTCTCGGCTTTTACCCACAGGCTCCACTGGCATGAGATGTTGCTCCAGTTCCCGGAGTTTATAGAGTATCCCAGGAGCTTTAACTGCTTTAATGAATCTCCGTAAACTCGGGAAGCTGCTTGAGTGGTTGTATTTGCTATCTCGACGTCCCCTACCTTAACCCACGTCAGGTTGTCGAGAACTGGAGGGTCCGAAAGGCCCCAAAGCGGAGGTTTTGGGACTGGCTCTATCCTGTAATACTCCCAGTACCAAACAGCACTTAAAACTATCAACACAGCTAGTATGAGACCAATGATTTTTGGAAACCTGCTCATTCCCACCACCCTATGCGGCCTCGGTCTGTTCGTATGGACTCTCGCCCTTTCTGTGCTTCATAAGGAGGGAGTACATAAACTCCCTCAGGTCTGGACTCATCCCATCGTCAAGCAGGATGTCAGCCTTTCCCCTGTATAACTTCTCTGCCTTTGTAGTCAGCAGTGCTATCTTTGGAGTCAGATACTCCAGAAGGGCCTTTCCCATTTCAGCGAACTCTTCCTCACTTAGTTCTTCGTCAGTCTCAAAGGCGATATAGACAACGAAGTACTTCATTTGAACAGCCAGAACACTCCCATTCTCAGTTACCTCGAAGAACGAAAAGTTGTACGTGCTTGATTTAACTCTCGCCAGGAGCAATCCCTTTATAGATACTGTGAGGGGGTTCCCCTCTAACTCAAAAATTAGATCCTCGGCGAATTCCTCCTTCGCTATTTGATAGAGCTCCTCGACTCCCATTCTTATCCCTCACCGAGACTATTCTTCGAACACCTTTTTAACTTCTGCGAGAACATCGTAAAGGTGGTGGCATGAGGATCATAAGATTTGGTGTGTCCGTGCCTGGAGAACTCCTCGAGAAGTTTGACCAGATAATAGCGGAGAAGGGCTACGTTAACAGGAGCGAAGCGATAAGGGACCTTATGAGGGACTTCATAGTGCGGCACGAGTGGGAGGCGGGAGATCAGGAAGTCGCAGGGACGATAACGATGCTCTACAACCATGACGAGGCTGACGTTGTTAAGGAGCTCCTCGACCTTCAGCATGATTACCTCAACGAGATAATCTCGAGCATTCACGTCCATATGGACGAGCACAACTGCCTTGAGGTGGTCATAGTCAAAGGAAAGGCTAAGAGGATAAAAGAAATCGCGGATAGGCTCCTGAGCCTCAAGGGAGTGAAGCACGGCAAACTCGTCATGACGGGAACTGGGAAGGAACTCCTCTAACCCACTACTTCCACTATCTCTCCTCCTCCCGGGGGGAGGATAGCGTTCAGGTCTTCTTCCCTTATCTCGTAGCCCCACTTCTTGAGTATTCCGCGGAGCTTCTTCACGAGCTCTCCTTTCTTCATCGATCCGGGCCTTATGACGATGTATCTATTGGTGTGAGCCTTGAGGGCCTCAACCGGCGCACAGACGACGTATTCTTCGCCCTCGTGGTTTATCACACCCACAGCCAGCTTGAGCGGAAGGCCGTGCATCCAGTTCCTCTTTCCGTAGACCATGAAGGCGCCCTTACCGAGGTACTCGCCGCTCGGGGCCTGCTTCGTGACCTGGTTGGGATAGGCCCAGTAGGCGTCGGCAGAGTATAGGCCCTGGCTCCAGGCCTTGCTCATGGAAACTGCGAACTGACAGGCCTCGAAGATTGTCTTCTCCCCGGCCTTCTGGCCGTTCTTTATGACGACGTGCGGAGCGCCGTAAACGTCCGCGTGGCAGTAGAGGTCGTTATCGTCCATGTGCTTCTTGACGAGAACCTCGTTGGTGCTCGCGTCCTTTCCTGCCAGAACTAGGAAGCCCTCACTTGAGATGAACCAGCGGAACTTCTCGAACCACTTCCTCTTTCTCCTCTCGAGCTTCTTCACTTTCAGCTCCTTCTTCTGCTCTTCCTCAATTAGCTTTTCCACTTCCTCCAGCTTCCTCTTCGTGTCTTCGTAGGCCTTCAGAGCACCCTCGTACTTGTGCCTGAACTTCTTGGCCTTTTCATAATAAAATTCGGCGTTCTCGCCTATGCTCTTCTCAAGGTAGAGCTTCACCTTTTTGCCGTCGAGCTCTATCGTTACGGCCTTCTCCTTCGGGTCTGTCCCTTTGACCATCAGCGCAACCTTGTTTCCTGCTTTCTTGCCCTCCTCTATCCTCCGCTTGAATTCATCCCAGCCGAGGCTTTCTGTGGCCTTCTTGAACTCCTCCAGAAGGCGCTCCACGAGGGCGTAGTTGGCGTAAATTGAATCTCCTATCTCCTGGTTCTCCTTCATACCCTTTTCGAATCCCTTGAGCATCTCCTCCTGCTTTTTGAGAGTAGCCATCAGCTGTCTCTTCTTCTCTTCGAGCTTCTTCGTCTGCTCTATTTTGGCCTTCTCGAGTGTTATCTTCCCAAAGTACTCATCCAGGGCCTCGCTAAATGTTGGGAAATAGCGCTTCTCGAACCCTTCATAGATTTTCAGCTCTATCGGGACGACGTCGTGCATAGCTCCGTCTTTGAAGACTATATTCGGCCTCGGTTCGTCGTTAAAAGTTTCGATCATTGCATCATAGACTCTCTTCAGGTCTTCGTCGCTTAGCTCCTTGACAGGCGTCGTCTTCTCGAAGCCTGCCCTTAGTGAGATTTCCTCCGCGTACATCCCGCCCATGTTGAGCTTTCTAGCTAAAGCCCTGACGAGCTCAAGCTCCTCATTTTCTCTCATCAGCTCAAGGAACCTCTCAAAAGACACTTCAAGAGGGTTCTCTCTGGCCGGGGGAAACTTGTACTCTGCCTTCGGCTTTATTGCCCTGTCCTTGTACTCTTCATAACGGAGCGCGGCGACTATTTTGTTTTCGGAATCCACGAGGATGATGTTGCCCCTCCTGAAGAGCTCGCCGATGAGTGTATAATCTCCAATTCTGATCTTGACAATTCTGTCGAACTGGTGCTGCTCTATGGCGTCTATGAAGCCGCCACCTAGGTGCTTCCTCAGGAGCATCGTGAAGCTCGAAGGGGTTTTTGGGGCCTCTTTGATGTAGCTCGTGAGGTGGAACCGCTTTCCCGCTTCTAGGATGAGGTCTGCCCTTCCTTCCCTCGTCCTCAGCTTGAACCTCACCTCGTCGCCATCGTGGTAAACCTTGTCAACGCGAGAACCGACCAGCCATTGAAGTTCGTGCACGATGTATCGTATGTCAATGCTGCTCATTTCTTCCTTCATTCTCTCACCCGAGAAAAGTTGAAAGGGGAGTTTATAAGGACTTATCTTTTGGGGAATTACCACGCAAAGGCTACAAGGATTGCCGCGGCTATTGCCAGAATGGCACGGTAGAAGTCGGACTTGGCACTTTCCAGAGCCTCGTCAAGAAAGACCCATGCCAGTCCAGCAACTCCTATGTCGAAGATAACTCCCCCAAGCTTCAAGACATCACTGAGGGGCATTGCAAGAGTCTTTATTATCGCCCCCAACAAGAGCACGCCAACGATACCCATCAAAATGCCCGGACCCGCTTCCTTTTTTAGGGACTCCATTGGGCTCACCTCCAATATTTAGCAGGTGACGTTAAATTAACTTTTCCCCAAAGTTGTTGATGTACATCTTTTTGCTGGGGCTCAATTGAGGACACGCTAACGTTAAATACTCAGGTGTGTAACCACTCCCGGTGATACCATGAGAGGATATCTGACTTTTGTCCTTCACACTCACATTCCCTACGTCAGGAAGCACGGAAAGTGGCCTTTCGGGGAGGAGTGGGTCTTTGAGGTGATAAGCGAGACTTACATCCCTCTGCTAATGGAGTTTGAGAGGCTCAGGGACTCGGGAGTAAAGTTCGGCATAGGGATAAACGTTACGCCGGTGCTGGCAGAACAGTTAACCGACGAGTACATGAAGAAGGCGTTTGAGGAGTACATGGAAAGAAAGCTGAAGGCAATGGAAGAGGACCTGAAGTTAGGGAAGTACGACGAGAAGGCAGTTTCTTACATGCTCAACTACTTCAAAAAGGTTTACGCATACTGGAAGGCAATAAATGGGAACATAATCGGCAAGCTGAAGGAGCTTCAGGATCAGGGCTACGTCGAGGTGATTACCTCTGCCGCGACCCACGGCTACCTCCCGCTCCTCGGAAGGGACGAGGCGATAAGGGCCCAGATAGCCAACGGTGTTGCAACCTATGAGAAGCACTTTGGAAGGAAGCCGAAGGGGATATGGCTTCCTGAATGTGCCTACCGTCCAGAAGGTGAGTGGGAGCTTCCGGGCGGGAGAAAGGTAAAAAGGCAGGGAATAGAAAAGTTCCTTGAGGAGTTCGGGCTGAAGTACTTCTTCGTGGAGAGCACGCTTATTGACGAGGGCCCGGCTAGCAAGGTCTACGGGGAGGTTCCCCTTGTCGAGACTGAAAAAACCACCCTGAGGCCCTACTGGATAAAGGGCTCAAACGTCGCTGTATTCGCCCGCAACAGAGAGACTGGCCACCAAGTATGGAGCGCCCACTACGGCTATCCTGGCGACTTCTGGTACAGGGAGTTCCACAAGAAGGCACCCAAGAGCGGCGGGCAGTACTGGAGGATAACGAGCAAGGAAGTTGACCTTGGCGAGAAGGAGTTCTACGACCCGGACAAGGCGATGGAGCGCGTTGAAGAGCACGCCAGGCACTTCGTCTCGCTAGTTGAGAGACTCCTGAGAGATCACGAGGAGAAGTTCGGCGAGAAGGGCATCATAGTTGCCCCTTACGATACCGAGCTCTTTGGCCACTGGTGGTTCGAGGGGGTTAAGTGGCTTGGAAGAGTTCTTGAGCTTCTCCACCAGCGGGGAATAGAGACACCGACGCTCTCAAGGTTCCTTGAGAAGTACTCAGGAGAAAAGCACGAAATAGAGCTTCCAGAGGGTTCCTGGGGGGCAAACTCCGACCATTCGACATGGTGGAACGAGGAGACTGAGTGGACATGGCCGCACATATACCGCGCGGAGGACAGGATGGTAGCAATAGCGAGCCGCTTCCGCGGAAGGGATAAGCTTATGGACAGGGCGATAGAGCAGCTGGCGAGGGAGCTTTTGATACTGGAGGCAAGCGACTGGCAGTTCCTAATAACGACCGGACAGGCAAAGGAGTACGCCAAGAGGAGGGTTATCATTCACAGCAGGGATTTCCACAGGCTTGCCAACGAACTGATAAAATACGTCAAGACCGGCGAGTTCGACGTTAAGCTCCTCGAAGAGCTTGAAGAACGCGACAATCCTTTCAGACCAATCGTTGTCGAGCCCTACGTCAGCGAAAACCCACCGGAGCTTGAGGAGTATGTTGAACCTCCTGAGGTTCCGCCCGAGAAAGATGATGCTGGGGAGAAACCCAAAGTTCTCACGGAGAAGGCGACTTCTCTGGCTCTAACCGTGAAGAGAGTCAAGCCCGTAAGGGGAGAGGCCAGAGACATCAAGAAAAAGGCCGTCGAAGCCTCAAAGAGGGGGAAGAGAAAGTCCTCAAAATCAAAGAAGTCGTCCAGAAAAGCGGATGCTTCTAAGAGAGTCACGACAGGCAAGAAAACTCTTTCTAACGAGCCTTCAGACCTGCTGTCCATAAAGGGCATCGGTCCGAAGACCTTCCAAAAGCTCAAGAGGGCCGGCGTTGAAACCATTGAAGACCTGAAGAACGCCGACATAGAAGACCTCGCCAGAAAGACCGGCATATCTACCAAGAGATTGAAAAAGTTCATAGCTCAAGTGGAGTGAGGTTTTACTTTTCGAAACCTTTTTGGCAACTTTTTCCAAATTATTCTGGTGGTATCATGAAGAAGGTTGAGGCAATTCTCAGGCCGGAAGACTTTGAGACTGTCAAGAAGGCGCTGAAGAGTGCGGGCTACGTTTCTTTAACGGCCTATCCAGTTCAGGGGCGCGGCGTTCAGGGTGGTATCCCGCCCTACGACCTTCTGCCGAAGATGAAGATCGAGATCGTTGTCCCAGACAAGGACGTTGAGGATGTCATTGGGATAATAGTGCGGCACGCCAGGAGGGGAACCCCCGGAGACGGCAAGATATTCGTGCTTCCAGTTTACGATGTCGTGAGAATAAGGACCGGGGAAAGGGGAGAGGAGGCCCTCCGCTAAAGGAAAGCGTGCCTGTGCTTGTAAAGCCCTACTGCGGCGCTGATCAGGAGGTAGAGTTCTACCGCTGCGAGGAGCGTTAGGACGACAAGGTATCCCTGCGCAAAGGTAGTGCTCTTGTTAAGGTGTCCAGCTATCTCCGCGATCTTTGCTGGATCGTTGAGGGCCCTGATTCCGTAGCTTGCCGCCATTGCGCCGACTATCAGGGGTATTGGTATTGCTGAATATGCCAGCAGAAGCCCGAGGTAGCCCCTCCTCTGAAGGGCAAGCATCGAGAGTATTATCGGTATCGCAAGGATTAGAGCCGTCACCGCCAGGAATTGATTCAAGTAAATCCCCGTGAGGATGAAGAACGACGTCATCCCGAAGATGTACTTCCGATACACTTTTTTCAGCTCGGCCAGTTTTTCTGGCTTGAAGTCGTACTCAGCTGAACGGGAGTAAAGCTCGATCCGGTTGACCATTTTCAGATACTCTTTCTTCCCCATCTCCTCGATTTTCTTGTCAATGCTCGCCAGCTTTACCTCTTTTGCCTTCTTCCTGAAGAACTCTGCAAGTTCCTCGTTGTCCTTCTCAGATTCCTCAGCCAGCTTTTTGAAATTCGCCGCCGCGTTTTTAAGTTTGGTTTTAACGGCCTCCTTCTCTTTCTCCGAGAGCACTTTGAGCCTGTCGACTTTATCGAGTGTGGACTCAAGAACCTCGGCTGTCTCCAGAAGAATATCCCTGCTTTTCACGAGAACACCCCCAAATCAAAAAGGGAAAGAAGGGATTTAATACCTTATCCTTTCGCTTCCTTCTCGGCGCTTAGGAGCTTGCTAACGCTCCAGTACACCATGCCGAGAATTACTGCCCATGCTATCAACATGTAGATTACCCAGCTCTCCATTGCCATCACCTCAGACCTTGATGATTACCTCGTTCTTGTCGAGCTCCTCTTTGTACTTCTTCTTGATTGCGTAGTAGCTCTCGATGGCACCGAGGATCCACATGAGGATTATTGCCAGTCTAGCCGGCCACTCAAGGGTCGTCTGAACCAGCGGCTTGAAGTAGCCGATCATGGGTATCAGGAGCAGCAGCGGTGCGATGTAGAGGGTAACCCACTTGTAGAACTCTGGAACCCTGATCCAGGCTCCCTCATGAAGCTCCCTCCAGAAGTTGTCGGGTTTGAAGAGGTACACTGCAATGATTATGTCAAAGAACGCCAGCAGAGTTAGCTGGAAGCTTACCCATGCGTCGACCTGATCCATGTAGCCGTTGATGTAGATGACTGGGAGACCCGCTATGAGGTACACGAGGAATATCACCCATGTACCCACTGACCTCTTGATGTGCATGTCCTCTTCGAGCATTGCGACGAGGTAGTTGTACATTGCTATGGCTGAGGTGAATCCAGCGAACCACAGCAGGAGGAACCAGAGGGCGCCGAAGAGCCTTCCTATGTCGCCCATGCTGACGAAGACGTTCGGAAGGCTGGTGTACGAGAATCCAAGGCCGAACTTCTGGCCTATCCATTCGAGTGCGGCGGTCTTGCCCTGCTGGAGAACATCGGGTGGAACTATCTTCGGAGCGTAGGCGGTGGCGAGCGGTATGGCTATTGAACCACCGAGAACGACCTCGGCGAACTCATTGAGTGAAACGGTGGCTATACCTGAGAGAGCTACATCATCCTTCGGGCCGAGGTAGCTGGCGTAGTTCTGGATTATGCCCATACCGAGGGACAGCGTGAAGAATATCTGCCCGGTCGCGGCCAACATGACCTGCCAGAGGTGGTCGCCGAGGTAGCTCCAGTTCGGAGTCCAGATGAAGCGGAAGCCGTCTATGGTGCTCCAGTTCGGGTCAACTGGGGAGCCTAGGGTGAATATGTATATTATCATTAGGATTGCAAAGATGTACAGGAGCGGCATCATTACCTTGACCCAGCGCTCGATACCCTTGCTGACACCTTGGCCGACTGCAATCGCAAGCAGAATCACCGTTATGCCCCAGAAGAGCATGACCTGGCCGTGGTTGCTTAAGTAGTTGCTGAAGAATTCCCCTGTGGGCTGTCCGAAGTAGGAACCTGCCGCGCTGAAGTATGTGTAAGCGGCCGACCATCCGATCAGGTGCAGGTAGTAGCTGTTGAGGAGCACGGTCAGTGAGAATGCCAGCATTCCTGATATCACACCGAACCAGAACGCGCTCCTGGGCTTGAGGCTCTCCCTTGCCATGAGGTAATACGTTGGGCCGAGGGTACCGTGACCATACTTGCCACCGTAGCGACCGGCAACCCACTCAACCCACATCACTGGAATACCTAAGAAGAACAGCGCTATGAAGTACGGCACCATGAAGGCGCCGCCACCGTTTTGGGCAACTTGGGTTGGGAATCTCACGAAGTTACCGAGACCGACTGCGTTTCCAGCCATGGCCAAAATTAAACCGAGCTTGGTCGCCCATTGATCCCTTTGGGCTTCCATTATATCTCACCTCCGATTCCGTTGGTATTTAATTGGACTTACGTGCCCATAGTACGGGCACTTTGTATATATTCAGTCGTGGTATAAAAAGCTTTTGAACGGTAGTTTTCGACAAAAGACGATTTACTTGGGCGTAAAATAATCAATATCCAATTTTTGTCACTTTTTCAAATCTATCTTGACTCGTTATGTGGTTTTTAGACATCCCGACAATTTTTGAAACGGGCGGAAAAATCGTTTTAAACACGACTTCCCTATGGCCTGTTGCCCGATGATTGGAAAGAGAGTGAGCTGAGATGTGATGACCGACTTCTCGCTGAGGGCATTTCATCATTTTTATGAACTTTGGTGAACGTAAAAGTCCTTCAGTGTATAAAAATTTCTCGATGTACATCGCTTCTTTTGGCGAAATCCCCGAGAATTAGCCTTTATTCTTTTGGAAATTTAACTATTTAACTTTTTGTTCAAAACAGACTGTTTTCCAGCCTGTTTATCGAAAGGTTTATATATGCAAACGCCTAACCTAACCTCGCAGATTACCGAAATGAGGTGGTATGAATGGTCGAGATTGACCCGTTTGAGATGGCTGTCCAGCAGCTTGAGAGGGCTGCCCAGTTCATGGACATAAGCGAAGAGGCCCTTGAGTGGCTCAAGAGGCCCATGAGGATTGTTGAGGTTAGCGTTCCCGTCGAGATGGACGACGGTTCTGTCAAGGTTTTCACCGGTTTCCGTGTTCAGCACAACTGGGCCCGCGGTCCGACCAAGGGTGGTATAAGGTGGCACCCGGCCGAGACCCTCAGCACCGTTAAGGCCCTCGCCACCTGGATGACCTGGAAGGTCGCCGTCGTTGACCTCCCCTACGGCGGAGGTAAGGGTGGCATCATCGTTGACCCGAAGAAGCTCTCTGAGAGGGAGCAGGAGAAGCTCGCGAGGAGCTACATAAGGGCCGTCTACGACGTCATCGGCCCGTGGACCGACATCCCGGCCCCTGACGTTTACACCAACCCGAAGATCATGGCCTGGATGATGGACGAGTACGAGACCATCATGAGGAGAAAGGGCCCGGCCTTCGGTGTCATTACCGGAAAGCCGCCTGGAGTCGGCGGTATCGTCGCTAGGATGGACGCCACCGCTCGCGGTGCCGCCTTCACTATCAGGGAAGCCGCCAAAGCCCTCGGTTGGGACGACCTCAAGGGCAAGACCATAGCCATACAGGGCTACGGTAACGCCGGCTACTACCTCCACAAGATAATGAGCGAGGAGTTCGGCATGAAGGTCGTCGCCGTCAGCGACAGCAAGGGCGGCATCTACAACCCGGACGGACTCCCACCGGCTGACGAGGTCCTCAAGTGGAAGAAGGAGCACGGCTCAGTCAAGGACATGCCCGGAACTCAGCCCATTACCAACGAGGAGCTCCTTGAGCTTGAGGTCGACATACTGGCCCCAGCAGCCATTGAGGGTGTCATAACCAAAGAGAACGCCGACAACGTCAAGGCCAAGATCGTTGCCGAGGTCGCCAACGGTCCGGTCACCCCGGAGGCCGACGAGATACTCCACGAGAAGGGCATCCTCCAGATCCCGGACTTCCTCTGTAACGCTGGTGGCGTCACCGTCAGCTACTTCGAGTGGGTTCAGAACATAAACGGCTTCTACTGGACGGTTGAGGAGACCAGGAAGAAGCTCGACGACAAGATGACCAAGGCATTCTGGGACGTCTTCAACACCCACAAGGAGAAGAACATCCACATGAGGGACGCTGCCTACGTCGTCGCCGTCAGCAGGGTCTACGAGGCAATGAAGCACCGCGGATGGGTGAAGAAGTGATTTCTTCTCCCTTTTTCATTGCCTTTAACTTTTTGCTTGCTTAACATTCTGGTGGTTCTCAGGGATTTAAGAAGCCCAACTTGCAACTATCCAAAAATAGTTATAAAATAAAGAAACAGCCGTTTAAGCCTTCGTCCAGTACTCCTTTTCTTCCACCATTGCCCTAATCATTTCGTCCTCGTCCTTGAACATCGTTCTTCTCGATGGGTTCTGCATGCCGTAGAACTCCATGAACGGGCTGGGTCTCCTCTTGAACGGGTAGTAGAGGTATATCGCTGCTAAAGTCCTGTAGGCCTCTGCCATCTCGCTGATAACGCCAGCTGAAACACCTTCCGCATAATGGTAAACCGCTATGGCCTTGCTCACATCAACGAGGTTGAAGTCCCTCTCAACGAGCTGTCTCCTGAGTATGTCGGTCGCCTGCTCTATGTCCTCCCTGTCGAGCTCCTCAACCACGTCCCCATCGAGGAGGTGCTTGATTTTAATTCTCTTGACCTTGGGGTTCCGATTGACCTGGTTGTCATATTCGGCCACAACCCACCAGTCGTCCAGCGCTCCGGGGTCAAGGACTGTGAAGTGCTCGCTGAGCTTCTCGTAGAAGCCCCTGACTCTGTGGTAGTACTCTTCTTCGTGACCCGTCATCGGATAGCTTAAGTAAACCAGAGGCTTCTTGTTCTCCCGGAATATAAGGTCGAGGAAGACCTCGTGCGGGTGCCTTATGCCGAACTGAAGGACGTAGCGGACGTTGATTCCCTCCTTTTTCAGCTCGTGGACGAGGGTTTTGACGTGATTTATCGCATCCTCACGCCACATAACCAGCGTAGTCAGCTTGATGTTCTCGGGGTTTTCACCGAAGCGTTCGAACCACTCTGGGTCATTTATTATTCTTCTCCTGACAGAAAGGACGTCATCAAGGATTATGATGACCCTGTCTGGCCCCAAAAGCTTCAGGTTGCTCAGGGTGAACCCAATAACGCTCCCGCTCCCCCAGCGGAAGAGGCTTGGAGTCGATACCAGGTGGACTCTTTTGTCGCTTTCGTTAATTTCCTTTCTTATCCTCTCGAAGGCCTCGTCCCTTATTTCGTTCATCATGTCGGGGTGGCTTATTGCAAAGTCGAGGACGTTCTTCCGGGTAATTCTAACTCCGCGCTCCTTTCCTACCTCGCGGATGTAGTCAAAGACGTGGTAGTAGGCGTAGCTCTCTCCGTTTGCCCTTTCGAGGGCTTCGCTTATGTACTCGTCCCGTCCGTTGAGGGGAGGGCCAGTGAGAAGTATCACTTCCTTCCTCATTTCATCACACCCTTCCAGAATTTGCCGAAACCTTTAAATACTCTTTCCCTAAAGGCCCTTCAGAGGTTCTTCTATTCTAAAAACCAAATCCAGGGGTGTTGTAGTTTGACTGAGAAGCTAAAGGGTACCACCACCGTCGGTATTGTATGTAAGGACGGCGTAGTGCTAGCGGCCGACAGGAGGGCATCGCTCGGCAACATGGTGCTCTCTGAAGGGGTAACGAAGGTGTTCCAGATAGACGACCACCTGGCGATAGCCGGAGCTGGAACGGTCGGGGATATCCTCAGTCTCGTCAGACTGCTCAGGGCTGAAGCCAAGCTCTACCGTGCCAAGGTCGGCAGGGAGATGAGCGTTAAGGCACTTGCGACCCTTACATCGAACATACTCCACAGCGGCAGGGGCTTTGCCTACATGGCGTGGTTCCTCGTAGGTGGCTATGACTCTGTCCCAAGGCTCTACTCAATAGACGCCGCCGGTGGCGTAACCGAAGACCGCTTTACAGCGGCTGGTTCTGGTATGGAGTTTGCGTTCTCCGTTCTGGAGGAGAACTATCGTGATGGTATTCCCCTTGAGGAAGGTGTTAGGCTTGCTCTCAAGGCCATCAAGGCTGCCACGAAGAGGGATGTTTTCACGGGTGGCGGCGTTACCCTCGTAACGATAACGGAGGAGGGCTACCGTGAGTGGAGCGAGGAGGAGCTGAAGTCTCTTCTTGAGTGAGGTGGTTCTATGATACGCCGTGAAACTTTCGTTGATGATATTCTAAAGGAAATTAGGGAGATAATAGCTCAAATGGTTCCAAGGGAGGCGGGGATTACCGACGTTGAGTTCGAGGGCCCGGAGCTCGTCATATACGTCAAGAACCCTGAGGCCATGATGAAGGACGGCGAACTGATCAAAAACCTCGCCAAAGTCCTCAAGAAGCGCATAAGCGTCCGCCCGGACCCTGATATACTGCTGCCGCCGGAAAAGGCCGAGGAACTGATAAAGCAGCTCGTTCCGCCGGAGGCCGAGATAACAAACATAAGCTTTGATCCTTCTGTTGGTGAAGTCCTCATCGAGGCTAGGAAGCCCGGCCTTGTGATTGGAAAGAACGGTGAGACCCTCAGGCTCATCACCCAGAAAGTTCATTGGGCACCGAGAGTTGTGAGGACACCGCCGATACAGAGCCAGACCATATACTCGATAAGGAGTATCCTCCAGACTGAGAGCAAAGACAGGCGGAAGTTCCTGAGGCAGGTCGGAAGGAACATCTACAGAAAGTCTGAGTACAAGAGCAGATGGATAAGAATAACGGGTCTCGGGGGCTTTCGAGAGGTCGGCAGAAGTGCTCTCCTCGTCCAGACCGACGAAAGCTATGTTCTGGTGGATTTTGGTGTTAATATTGCTGCACTCAAGGATCCAACGAAGGCTTATCCTCACTTTGACGCTCCGGAGTTCAGGTACGTTCTTGATGAGGGCCTCCTCGATGCAATAATTATTACCCACGCCCACCTCGACCACAGCGGAATGCTGCCGTACCTCTTCCGCTACAAGCTCTTCGACGGGCCGATTTACACAACGCCCCCAACCAGGGACCTGATGACTCTCCTCCAGCAGGACTTCATCGAGATACAGCACATGAACGGCGTCGAGCCTCTCTACAGGCCGAAGGATATCAAGGAGGTAATAAAGCACACGATAACCCTCGACTATGGTGAGGTAAGGGACATAGCTCCCGACATAAGGCTCACCCTTCACAACGCAGGCCACATTCTGGGTTCATCAATAGTCCACCTCCACATAGGCAACGGTCTCCACAACATAGCCATAACCGGCGACTTCAAGTTCATACCGACAAGGCTCTTTGAACCGGCGGTGAGCAGGTTCCCGCGCCTGGAAACCCTTGTCATGGAGTCAACCTACGGTGGAAGCAACGACTACCAGATGCCGCGTGAGGAAGCAGAGAAGAGGCTTATAGAGGTAATCCACCAGACGCTGAAGCGCGGAGGAAAAGTGCTCATACCGGCAATGGCCGTGGGTAGGGCACAGGAGATAATGATGGTTCTCGAGGAGTACGCCCGCGTCGGTGGAATAGCCGTTCCCATCTATCTTGACGGAATGATATGGGAAGCTACTGCAATCCACACTGCATATCCTGAATACCTCAGCAAGCACATCCGCGAGCAGATATTCCACGAGGGCTACAACCCGTTCCTGAACCCGATATTCAAGAGCGTCGCCAACAGCAGGGAGAGGCAGGACATAATAGACTCCGGCGAGCCGGCCATAATCATAGCGACCTCGGGTATGCTCGTTGGCGGGCCGAGCGTTGAGTACTTCAAGCAGCTCGCACCGGACCCGAAGAACAGCATAATCTTCGTCAGCTACCAGGCCGAGGGAACTCTAGGAAGGCAGGTTCAGAGGGGACTCCGCGAGATACCCATAGTCGGCGAGGACGGCAGGACTGAGGTTATTAACGTCAACATGGAAGTCCACACGATAGACGGCTTCTCAGGCCACGCCGACAGGAGGGAGCTCATGAGCTACGTGGCTAGGGTAAGGCCGAGGCCAGAGAGGATAATAACCGTCCACGGAGAGGCTCACAAGTGTCTCGATCTCAGCTCCAGCATTCATAAGAAGTTCGGTATCTCCACCCGCGCTCCCAACAACCTAGACGCCATAAGGCTCAAGTGATTTCTTCTTTTTCTCTTCGGGAAAGGTTTTAAAGCCCACCCAAGACAATTGGCTTTAGGTGAGAGAGAGTGAAGCTAACGGTCGAGCACAAGTTTTCGCTAACTGTTTACCTGTGGGGGGCAATCACTGGGATAGTCAGTGGTCTGCTCGCCTATTACAATGAGGCTGGCTGGCTGCTGGGTTTCCTCCTGTACGTTCTGGTTGATAAGTTCGTGATAGCAATCGTGAGGGAGCTCCCGGAGGACATTCCCGAGCCAAGGATGATACTCAGAAAGGCCTTCTGGGGCTGGTTCCTGTTCTGGCTCTTCTTCACGATGATGACCTACACTCTCGTGACGGACTTCCAGCCAGTCTGCTATTCAAACCAGAGCCTGCTCTACAAAATGGTTGAAAGTGGAAACGCTTCAATAAAGTGCGTCTTTGCCATGGGGTGATCGTATGAACGTTGAAGAAATGAAAAAGGCCGTAGCTAAAGAGGCCCTCAAGTTCATTGAAGATGAGATGGTAGTTGGGCTTGGGACTGGCTCAACGACTGCCTACTTCATCAAGTACCTCGGAAAGCTCATTATGGAAGGGGAACTTGAGGACGTTTACGGCGTCCCAACTTCCCATCAGGCGAGACTTCTTGCCCTTGAGGTGGGGATTCCAGTTGTGAGCCTTGACGAAGTAGATGCGATAGACATAGCCGTAGATGGTGCCGACGAAGTTGACCCGCACATGAACCTGATAAAGGGGCGCGGCGCTGCCCTCACTATGGAAAAAATCATCGAGTATAGGGCTGGTATGTTCATCGTCCTGGTCGATGAGAGCAAGCTCGTTGAGTACCTGGGTCAGAAGATGCCCGTGCCGATTGAGGTTATCCCTGCCGCGTGGAGGGCAATCGCGGAGGAGCTTGAGGTCTTCAACGCGACGGCAGAGCTTAGAATGGCAGTGAAAAAGGACGGTCCGGTTGTTACTGACAACGGCAACTTTATACTGGATGCCAAGTTCGCCCGCATTGAGGATCCGCTCGACCTTGAAATAGAGCTTAACACAATACCCGGCGTAGTCGAGAACGGAATATTCGCTGACATAGCTGACATAATCCTCGTTGGGACTCCAGAAGGCGTTAAGAGAATGGAGAGGTGAACTTTCTTTTTGCCTACTGAGTTAAATTTATAAGTTTCTCAATTTTCGTTTTATCTGGCAGTGCGGGGGTAGCCGAGCCTGGCCAAAGGCGCGGGATTTAGGGTCCCGTCCCGTAGGGGTTCCGGGGTTCAAATCCCCGCCCCCGCACCACAGAAATTTTGCAGGGCAAAGTTTCATCAAAGATGGAATGTCCGTTTTTAAACTGCCAACTTTTTCCAAAAGCTTCCTCGCGAGGTTTGATCAAGGCTTGGGGTTCTTTCTAAAATTGCTCTACTACGAGGATTTTCAAGATACACAAGCTAGCATTAGTGAATTCCCTAAGTTTCAGCCTGCTGAAAAGGAGTTTTCTCACTTTGACGCCCTATGGGCGTCGATTAAAAAGCAAACTCACAAAGAGAGAGCAAATTAAAAATAGAATTCACAACCCAAGACAGCATTCAAAAAGAAAATCCCCTCAAAGCTAGCTAGTTAAAAACGCACACTCTCTTCCGCCAGCGCTGAAGCTTTTAGAAAAAGCTTGAGCAAAAGTTTGAATGTCTTCGTGAGATTTGCTGAGAATTGGGGATTCTTCTAGCTCACGAGTGGGGTAATGGGGGTTTTCTTCTTTTTAACGCCCATTGGGCGTTATACTGCGAGTAAACCCCTGAAAACAGCCAATTGGGGTAGAGAATCACTGAAAACTCGGCAGTGTAAAAAAGGACATTCGCTCTTTGATGAAACTTTTCGCCAGAAAAGTTTCTATGGTGGGGCCGCCGGGATTTGAACCCGGGTCACGGGCTCCCAAAGCCCGCAGGATAGACCAAGCTACCCCACGGCCCCCCAGGACGGCGGTGCAGATTATGGCTGGTACTTCTTAAGCTTTTCGCTTGTCCTGTAAAGAACTTTGCGAGCAGCAAAGAAGTGTATTTTAAACTCTCAAAATATCATTTTTGAAGAATCATGTTCCCAGAAAAGCTGTTGTGGAGCCCCGGGCGGGGTTTGAACCCGCGACCTGCCGCTTACCAAGCGGCCGCTCCACCAGGCTGAGCCACCGGGGCGTCGTTGATACGATGACGGAGAGGCTTTATAAATTTTTCCCTTCGAGCTTCTCAACGAGTCCTTCGAGCACTTCCCTGAACACTGATGAGTCCACCCACTTTATACCCATCTTCTGCGCCCATGTGAGTATCCCAACGTCCGCTGACACTATGGTGGCATCCAGTTCCATCGCCAAAAGTATCAGCTCAAAGTCTTCCTTGCTGTCAACGATTCCCTCCCTCAAAGCTCTCCTGTAGTTCCTCCTCAGCTTCTGGATGATGTTATCAACGTTGTCAGTGTCCAGCACGCTCTCCCTCACGGCCTTTTCTGCTACCCTGAGCCCTTTGTCTATTCTCCGCCTGATGTCCTCTATAAGCTCGTAAACAACAAAGGCGGGTATCTTCAGCTCGTGGACGTTAGGGGGCTTCTTGATTATGTACAGCTCTATTGCGGGCCTTAGTTCTTCGCTGTCGACGAAGTGCATGACCTCCCGGTATATACCCGGCGGCATGTAGAACTCGACCCTACCGAAGAGCTTCTCGGCATAGCCCAGGAAAGTTTTCATGGCCTCTCTGGGACTGTTCCCGAAGCTCTTTCTGACCTCGGGGTTCACGAATATACTTGTATCGAGGACGAACTTCATGCCCACCACAACTTTATTTAAGATGCTCTCCCTTAAAAATCTGGGTGATTCGATGAAAGTCGGTCTCGTTTTTGGAGTCAGTGAACTGGCAAGTCCTGAGGCCTTTAGAGAAGAGGCGGCGAACTTTGTTAGAGTACTTGAGTCCGATTTTGATGTTATCGGAGGGGAAATAATCCAGTCAAGGAGTGACTTCAAAAAGCTGAAAGAGAAAATAAACTTCAATGATGTTGACGCTCTGGTTCTGTTCCCGCTAACTGGTGGGACGGAGGGATTTCTTAAGGAGTTTTCCGTGTTTAGACGTCCAACTGTATTTTACGGGAACCCTTTCAACAACTCTCTCGCAGCTGCAATTGAACTCAGAGAGTACTTCAGAGACAGGCTTATTCCCTCTACCGTTGTGAAGAGCCCTGAAGAGCTTAAGGCTGCTCTTCTCGCATATGACGACATGAAAGATGTTCTCAACAGGTTCCTTAAATCCAGGATAGGCTTGATAGGCCGGATTTCTCCCTGGCTGATAAACGAGAAGCTGGACATACCATACACTCACATAAGCCTCAAAAAGTTCTATGAGTACTATGGGAAGACCACTGAAGAGAGGGGCTGGGAGGCCGTTAAGGAAATCGTCGAAAACGCCGAGGAGATTAGAGAGCCTGATAGGGAGTCTCTTGCAAAGGCTGGAAGGGTATACTTTGCCATAAAGCGCATTCTTGAAGACTATCATCTTGAGGGCTTTACAATTGGGTGCTTTGACCTCATCGGGAAGATTGGAACTACCCCCTGCCTCGCCCTTGCCATGTTCAATGCCCAGGGAATTCCGGCTGCATGCGAGGGGGAACTCAACGCCCTCATCGGCATGGTGATAACCCGGAAGTTCTTTGATAAACCTGCATTTATGGGTAACCTAGCGGATTTCGGCGAAAACCACGTTATCATCGCCCACTGTACGGCACCCCTGGTGTCAAAGTACATCCTTAGAACCCACTTTGAGAGCGGTAGGGGAGTCGGTGTTGCGGTTGAGTTCCTGCCGGGCAAGGCGACCCTTTTCAAGATACGCGGGAGGCACGCCGTTGTTGCGGGAGTTGAAGTTGAGGGCAACGAGTTCCTTGAGTCGCGTTGCAGGACACAGGTGAGGCTGAAGCTTGAGGATGCCCCAGAGTTCGTTGATGGCACGCTTGGAAACCACCATCTCTTAGCCTATGTTGATCCAGAGGAACTCTCAGACCTTCTCAGCGAACTTGGCTTCGAGGTGATGCTGTATTAGTAGAGTGTGCCGTTCGTTTGAGAGCTTAGGCCAAAGGGTTATATATTTCTCCCTATTTTATTTCATGAGGGGTGAGTAAAATGATGAGGCGTGCACAGGGAGCCTTGGAATATCTATTCATGGTCGCATTGGCCCTTATTATGGTCACGATTACTATCAGGTACGCTCATGAAGTTGCACGGAACGTTGCAGTGCAAATCAACCAGACTACCAGGGAGATATCAGAGATACTCAAGAACATGACGTCGTCTGGGCGTTAAAAGGAAACTCTATTAAACTTTGATTCTCTCCTTTTTGCGGTGTTTGAAAATGAAAGTTGTGATGACGACCAAAGTTGACCTCGCTTCAATGAACATCAGGGAGAAGCTCATCGAGAACTTCGGGTTTAAAGAGGGCGAACTCCTTTTTGACGGCAGTCCAGTGTATCAGAAGGATGACGTAGTGATACTGACAACTAATCAAGAGATGATTTACTACGACGGCCTCGATAAGGCTATCGAGCGCCAGACGGGAATAAAGCCCGAGATTATAGCCTTCGCTTCCAGGCACTCCAGCAAACAGAAGCTTCCAGCTCTTACAACCCACGTAACGGGGAACTGGGGGAAAGCCCCCTATGGGGGAAAAGATGAAAGCCTTGCAATAGCACAGCCAAGCGCTATGAAGCTTGCCCTGCTTAAAATGAATGAACTGAACGACCTTGAATGGACTGTCTGCTACGAGGCGACACATCACGGACCTAGCGAGCTTGATGTGCCAAGCTTTTTCATAGAGATAGGTTCGAGTGAGGAGGAGTGGGTCAACGATAGGGCTGGTGAGATTATAGCGGACACTATAATGTACGTCCTTGAGAACTACCAGAATTCAAAGTTCAAAGTTGCCGTTGGTATTGGTGGGGGGCACTACGCCCCGAAGCAGACAAAGAGGGCACTTCAGACCGATTTGGCTTTTGGGCACATAGCTCCAAAATATGCTCACCCCCTCAGCAAGGAGCTTCTGCTAAAAGCCATTGAGAGAACAGCCGAGCGTGTTGAGGCGATTTACGTTGACTGGAAGGGTAGCAAGGGGGAGACGCGGCAGATGGCGAAGATGGTTGCGGAGGAGTTGGGACTTGAGTTTATTAAGGATTAAGCCGAAACATTTAAAGGACATGCCGGCCATTTACCCTTCAGTTTGGGTTAGCTATGTTTATATACCACTCTCCCTCAAAAATTGAGGGAATCAAACTGTTTGGAGGGTGAACCCATGTTAAAGCTGATTGAAGACGCAATTGAAAGGACCTCTGCCGCTCCGCAGGCCAGTGCTCCTGAGGTTAGAACTCAATCCGATATTGACGAGGAGCTTAAGAAGCTCCTTGAACAGATTCAGGCGAAGATATATGTTGTCGGTGTCGGCGGTGCGGGTTGCAACACGATAAACAGAATGATGCAGGTTGGAATCCAGGGTGCCAAGATAATTGCTATGAACACCGATGCCCAGGATCTGTTGAAGGTTAGGGCTCACAAAAAGATTCTCCTCGGTAAAGAGTTAACTAGGGGTCTCGGAGCTGGAAACAACCCCAAGATCGGTGAAGAGGCAGCCAAGGAGAGTGAGAGGGAAATTAGAGAGGCTCTCGAGGGCGCTGACATGGTCTTCATCACCTGCGGTCTTGGCGGTGGTACTGGTACTGGCGCCGCCCCGGTCGTTGCGGAGATCGCAAAGAAGATGGGAGCATTGACTGTGGCCGTTGTTACTCTCCCGTTCACCGTTGAGGGTATAAGGAGGATCAAAAACGCCGAGTACGGCCTTGAAAGGCTTAAGAAAAACACCGATACCGTCATAGTCATCCCGAACGACAAGCTCATGGAGGTTGCACCGAACCTGCCGATCCACATGGCCTTCAAGGTCGCCGACGAGATACTTGTCCAGGCAGTCAAGGGCATAACCGAACTTATCACGAAGCCTGGCCTTGTTAACCTCGACTTCAACGACGTTAGGGCCGTCATGAAGGACGGCGGCGTAGCTATGATAGGCATCGGTGAGAGCGACAGCGAGAAGCGCGCCCTTGAAGCGGCCCAGCAGGCCCTCAACAGCCCGCTCCTTGACGTTGACATCAGCGGTGCCAAGGGTGCTCTGATAAGCATCAGCGGAAGCGACGTCAAGCTTGAAGAGGCACAGCAGATCATCGAGCTCGTTACCAGCAAGCTAGACCCGGAGGCCCAGGTCATCTGGGGTATTCAGCTTGACGAAGAGCTTGGCAAGATGATAAGAATCCTCCTCGTCGTCACTGGCGTCAGCTCGCCCTACTCTGTCGTTGAGGAAGAGGAGGAGTCCTACTTTGGCGAGGAGGAGAGAAGGCCGATAAAGCTCGACCTTGAAGAGCTTTGATTCCTTAAAATTTTTAAGGGGGGTTAGAAATGGCAGAGTTCACCGAAAAGATCAGATCCTTCCTCGCGGAGTCCAAGAGGGTGCTGCTTGTCACAAGGAAGCCTGGGATGAAAGAGTTCAAGCTTGCTGCAAAGATAACGGGCATTGGCATGATCCTTATTGGAACCATTGGAATGATAATAAGAATCATAGGCTACCTCGTGACTGGTTCCTAATGGCTCTAAAAGGTGAACACATATGGCAGAAGGAAAGATATTCACAGTGAGCGTAACCGTAGGTCAGGAAACCACTACGGCCAATCTTATCTACAGTAAGGCCAAGACGTACAACTTGCCCATCTATGCGATCCTCTCCCCAAGCAAGGTCAAGGGCTACATCTTCATCGAGGCCCCCAATAAGAGCGCCGTTGAAGAGGCAATCAGGGGCATTAGGCATGCAAAGCGCGTTCTGCCCGGAGAGATTCCCTTCAGTGAGATAGAGCACTTCCTCGAAGAGAAGCCAGCAGTCAGCGGATTCGAGCCAGGAGACATCGTCGAGCTAATAGCAGGTCCGTTCAAGGGTGAGAAGGCTAAGGTCGTCCGCGTTGACGAGAGTAAGGATGAAATAGTCGTCGAACTCGTCAGCTCTGTGGTACCAATCCCCGTGACTGTTAGGGGAGAATACGTTAGACTTATAAGCAAACGCCAGAAGGAGTGACGGGCAACAGGACTAAGTTTGAGAGGTGAGATAAATGGCACAGGTTGTTGAAGTTCTTGTCGAAGGTGGAAAGGCATCCCCGGGACCGCCCCTTGGTCCAGCTATCGGTCCGCTTGGACTCAACGTCAAGCAGGTCGTTGATGAGATCAACAAGGCCACCAAAGAGTTCGAGGGAATGCAGGTTCCCGTCAAGATTATTGTCGAGGATCCCAAGAAGAAGACCTTCCGCATTGAGGTCGGTATCCCGCCAACCAGTCAGCTTATCAAAAAAGAGCTCGGCATTCCAAAGGGTTCAGGGGAACCCGGTCACACTCCGGTGGGCAACCTTACTATGGAGCAGGTCATTAAGATAGCCAAAATGAAGATCGACCAGATGCTCTCGCCGAATCTCAAGGCTGCTGCCAAGGAAGTCATTGGAACCGCGCTCAGCATGGGAGTTACCGTTGAGGGCAAGGATCCCAGGGAAGTCCAGAAAGAGATCGATGAGGGTGTCTATGACGAACTCTTCGCGAAGGCTGAGGAGGCCCAGTGAGGCCTCTTTTTCCCTTCCCGTTTGGGGAAAACTTTAAAAACACATTCCTAAAGGCATCTTTGATTCTCCGTTTGGCTGTTTAAATCAACGAAAATAAGAGGGAGGGCTGTAAAGTGGCCTTCGACAGGCAGAAACTCGTGGAAGCGGTGAAGGAGGCGAAGGCCCGGGCTAAGCCGCGCAACTTCACACAGACCGTCGAGATGGCAGTCAACCTCAAGGATATAGACCTCCGCAAGCCGGAGAACAGGTTTAAGCTTGAGGTTGTGCTGCCCCACGGTCGTGGGAAAGAACCAAAGATCGCGGTCATTGCTGATGGTGCCGTGGCCGAGGCGGCTAAAAAGCTCGGGCTTGATGTGATTAGTGGTGAGGAGTTAGAGGAGCTGGCTAAGAGCCCGCGCCAGGCTAGGAAGCTCGCTAAGAAATACGACTTCTTCATAGCCGCTGCTCCGCTGATGCCGAAGATCGGTAGGTACCTTGGTAGGTACCTAGGTCCGAGAAACAAGATGCCAGTGGTCGTTCCACCGACAATGACCAACCTCGAGCCGATAGTTGAAAAGCTTAAGAAGACCGTCAGGATACAGCTCAAGAACAACCCGGTTGTTCACGCCCCAATAGGAACCGAGGACATGGACGACGAGAAGCTTGCTGAGAATGCTGAGGCAGTGCTCAACGCTATCATCAACAAGCTTGAGCGCGGTGAGAACCAGGTGAAGTCAGTGTACATCAAGACCACAATGGGCCCGGCCGTTAAGGTTGAGAGGTGAGGGAGATGGCTCACGTGGCAGAGTGGAAGAAGAAAGAAGTTGAAGAGCTTACCAAAATCATCAAGAGCCACCCAGTGATAGCGCTCGTTGACGTGGCCGGTGTCCCAGCGTACCCGCTCAGCAAGATGCGTGACAAACTCCGTGGTAAAGCCATCCTTAGGGTCAGCAGGAACACCCTCATTGAGCTCGCCATAAAGAGGGCTGCCCAGGAGCTTGGACAGCCGGAGCTTGAGAAGCTCATTGACTACATCCAGGGCGGTGCTGCAATACTTGCCACCGAAATGAACCCCTTCAAGCTCTACAAGCTCCTTGAGGAGAGCAAGACCCCTGCTCCTGCAAAACCGGGGGCAGTCGTTCCTAAGGACGTTGTTATCCCCGCTGGGCCAACTTCACTTGCTCCCGGTCCGCTCGTTGGTGAGATGCAGGCACTCGGTATTCCAGCGAGGATCGAGAAGGGTAAGGTCAGCATCCAGAAGGACTACACCGTCCTTAAGGCCGGTGAGGTTATAACCGAGCAGCTCGCCAGAATCCTCAACGCCCTCGGTATTGAGCCGCTTGAAGTCGGTCTCAACCTGCTCGCGGCTTATGAGGACGGGATTGTTTACACACCAGAGGTCCTGGCAATTGACGAGAGCGAGTACATCAACATGCTCCAGAAGGCCTACATGCATGCGTTCAACCTGTCAGTCAACCTAGCCTATCCGACCAAGCAGACAATAGAGGCCATCCTCCAGAAGGCCTACCTCGGAGCGAAGAACGTTGCAGTCGAGGCCGGCTACATCACCAAGGACACTGTGGAGGACATCTTTGGCAGGGCTATCCGTGCCGTCCTGCTCATAGCGCAGAACCTGCCTGAAGACCTCCTCGACGAGAAGACCAAAGAACTTTTAAACGCCCAGGCACAAATGGCAGTTGCCGCAGCTCCTCAGCCGACCGAGGAGAAGGTTGAGGAGGCGGAGGAAGAAGAGGAAGGGGAGGAAGCCTCTGAGGAGGACGCGCTCGCTGGACTGGGCGCGCTCTTCGGTTGATTTCCTTTCCCATGTATCCCTCAACCCGTAATAAAAGAAAAAGGATGAAGATGATTGGAGGTGCGAAAGATGGAGTACGTGTATGCCGCTCTGCTGCTCCACGCCGCTGGTAAGGAGATAACTGAGGAGAACCTCAAGGCAGTCCTTGAGGCTGCTGGTGTTAGCCCGGACGAGGCAAGGATAAAGGCCCTCGTTGCCGCTCTCGAGGGTGTCAACATCGACGAGGTCATCGAGAAGGCTGCCATGCCGGTCGCCGCTCCGGTCGCCGTTGCCGCTGCTCCGGCTGCCGAGGGCGGTGCCGCTGAGGCCGCTCAGGAGGAGGAAGAGGAAGAAGAGGAGGAGGTCAGCGAGGAGGAAGCCCTCGCTGGTCTCGGTGCCCTCTTCGGCTGAACTCTTTCTTCTTATTTCTATATTCCTGATTCTTGTGTTCTGATGAAACTTTGCCCTTCAAGCTTTTGGAAAAAGCTTGACCAAGAAACTTTGCAAGCAAAGTTTCATCAAAGTTTGTGGTTCATGTTTGACAGGTCGTTTTGGGCGGATTTTCCTTTTGAACGCTGTCTTGGATTGTGAATCTATTTTTATTTGCTCGCTCTTTGTGAGTTTGCTTTTTTAATCGACGCCCATAGGGCGTCAAGGGATTGGAAACTCCTTTTAACAGGCTGATATTTAGGGAATTCACTGATACCAGGTTGTGTGTTGTGAAAATCCTTGTAGAAATGCAATTTTAAAAGGAACCACGAGCCTTGATCAAACTTCGCGCAGGCGAACAAGCTTTTGGGAAAAGCTTGACCAAAAATGTTCCCTTCTTCTCGAACTTTGCTTATTGAGTAGTGTATGCGCTTTCCAGAAAGCAAGCTCGCGTGGGTTCACTCCCAAAATCTATAACTAATTGTGATTTTTGACTTTCTTTTTAGTGTCCTTTGGGGCACTATACGGTGAGAAAATCCCTTTGAGTCAGCCAATTGAAGGTAAACCCCTCATAAAATGAGCCTGCTTAAAAATGCATGCTACTCTTCCGCTATCCGTTAAGAACGCTTGAATGTCCTTGAAAATTGGCTGTGGATTGGGGGATTCTCGCAATGAATAGGAAGAGAAGTGCGGGTTTTCTTCTTTTTAACGCCCTTTGGGCGTTATATTGTGGGCAAACCCCTCGAAAACTGCTAATTGGAGGAAAGAATCACTGAAAACTCGACAGTGTAAAAAGGACATTCACTCTTTGATGAAACTTTGCCCAGCAAAGTTTCTATGGCGGGCCGGCCGGGATTTGAACCCGGGACCTTCGGCTCCGAAGGCCGACGCCCCGTCCAGACTAGGCCACCGGCCCGTTGCGCCTCAGACGTGGTGGCCCTCAGCACAGTTCAGTGCCGGGCCAACCGTTCATCCTCGGCCGTATGGTTTTTATAGTTCTCAATTATAGCTCTTTCGGTGGTTTGAATGATGCTCCCCGATTGGAAAATTCGAAAAGAAATCTTGATTGAACCTTTCAGCGAAGAGTCTCTCCAGCCGGCGGGCTACGACCTAAGGGTCGGAGACGAAGCTTATGTAAACGGTGAAATAATCAACGTTAAGGATGCGGGGGGAGTTACAATACCCCCAAAAACTCACGCTCTAATTTTGACCCTTGAGAGGATCAAGCTTCCGGATGACATAATGGGGGACATGAAGCTTAGGAGCAGTCTGGCCAGAGAGGGTTTGATTGGCTCATTTGCTTGGGTTGACCCTGGATGGGATGGTAATCTCACCCTGGGTCTCTTCAATGTTTCTAATGAGCCGGTGAGACTTGATTATAGTGAGCGCTTTGTTCAGATAGCTTTTATAAGACTGGAGAGGCCTGCTAAAAATCCCTACCGTGGGAATTATCAGGGAAGCAAGAATCTTGTGCTTTCAAAGAGGAAACAATAACAGACGTTGATAGTCAGTTGTTTTCTATTTCCCTCAGTTTCTCTAGCCTGATTGCGATTCAGCCCGATCACTGTGGTTGTCTTTGATTGTCTGCTTTTCAGGACTCTTTAATCGGGATTAAAAAGCTTCACCTGGATAAGCCCTTTGATGGGGTTCAATATCCCTCTCCTGAATTGTGGCTGTGAGTAAATCACTGGTAGCACTCATATCTAAAAATTGAATGTATCCAAGGGTTCATTTGGAATTAGGCCCTAAGAGATTGCTCCGTTTACCGAAAGCTTTATATATCTCCAATTGCCTAAAACTTAATGAAAAGCCCTTTTAAGGAGGTGTTGTGAATGGCCGAGCTTCCGATTGCCCCGGTTGACAGGCTTATAAGGAAGGCCGGCGCTGAGAGGGTCAGCGAGGATGCTGCCAAGATTCTCGCCGAGTACCTCGAGGAGTACGCCATAGAGCTCAGCAAGAAGGCCGTTGAGTTCGCCAGGCACGCTGGCAGGAAGACCGTTAAGGCTGAGGACATCAAGCTTGCTATCAAGGCCTGAAGACCTTTTTGGCTCTTTTCTGATTTTGTCTTCTCGTTTCCCTACCGTTACCATTTTAAGACCCTTTTACTGTTCTGAACCCATGCCAGAGATAGCAGTGAGGATGACCAAGAGGAACCACAACGCATTCGTCCACCTTCTTGGCGCTCTGGAGAGTCAGGGCTTTGATATGGGGGAGCTTTTGATTACCAAGGATTTCAATGAAATACTCAAAGCTAACCCTAAGATCGTCCTGTACTCTTTCTTCACCGAGGAAATCTGGGGCTCATTGAGAGATGAAGTCAGGCTTTTGAAGGAACGGGGGGCTCTCTTAGTTGCGGGGGGCTATCATGCGATAGCCATGCCGAAACATACGTTAAATGTGCTCGGTTTTGACATAGCGGTCATTGGTGAGGGGGAAGAAGTTCTCTACCAGCTCCTCACGACTCTAAAGAAGACGGGCTATAGGATCACGAAAGAGCTCGCCAATATTAGGGGCCTTGCGTTCTACTTAAACGGGAAGTTCGTGTTTACGGGTTTTGCAAAGGTCGAGGACTTCTGGCGCTTCCCACCTTATCCTGAGAGCGTCCGCCTGATTTCGCCGATAGAAATCACCCGTGGCTGTCCCTTCGGCTGCTACTACTGCCAGACACCTTATATCAAGGGCTTTCGCATGAGGCACAGGCCGATAGACCAGATCGTTAAGTATTCAAGAAAAATGAAGGACATGCGTTACATAACTCCAAACGCCTTTGCTTATGGGAGCCCTGGGGCCATATTAAAACTCGACAAACTTGAGGCTCTTCTAAAGGCCCTTCAGCCGCTGAGGAAGGAGGGCAGGAGACTGTTCTACGGGACGTTTCCAAGCGAAGTAAGACCGGAGTTCGTCCTTCCCGAGACGCTGGAACTTCTCATAGACTACGCCGACAACAGGAGATTGGCTATAGGTGCTCAAAGCGGTGATGATGCCATGCTAAAGGCGATGCACAGACTCCACAGGGTTGAACACGTCCAGAGGGCGGTTGAGTATATGCTTGAGTATGGCTTTGAGCCTGTTGTTGACTTCATTGTTGGACTGCCAAACGAGACCGAGGAAAGCCAGAGAAAGAGCATCGAGCTGATGAAGTGGATTATGGCGAAGGGTGGAAAGGTACGGGCGCACTACTTCATGCCCCTTCCTGGAACCCCATGGGCGAGATGCAGGCCATCACCTTTGAGCGATGAGATGAAGAAGTTCCTCGGCAGGATGGCCGCGAAGGGAAAGATTGAAGGCTCCTGGGGCAAACAGATTGAGCTGTCTAAGAGGCTGCAGAAGCTCATAGAGGAGTTCTATGAGGAGCCTATGGCGTATCACGGGAGAGTTAGGGAGGTCTGTTAGATACACATAGACCCAAAACCTTATAACTCCAGTGAGTATCTACCGGCGAGGGTCTCATGTACCCCGAAAACTATAAAAGGTTCCTGGAGCTTATAGACAAACTGCGAGAGTTTGAGGGTGCCCTCATAGTGGAGGGCCTGCGAGACGAGGTGGCTCTAAGGAATCTGGGGGTCAGAGCGGAGATAATAAGGCTCTCACGCCTTCCCCTGTCCGAGGTGGCGCTCATTGCATCATCCTACAAAGAGGTCATGATACTCACAGACTTTGATAAGAAGGGAGAAGAGCTGGCCAAAAAACTCCTCAACTATCTGGCCGGCTATCCCTGCAGTGTGGACATAGAGACGTGGAAGGAACTCAGGAAGCTTGTCAGAAAGGACATAAAGGGCGTTGAAGACCTGTACGGTCTCTACCTTCGGGTTGTCTCCGTTTCTGACCCCCTGCTGGAGGGAATCCAATGAAGAGAAAGAAAACCGTGCTCCAGCAGATTTTGTCCGAAAAACGAAAAAAGGTCAAGGAAGGTGATGGTATGTCCGGAAAGGACGAGTTCGGAACGACTAAGTACGTCATTTACGCTGAGTTTGAGGCAAACGGTGTCGTTGAAAGGCCCGATGTCGTTGGTGCAATCTTCGGTCAGACTGAGGGTCTTCTTGGAGACGACCTCGACCTGAGGGAACTCCAGAAGACCGGAAGGATCGGCAGGATAAGGGTTGAGGTTCACAACAAGGCCGGCAAGACCTACGGAACGATAACGGTTCCGTCGAGCCTCGATAGGGTCGAGACAGCGGTTCTCGCCGCTGCTCTGGAGACCATTGACAGGGTCGGACCAGCAGAGGCCCGGATTAAGGTTCTCCGCATTGAGGACGTCAGAGCTACAAAGAGAAAGTACATCATTGAGAGGGCTAAGGAAATACTTGAAACCCTGATGGAGCAGGAGATACCCGAGACTCAGGAGATAACCGAAGAGGTCAAGAAGGCCGTACGTGCCAAGGAGCTGATCGAGTACGGTCCGGAGAAGCTCCCAGCTGGCCCACACGTGCCGTTCTCTGACTCAATAATCGTCGTCGAGGGAAGGGCTGACGTCCTCAACCTGCTCAAGCACGGCATAAAGAACGCCATAGCTGTCGAGGGAACTTCGATACCGGAGACGATAATCAAACTCAGCAAGGAGAGGATAGTCACGGCCTTCACAGATGGAGACCGCGGCGGTGAACTTATCCTCAAGGAGCTTCTTCAGGTGGCGGATGTTGACTACGTTGCTAGGGCACCGGAGGGCAAGGAAGTTGAAGAGCTTACTAAGAAGGAGATTGTGAAGGCCCTCAGGAGCAAGGTACCGGCTGAGCAGGTCATCAACGAAATGTTCAACAAGGGCAGAAGCTTCTATGAGCTGATCAGGGATAGGGAGAGTGAAAGTGAGAGACAGCCAAGGCAGGTAACCAAACCAGAGCTTGGAGTGGTTAAGACACAGCCCAAGGTTGAAACGCCCGAAGAAAAGAGGGAGCCAGCCACCGTCGTTAGGCCTTCAGTCGAGAAGATAGTAAAACCCATTGAAACGTCAAAGAGTGCGCCCGAGCTTGAAGAGTTCAGGGAGTTCATCGAGCGGGTAAAGAAGGACGGCGTCGCACTGCTCCTCGACGAGAACAAGAACGTAATAACGGAGATCCCAGTTAGGGAGCTGACAAACCAGCTGAAAGAGCGCAAGGACGTCTATGCTGTTGTCTTCAACGGTGTAATAACCCAGAGGCTCATTGATACGGTCAGCGAGAGCGGAGTCAAGTACATCGTAGGTGCCCGCAAGTACAACGTTGTTAGAAGGCCTGTTAGTCTCAAGATTATCACGTTCGCTGAGTGATTCATTTCTAATTTTTCTCTGTTCTCTTCGCAATCTTTTTAACTTCTGAAAGTAAATATTCTTCTGGGTGTATTGTAATGAGGATAGATGTGTTGCTCTTTGTGATTTGGAGTACTGCTCTGGGTATCCTGCTGGCTCTTCTTCAGTTAGGTGTGCTTGGGTTTCTTTTTGGAATTGTTGGATTTTGGATTATGGTCGATGAAGCAATACAGGAAAGGAAGACTCGGAAGACTAAACTTTATAACGTCCCTACCTCTTCTATTCCCGGTGGTCAAAGATGGAGGAAATAATGGAGCTTATCCTGAAGTACGCGCTCATCAACGCCTATACGCACAAGGGGAAGGCAAACCCGAAGGCGGTCATTGGTAAAGTCCTTGGAGAGAACCCGGAGCTCAGAGAGAAAGCCAGAGAAATAGTCCCTCTTGTAAACGAGGTCGTTGAAGAGGTAAACTCTCTCTCACTCGAGGAGCAGGAGGCTAAACTGAGGGAAATCTATCCCGAGTTCTTTGAGGAGAAGGAGGAGAAGAAAGGGGAGAAGAAGGGCCTTCCGCCGCTCCCGAAGGCCGAGAAAGGTAAGGTCGTTACCCGCTTTGCACCGAACCCCGACGGTGCCTTCCACCTCGGAAACGCGAGAGCCGCCATTCTGAGCCACGAATACGCCAGGATGTACGACGGCAAGTTCATTCTCCGCTTCGATGACACAGACCCAAAGGTCAAGAGGCCTGAGCCGATATTCTACGAGTGGATAAAGGAGGACCTTGAGTGGCTTGGGTTCAAGATAGACGAGATTCACATAGCCAGCGACAGGCTTGAAATCTACTACGACTACGCTGAAAAGCTCATAAAGATGGGAAAGGCCTACGTCTGCACCTGCCCGCCTGAGAAGTTCCGCGAGCTCAGGGATAAGGGAATAGCCTGCCCGCACAGGGATGAACCCGTCGAAGCCCAGCTCGAGCGCTGGAGGAAGATGCTCAACGGCGAGTACAAAGAGGGTGAGGCAGTCGTCAGGATAAAGACCGACCTCAATCACCCAAACCCTGCTGTCCGTGACTGGCCGGCCCTCAGGATAATAGACAACCCAAACCACCCAAGAACGGGCAACAAGTACCGCGTCTGGCCGCTCTACAACTTTGCCTCTGCCATTGACGATCACGAGCTTGGAGTTACCCACATCTTCCGCGGCCAGGAGCACGCCGAGAACGAGACGAGGCAGAGGTACGTCTATGAGTACTTTGGCTGGGAATATCCAGTCACAGTTCACCACGGAAGGCTCTCCATAGAGGGCGTCATCCTGAGCAAGTCCAAGACGAGGAAGGGAATCGAGGAAGGCAAGTACCTCGGCTGGGACGACCCGAGGCTCGGAACGATCAGGGCATTGAGGAGGCGCGGAATAAGGCCCGAGGCGATAAGGGAACTGATCATAGAGGTCGGTCTCAAGAGGAGCGACACCACTATAAGCTGGGATAACCTCGCGGCGATAAACAGGCGCATAGTTGAGCCCATCGCCAACAGGTACTTCTTCGTCGCCGACCCGATTCCGATGTACATTGAGGGGGCGCAGGAGTTCACGGCCGAGATACCCCTCCACCCCGACTACCCTGAGAGGGGGGTTAGGAGGCTCAAGTTTGAGCCGGATAAGCCGGTCTATGTCTCAAAGGACGACATGGAGCTGTTCAAGCCCGGAAACTTTGTGAGGCTTAAGGATCTCTTCAACGTTGAAATCCTTGAAGTGAATGGAGAAGGCATTAGGGGCAGATTTCACAGCTTTGAATATGAGGTTGCGAGGGAGAACCGCTGGAGAATGGTTCACTGGGTCACAGAAGGAAGGACGTGTGAGGTCTGGGTTCCGGAAGGTGAAGAGCTTGTCATTAGGAAGGGCCTGCTGGAGAGCGACGCAGACGTTAAGGTGGATGACATCGTCCAGTTCGAGCGCTTCGGCTTCGTTAGAATCGATGACGTCAAGCCGGAGAAAGTTGTTGCAATTTTTGCACACAAATGAAAAGGTGGAAGCCCCTTCATGCGGGGGCTCCCTTAATCAATATTTTGTCTGCCAGGAGTCCGAACAGAATTATTGCTATGGCTATTGCTGGGGACAGTAAGTATAAGTGTCCCTGCTTTGCTGCTGAGTACATTGAGTACAGACCCTCGATTATGAAGAACGTAATGGCCACTACGACAATTCCCATTTCAAGTGGTGAGAGCTTTGAGTTCAATATTTTCAGCACCTTGCTGGATATCACTGGATACAGCTCGAAGATTCCTGTGAAGAATATCGTTATTGAGACTGCCCTGAGCATCATGTCTGCTATGGACGGGACTGAATCGGGAATGCCCAGGAGTAGTGATGTGGCTATGAGATACATGGCCGCTTTTGTTCTGGAGACGTTGAACATGGAGGATATTATCTGAACACCAACTTCAGCAGTGGGCAGTATGCTGGTAAGCCCGGCGAAGAATATTGAGAGTGCTATCAAGATCAGTAGGGAGGAATATTCCGAGAGTATGTCTGGCAAGTCCCCCATAAGTTTGATTGCCTGTTCCTCTCCTCCATAAGCGTAGAGGAGAAGTCTCTCGGGACTGCTAGGTGCTATTGCATAGACGATTGTCATGGTGGCCAAAAGGCTCACTATCACCTGTATCAGTATACCCGTACCGATAATTGTTTTTGCGTTGAAGCGTTCGTTTATGAAACTGCCAAGCATTATGTAGAATCCAAAGCCCAGTCCAACACCGTAGAGCGCCCTCTCGGCGGCCGCTCTAACCATTGAAAGGCTTATGGGTTGCCAGCTGTAGACCATGTGCTTCGCAGTTGCAAGGAACGCTGCCGTCGGGGGGATTTTGACCTTGAAGAGAATAGCGGTGAAGATCGTAACCACGATGAAGAACAGCGAACCAATGGACATGATTGCAAAGGTCTTTTCCTTTGCCCTGGTTATTATCACGAACATCAGTGCCAGCATTATGATCTTCGCTATTAGCCTACCAGTAGTTCCAGTACCAACATACGGGCCGAGGAGGATAAGCATGACGTTTGCTGAGTAGTATGAGAGGAACCCTATTATCGTTACCGCGATAGCTAGAATCATTGCAGGTCTCTGAAGGATCTTTCTATAAAGCTCGACAAAGTAGTAACCTGACTTCATGACTCTCTCTGTTTCGAACATAGCAACTAGAGTGAACACCAGCAGGAATCCAAGGTGTACTACCAAGCCCGTTAGTCCATAGTGGAGCCAGAACTGTGGAAACAGGCCGATGCTCCCTATGCCCGTTGCGAATCCGGCCACGAGGAATATCAAATATACTGCCCACTTTTGGGTCTGGTCCATTTTATCACCTCCATTATTGTATCGAGAAGTTCATTGAAGTAATCCTTAAAACTATTGTCCTTGTTAATTTTATGTCTTTAAGAACCTCTCGTGTTACTGAGTATTATTCTTGTTCCTGAAATCGAACAGATTGTTATGAATAGGAAAAATGGAATAATCAGTCAAGCCCCCTCCACTTAACTAGGCCCAACAGGAACCTGTGAGGAAGCTTTTCGTGGTGTGGATGGACCCTTACCGCGTAGTGCCAGCACGGGTCTCCAAGGTGCCTGAGGGCATTTCCTTCGTAGGTGTAGAGCCACTCGTTTTCTCCCACCTGTTCAGGATGCCTCAGCTCGACGATGTGAGGCTTTTCTATCTCGTAGCCCTGTGCCCTGACGCCGTAGTAGAGTTCAACCTCAACGTCTTCTGGCTTGAGACCGTCGAGGTAGACCCTTACCTTAAGCCTGTTGCCCTCTACCTTGGCGTCCATTATTTCCACATTGTCCCATGAAGAGGTAACCCTGTCCTTCCACGCCGCTATCTCCTTTGCACCGCTGTAGTTCTCCCTCGTGAGCCAGATGTAGTTGCTCATGGCCTTTGAGTAGAACCTGTCCATGTATTCCTTGACCATCCTGTGAGTACTGAAGCGCGGGGCTATGCTTTTTATGCTCTCCTTCATCATGTATATCCATCTTGCCTTGTTCTCGTAGTATGTCGGGATGACCTCCTCCTCAAGCAGAGTGTAGAGGCTCTCCGCGTCCTTCGGATCGTCCGCCTCTGTCTCCGGCTCGGTGGTCTCCTCACCGATGACCCAGCCGTTCTTTCCGTTGTAGCCCTCGACCCACCAGCCGTCGTAGATGCTGACGTTCAGGACACCGTTCAGCCCGGCCTTCATTCCGCTCGTCCCGCTGGCTTCCATTGGCCTGCGTGGGTTGTTGAGCCACACATCAACGCCAGCCACCATCAGCCTCGCGCTGCCCATGTCATAGTTCTCCATAACGAATATCTTACCCCTGAACTCGGGCATCTTGGAGACCTCGTAGACCCTCCTGAGGAACTCCTTTCCTCCCTCGTCCCTCGGGTGGGCCTTGCCGCCGAAGACAATGTAAACCGGCCTCTCGGGATTGTTTAAGATTTTCTTCAGCCTCTCAAGGTCAGTGAGGAGGAGGGTAGCGCGCTTGTAGGTTGCAAATCTTCTCGCAAAGCCTATTATGAGGGCGTTCTCGTCTATGTTTGGTATCGGGTCGTCTATCCCGAGCCTCTTGTTCCGTTCTATGGCCTTCCTCCTAAGGAGCTCTATGAACTCCCTCTTAGCTTGGAGATGGGCTTCCCAAAGCTCCTCGTCTGGAATTCTTTCAACAGCGTACCATATGCCCTCGATGTTTGTGTGCTCCCTCCAGACCCTACCGATGTACCTGTCAAAGAGCTTTCTCATTTCATTGTGTACCCAGGTCATGGTGTGGACGCCGTTCGTGATTCCCTCGATGGGTATCTCGTTGAGCGGAACGCCCGGCCAGAGGTCTTTCCACATCCTCTTGCTTACCTCGGCGTGGAGCTGGCTGACGCCGTTCACGTAGCTGGAGGTTCTTATGGCAAGGAGAGTCATGTTAAGCTGGTCGCCCTCCCTTCCGAGTTCGAGGAGCTCTTCTCTGCCCTCAAGGAACTTTGCGAGCCTCTTCTTCACTTCATCAATCGGGAATCTGTCGTGGCCGGCCGGAACCGGCGTGTGGGTTGTGAAGACTGTAGTTCCTCTCACGATGCTTAAGGCCTCAGTGAAAGTTAGGCCCTCTTCCATATACCAGGCCACCCTCTGGAGGTTCGCAAAGGCCGGGTGCCCCTCATTGAGGTGGATGACCCCCGGTTCAATTTCCAGGGCCTTAAGAAGCCTCATCCCACCGATTCCAAGGAGGATTTCCTGCTTTATCCTCTTGTCCATTTCGGCGTTGTAGAGGTAGTCGCAGATCGTCCTGTCGTCGGGGCTGTTCTCGGGGACGTCAGTGTCGAGGAGGTAGAGCTTCACCCTGCCGACGTTTACCTCGAAGGCCCTCGCATAGATAATCCTATCCTCAATCGGAACCTCGATGCGAAGCGGCTTTCCTTCCCTGTCGAGGACGGGCTTTATCGGCATCTCCTCGGGCTTGTACTCGGGGAATATCTCGACCTGCCTGCCGTCTTTGTCAATCTCCTGCCTGAAGTAGCCGTGCTTGTAGAGAAGGCCTATTGCTATGAACGGAAGCCCCAGGTCGCTCGCGGTCTTCACGTGGTCGCCGGCGAGGATTCCAAGGCCGCCGGAATAAATTGGCAGGCTCTTGCTTATTCCGTACTCCATACAGAGATAGACTATGGGCTTGTCCCATTTGGGGTAGTTCGTAGAGAACCAGGTTGAGTTTGGGTTCATGTAGGCGTGGAACTGATCCATAACCAGCTCGTAGAGGTTCATGAAGTCGTCATCGCGGACGAGCTCCTTAAAGCGCTCCTCCGGAGTGTCGAGAAGTAGCTTTACCGGGTTCTTGTACTCCCTCCAGTGCTCAGGGTCGATGTACTCCCAGAGCTTCGTGGCTCTCCTGTTCCAGCTCCACCAGTAGTTGTAGGCCAGATCGACGAGGTCTCCGAGCGGATACGGGAGCTTCTTCTTTATTTCATCCTCAACAGCATTGGAAACGTTTACCATAGCCATCACCTATGTATCATCTTTGGTGATACCAAATAGAAAAGGGACTTAAAAAGTCTTGCCGCTCGTCGAATGACGAAAAAAGGGAGAGAAGCTCACTCGCCCCCAAGGACAAAGGGGCTTATGTAGTCACCGTACTTTTCCCTGGCCTCAAGAAGCCTCTTCCTCTCCTCCTCAAGAACTTGGAAAAGCTCCTCGGGAACGTTGTCGAGCTTCTCGTATATCCCCTCAATTCTGTCTATCTTCGCCAGCAGCTCCGGAACCCTTATCTTGAACTGCCTCTCGTAGTCTTCTTTCGTGTACTCCTTGTTGAGTACGTCCTTGAACAGCTTGGCAAGGTCTTTGTACTTCGGGATGTAGCCGATTGGGGTCTTTATCGCATCAACGTCGCCGTGTACGCGGAGCTCCATCCACTTGAGCCAAACGGCTTTGTCGAGCTTGTGGTTGAGCCAGACTCCGTTCTCGCGGAGGAAGTAGTTGACTGCGAATATCTTCGGGGCCTTCTTGAGCTTCCTGCCGAACTCAAGGTAGTTCCTGAGGTAGTCCCCGAGGTGGACGCTCATGAAGTCGAGGATCGCCATCGGGTTGAAGACCCTAACTCCTTCCTTTCCGAGGGTTGCCGCAGTGGTCTCGCTCTCAAGGGAAGCACCCATTGTTATGACTCCGTGCTCCCAGCTGAACGCTTCTCTTACCGGAGGCCATGTGTCGGCATCTCTTCCGCCGAATATCATGCCGCCCACTTCAACGCCGCAGGGACTCTCGAGGGCTTCCATATCGACGTTCGGAAAGTGTTCGAGTGAAACGGTGAAGCGCGCGTTCTTGTGGCTCGGCGGTATCTCGTTGCCCTCAGCGTCTTTCTTTCCGCGCCACCACTTCCCGCTGTGGTTCTCGCCTTCGTCTGGGATCTCTACTCCCATGTCGTTCCAGTAGGGCTTTCCACCCTTGACGAGGACGTTGGAGAAGATTATCTCAACTGGGGAGTGGAGAACCTGCCAGATTATCGGGTCGTCCTCCGGGTTTACGCCCTGGATTATGCCGAAGACACCCTTCTCGACGTTCGCTCCTCTAGCAACTCCATTCACGGGCAGGATGAAAGTCAGGTCGTCGCCGACGATGTTCTCCCAGGGTATCATGGCGGTTGACGTTTTTCCGCACATGCTCGGGTAAGCACCTGTGAAGTAGGTCTTCCTGCCGTGCGGGCCGTTCACGCGCATCAGGAACATGTGCTCGCTCAACCAGCCCTCCTCAACGGCCCTCTTGATTGTGAGCCTGAAAGCAAGCTTCTTGAGGCCTATCGTGTTTCCGCCGTACTGGGTGTTGACGGAATAGACCGTCTCGTCTTCGAGGTCAATGTATATCCTACGCTTGTCAATGTTCTTGCTCGTCTTCCTCTCGTCTAGTTCACCAGCACTGTGAACGAACCTGAAGAAGTGCGCACTCCTGCCCAAGCGCTTGAACTCTTCGTAGCCCTTCCTGTAGAGGATGAACTCGGAATGGGCAACGTAGGCCGAATCGGTGAGCTGGACGGCTGGGATCGTGAATATCGAGTTTTTAGGCCCAAGGACGAAGAAGCACACAAAGAGTTCCTTTCCCTTCATTATCCCTTTCATCAGCTCGCGTATCTCCTTCAGGCCCTCTTCTCTGTCCTTGGTATTTATGTATGGGAGCTTCTTACCCCCAGGCAGAAGAATTGCAGTGTTTGCCTTGTCCCTTGCCTGGTCGTAGTAGTTGTCGAAGTGTACAGTATGGTTTGGCGTTTCCAGCATCTTTTCTTCGCCGTAGTAGAGGGCCTTCCAGCGGACGTACTGCTCGTCCTCGGGACTGTCAGTGCAAACGAAAACTTTATCGGGCTCGAGCCACTCAATCCAGTCCGCCAGAAACTCGTGGAGTTCCGGGTTGTCTATGGCCTTTATCTTTTCAAACTGTTCCTTATCAAGGAGCTTTTCAAGCCGTTCAAGAGCGTTCATGATACCGCCTCCAGAGGGGATGCCCCGATGTATTAAAATAGTTTGCCGGTAGGTTTAAGTACTCTGACGAATAAATACGGACATCGAAAGCTACCGATAACCTCAAAAATGGAGTAATTTTAAACACTCACGGTGATACATGGGGGTGAAAGAAGTGGAGCTATACTACTCTGAAAAATTCAACCCCGAAGAGCTTGCCCTTCTGGGAAGGGCCGTTGGTACCGTGGCCCAGGGGACAGTAATAGTCGGCAGGGACGGCAGGGCGATATCGAGGTATGGAAAGCGTGCCATGGTCGTTGGCATAGTCAGTACTGGCTCAACGATAATGGACGTGAGGCTCATCCCGCTTATAGCGCTAAAGGACTTTGCCCACAGCAAGGGTATGCCATTAGCTTACGTTTACTACCACGGGGGCGTTAGGGTTGAGGTAAACGGTCTGGACGTTGATGAAGTTGAGGCAATCCTGAAGAGCAGGAGCTTTATAGAGGCCCATCCGAATGATATAGGGGCTACGGTTTATTATCCAAACGCCCTTGACGACTTCCTTCACGACCTCTTCAAGCGCTACAACTTCAAGATCGGTGGAAAGGCCCTTGTGGACGCTATGAACACTCCTGCGGTGCTCTTCTTCCCGAGGCTCAGTGAGCACTTTGGCTTCGAAGTCGAGCTCATAAACGACATGATGACCAGCTACATCCCGCCGAAACCGAAGGAGGTCTTCCTCCACAAGCTGAACAAGGGCGACTACACCTTTGGACTGCGCTTCAGACCGGACGGAATAGCCGAGTTCTACAAGGACGGCGAAGAGAAGACGTTTGCAAGCATGTGGTCCCTCTTTGACTACCTCAAGAGGATCTTCAAGTGAGGGCGGCAGTTTTATAAGAGTTGCTCCTTCTCTACTATCTGTCCTATTTTGGGGGTGGCACTGGTGTTCATCGTACTCGAGGGAATAGACGGCGCCGGCAAGTCCACGCAGGCAAAACTCTTGGCAGAATGGTTCGAAAACAGGGGATACGATGTTGTTCTAACAAAAGAGCCAACAGATACTCCTTTTGGTAAGCTCATAAGGAGGCTCGTTCTTACGGGCGGTAAAGAAGGGATAATAGACGGGGCTAAAATAAGCCACGAGGCAGAGGCCCTTCTCTTCGCCGCCGACAGGGCCGAGCATGTTGACAAGCTGATAAAGCCTTCTCTTGAGGCTGGAAAGGTCGTCATATCCGATCGCTACTTCTATTCGTCCCTCGCATATCAGTGGGCGAGGGGTCTTGACCTTGAGTGGCTCATAGACCTCAACCGCTTTGCCGTAAAGCCTGACATAGTTTTTCTCCTTGATCTTCCAGTAAAGGAGAGCATGAACAGGATAAGGAGTCGGAAGGTAAAGAGCGAGTTCGACAAGATATTCGAGCTCCAAAGAAGGGTCAGGGAGAACTACCTAAAGCTGGCCGAGATGTTCCCTGAAATGAAGATAATCAACGCGATGGATGACGTTAAGACCGTCCACAATCAGATAATCGCGATCATTGAGACGCTCCTTGGAGAAAAGTGAGGGGTCGGCCAGTGCCAGTCTCTTCATCCAGCAGCTATCAGACCGGTAAACGCTCTTCATCCCCCGTCTTATTTTCCGGTTGCTTTTTAAAAGGTTCACTCCAACTCTTCTCGGCCGATGACGAGCGTTAGCCACGCTGAAGGGTGAGGAAAAGAGGGTTAGCCGAGGCCACAGTCCGTTCTTTCTAGGTTCTTCAGTTTTCATTTCCGTTTTAACCAAAAGAGGCCAAAGTACCTTGTTCTCCCATGTATGCCGGTTATCCTAGTCATGAAATGTCCCACAAAGGCGGCAATCAAGGTCACAATGATGAGCAGCGCTATGAAGAGTATTGCCTCCCCTTTGGTGAATCCCAGAACCATCAGGCCGCGAATTATTCCGCCAAAGAGAGCTAGGAAGAGGCCCCCCGAAAACTCCTAGTAAGAATAAGTTTGTACCCGTACCTTTCCATGAATAGGGCTAGATCCATGCCTCCCACCGTGGATATCTATGGTCTGGTTGTATTTAGGTTTTTTGCAAATAGTTTAAAAGTCATTAAGTTCTGCTAAAACCTTGTGATGGATATTAACAATCTGGCGTCTGAGCCATTTAACACCTTTGAATTCCACGGAACCGACACTGCAAAACGTGCCGTGGGTGTCTGAGTATAACAACGCTGGAAGGGTAGGGTGGAAATAAAGGAAGAAACCTCAGAGATACTTCCTGAGGAATTCCCTGACTTTTGCCTTCCACTCCTCGGGGTGGAACTTGAGGGTTCTGACGTGGGGTGCATCGGTAACCCAAAGCTCAACGTTCGGGTTGATCTTCCTGTTCCTCTCGTAGAACTCCTTGACTTCTTCAACCTTAACTAGGGGGTCTTTCTCTCCAGCTATGAGGAAGATAGGCTTCTTAACTCTGTCCGCGTACTCAATGGGATGTATCTCCTTTCCGCCGCTGAAGAGCTTCGTAAATGGCTTGACGAAGACGTAAAGCCACTCTGGAAGGTTAGCGAAGTACTTCAGGCCCCTTGCCCCGGTTTTGTCAAGGTCCATCGGAGGTGAGTCGGCAACGCCGCAGCAGACGTCTTCAATCTCAGCGAGCGACCTTATGGTGACCATTGCACCCATTGAGAATCCGATGAGTCCAATCTTGCCTGCCTTCTCCGGGTGGGTCTTCTTCAGCCACTCCACGGCGGCCTTGACGTCCAAGAGCTCTTTGTCGCCAACTGTTGTGTACTTCCCCCCGCTCTTTCCGTGGGCACGGAAGTCAAAGACGAGGACGTTGTAGCCTCCCTTCAGGAGGAACTCAACGGTCGGCTTCATGTAGAGGGGGTACCATCTGCTGGCGGTGTAACCGTGGAGCGGGATGACCGTTTTGTCGCTCCCGTTGTCAACCCACCAGCCGCTGAGCTTAACTCCATCTTCCGTTGTGAACTCGACATCTTCGTAGTCAAAGCCAAAGTCCTTCGGTGTCCAGTCTTCAACCAGCCTTGGAGGTTTGACCATCTTGTAGCCGACGAAGGCCACAAACGCGAGGAAAACAATGAGGACAAGAACAAAAATGAAAAGGAGCAATCCCATCACTCCTTCCCTCCCTCGACGTCGAGATTCTTCATCATCCACACCATTGGCAGTGCGAAGAGGACGAGGAGAGCACCTATCGGGAAGAGCACCCTGTAGTTCTCACCGGCTAAATCCACTATTGCCCCACCGATCGTTCCTGCTAGGAGTACCGGAAGGGAGCGGGTGGCCTCAAAGAAGCCGTAGTACCTGCCGGTAAAGGCCTCCCTCTCGAACTTGGTCAGGAGGTCGCCGATTACAGGGTATGATGCCGCCATGAGGATTCCCCAGCCTATGCCCGCTATTCCAAGGGTTATCGTTATCTGGGCCTTGGTCGTTATGAACCATCCCCATATCTGGGGGATTGCAAAGATGAGGCCGCCAAGGACTATGCTCAGCCTCCTGCCTAGCTTGTCGTAAATGATTCCCCCAGGAAGGGCGCCGATAAGCACTGTGACGTTGAAGAGCGCCATCAGGTATAGACCGAGGGAGGTTACCGCTTTGATGTTCTCTTCCGTTGCTGAACCGTAGAGTATGAATGCGAGGATTCCGTATAGGAAGACCGCTATGAACTCAAAGCTCATCCACCAGAGGGTCTGCGCCGCGTAGAACTTGAGGAAGTCCCTGTTCCTGACGATGCTCCAGAGGTACTCTCCAAGGCTCTCGTTCTCCTCGATGTCGGGTGCTTTAGGTTCTCTAACGATTAGGTAAACAAAGACCGCGGCACCTATGAGGAAGAACGCCGTGACGAGGAAGGGTATCTTGAGGTAGGGCGTCTGGGTGAGTGCCTTTATTCCCTCGCTCTCTCCGGTCATCGCCACGGCCTTAGCGATGAGGTAGCCGGCCAGCCCGAAGAGGAAGAGGTTGCCGGCCCACTCAAGCAGGGTTATCACACCGCTAGCTGTACCGCGCTTCCCGCTCTCGATGGTGTCGGGCATAAGGGCCCTGAACTGGGCCGTATAGAGGTGCATCGAGAGGTAGAACAACGCAAGAGTCAGGGCGAAGCCGAGCAGGGGGACGCCCATAGCGTAGGCGGTGTATATCATTATGGCCGCTATGCCCGCCAGAAGGCCTCCAATCATGATGAAAGGTCTTCTCCTTCCGTGCTTCGACTTGAGCGTATCGCTGTAATAGCCGAGGAGCGGTGGGACAAGTATTCCGATAAGCCCCTCAAGGGCCAGGATCGTGCCTTTAACAAACGCTGACTGGGTATAACTTGAGAGCAGCGGGAAAGACAGACCCTTGTTGAGTGCCCATCCAACGCTCCTGCTGAATCCGAGCAGGGCGAGACCAAGGACAAGGCCCCAGCTGAAGCCCTTCCTCACAACCTTTTGGCTCGATTCGGATTCCATGTTAACACCTCCTTAATTTTCGTTGTTCTACTAAATATAGCCAGACTAGACAAAATTCTGGTTGTTGTTACTTTTTACAATTTCGGGTTTGCGCACTAGGAGGTTTCCAAATAACAAAAGGGAAGGAGAGAATTCAGTCCATATCGGGGACGTACTCGTAAGCGTCCTCAGCACCTCCTTTGACGTCCCCCCGTCTGACGAACTGCATTGCTATCAATGCCAGCAGGAAGAACGCCACTGCAAACGGCAGGAGAGTTTCGTAGCCTATCAGATCCAGCAGTGCACCGGCGAAAGGCGGTGCTACCAGATTGGCTGCTTGGCTGAAGAAGTAGTACAACCCCGTGTATCCGCCGACCTTTTCGTTCACGGTCATGTCAACGACCATTGGGAGCGAGTTGACGTTCACCATGGCCCAGCCTATTCCGCCGAGGAAGAACAGGCCCATGAACCTCATGATAACGGGGTCTGTAAGGGCAACATCCTGCGGCTTGGATGTTTCACCGATGAAGAACGCTGCAAGGATTATTGCGATCACCGTGAGGAGGCCGAGGGTTATCGTTTTCCTCCTCCCTATCCTCGCCCCGAGGAACCCTACCGGTATTGCGAAGATCATGAAGCTGAGACTGAACATTCCCAGCATAAAGGCACCCGTGCTTTCTATTTTTCTGGTTATCTCGGTTTCAGGGGCTCCCACTGGGATTCCATAGAGGTGGTACTTGACGTAGCTGGTAAAGAACGTCTCAAGGGAGTTGAAGGCTATGAACCAGAAAAATATCGCTAGGAGAATCGCCATAAGGCTCTTCTCGTGGCTGGCAAAGACGTCCTTGAGGTTCTCCTTGAGCTCGCCGAAGCTCTTGTGGGATGTTTCAGACAGGAGCTCCATTATGTTTATCTTCTTGCCTGGAACGCGGTACTCTTCGGGCTCCGGGACAAAGAGCACAACCAGCAGGTTGGCCAGGAGCATTATAAGGGCGCCCGCATAGAAGGGGTAAGCGTAGTTCATATCGTAGAGCACTTTGCCGCCGAAGTAAGCTAGAAGGGCGCCGAGACCTCCCATGAAGTTGATTATGCCGTTAGCCTGGCTCCTCTTTTCGCTGGGGGTTATGTCTGGCATGAATGCAACAACCGGTGAGCGGAACAACGCCATGAAGAAGTTCATGAAGATTATCGTGCCCATGAAGAGAGCAAGGTTACCGTGTTCCCTCGCCACGGGAATGAGCGCGAACATCAGCGCCGCTGATGGCGCGCCAAGCAGGATGTACGGCTTTCTCCTTCCAAGCCTAGTCCGTGTCATGTCGCTGAGCGCACCCAGGAACGGCAGGAGCAGGACGGCGAAGAGGTTGTCTATCGTCATTATGAAGCCCGTTATCGTCCTGTTCATGTGGAAGGTGTCCTGCAGGAATATTGGGATGTAAGCGTTGTAGAGTGCCCATATTATGCTTATACCGAAGAAACCGAAACCGAGCAGGAATATTCTGCTGTATTTGAACTCCACCATTTTCATCCCCCCAGACGATAGAGGCTAGAGTAATCTCTAAAACTGTGGATAGAAGGGTTTTTAAGGCTTTTTTGAACATAATCGGGCAGGATGGAAGTGCTCACGTTAGGACACCGGGGCGTCAGGGGAAAGCTCGAAAATACCGTTCCAGCCTTCAAAAGGGCCCTTAGATGGGCGGACGGTGTTGAGATGGACGTCAGGGTTGCTGTAGATGGTAAGCTTGTAGTCCACCACGATGGGGGCTTCTGGAGCAATGGAAATTACTATCTGGTTTCTGAGCTGACGTTTAAAGATCTAAAGCGCCTTCACCCTCTTGGAAAGCTCGTTCCGAGCGTTAAGGAAGTGATCAGGAGTGTTTCGGGCTTTTTCGATTTTGATGTCAAAGAACCTGAAGCCGTTGAACCGCTTTTGAGCCTGGTTGAGAAGAACTCTCTTTTTGCATCCTCGGTGTTTTCAGCGGATAATCCTGATATTGTGAAGAAACTGATCTCTGAGTGTCCGGACTGCAGGGTGGGCTTCTCAATAACCGGTTATTCAAACGCTATTGTTCTCCCGACTTTGAGAGGTCTCTATTCCGTCCACGTCCCGATAGATGCAGTTTCATACGTTGGTTTCAGGAATCTGGTGGCGATTCTCCGGACTGCCCGAAAAAGAGGCCTTAAGATCTTCCTCTGGAACTACAGGATGGACGAGCTAACCTGGGTCCCAAGGTTTCTACCATTTGTTGATGCGGTCATCTCCGACGATCCAGCGAGGCTGAGAAAAGCTTTTATGAACGATGCGTATTGAACGCGAGGCGGTTGTTATGTGGGAGCGCGATAGGATTATCGTCCTCGGACACAGGGGGTACATGAGCGACTATCCCGAAAACACCCTTCTCTCCTTCAGGAAGGCGGTCGGGGCAGGTGCGGACGGCATAGAGCTGGACGTCTGGCTTACAAAGGACGGGCGCGTAGTGGTGATGCACGACGAGACCATAGACCGGACGAGTAACATGAAGGGCAGGCAGAAAGACATGACCCTCGAAGAACTCAAGAAAGCGGATGTTGGACAGGGTGAGAGAATCCCGACTCTTGAAGAGGTCTTTGAGGCCATTCCGAAGGATGCGCTTGTGAACGTTGAGGTGAAGGACAGAGACGCCGCCCGCGAGGTTGCTAAAATCGTCGCCGAGAACAACCCCGATAGGGTAATGATATCATCCTTCGATATAGATGCCCTCCGCGAGTACAGAAAGTACGACGATGAGACAACAATGGGCCTCCTCATAGACCGCGAGGAGGTAGTGCCTCTAATCCCGAAGCTCAAGGACGAGCTCAACCTCTGGTCGGTGAACGTCCCCATGGAAGCAATTCCCATAATCGGGCTTGAAAAAACCTTCCAGGCAATTCAGTGGGCCCGTTCTCTGGGCCTGAAGGTTGTCCTGTGGACTGAAAACGACGTTCTGTTTTACAAGGACGACAACCTCGCCAAGCTGAAGGGGCTCTTTGAAGTGGTCATAGCGAACGACGTGGTGAGGATGATAGAGTATCTCAAAAAGCTAGGACTTAGATGAGCAAGTCTAATAAGTCCCCTTTTCTCTATTCTCCTTAGGTGAGGCATGGTGGAGAAGTTCATACTTTCTCTCGATGAGGGCACAACTTCTGCCAGGGCGATAATCTTCGACAGGGAGAGCAACATCCACGGTATGGGCCAGTACGAGTTTCCACAGCACTATCCAAAGCCAGGATGGGTCGAGCACAACCCCGAGGAGATATGGGATGCCCAGATTCGGGCGATAAAGACCGCGATCGAGAAGGCTAAAATCGAGCCGAACCAGATAGCGGCGATAGGAGTTACCAACCAGCGCGAGACGACGCTCGTGTGGGACAAAGAAGGAAGGCCACTCTACAACGCAATAGTCTGGCAGTGCAGAAGAACAGCAGAGATGATAGAAGACATCAAGAGGGAATACGGGACGATGATCAAGGAGAAAACCGGTCTCGTTCCCGATGCCTACTTCTCTGCCTCAAAGCTCAAGTGGCTCCTCGACAATGTTCCAGGCCTTCGAGAAAAAGCTGAGAAGGGCGAGGTAATGTTTGGAACGGTTGATACTTTCCTTATCTATCGCCTTACTGGAGAGCACGTTACTGACTACTCCAACGCTTCAAGGACGATGCTCTTCAACATCAAAAAGCTCGAATGGGACGAGGAACTCCTTGAGCTCTTCAACATTCCTGAGAGCGTCCTTCCCGAGGTCAGGGAGTCGAGTGAGATCTACGGCTTCACGAAAAGGGAAATTCTCGGCGCTGAGATCCCGGTGAGCGGTGACGCTGGCGACCAGCAGGCGGCCCTCTTCGGCCAGGCGGCCTTCGAGACGGGAATGGTTAAGGCCACCTACGGGACGGGGAGCTTTATCTTGGCCAACACCGGCAAGATGGTCCGCTATTCCGAAAACCTTCTAACTACCATAGCATGGGGTCTTAACGGGAGGGTAAACTACGCCCTAGAGGGGAGCATCTTCGTTACAGGTGCCGCTGTCCAGTGGCTCAGAGACGGAATAAAGATAATCAAACACGCCTCAGAAACAGAGGAACTCGCTAAAAAACTCGCGAGTAACGAAGGTGTGTACTTTGTTCCCGCCTTTGTGGGTCTCGGTGCGCCTTACTGGGACCAGTTTGCCCGCGGTCTGATAATCGGAATAACTCGCGGCACTGGTAGGGAGCACCTCGCAAGGGCGACGCTTGAAGCCATAGCTTACCTTACTCGGGATGTTGTTGAGGAAATGGAGAAGCTTGTTGGGATTAAAGACCTGCGCGTTGACGGTGGGGCCACTAAGAACGACTTCCTCATGCAGTTCCAGGCAGACATCCTGAACAGGAGAGTCATCAGACCCGTCGTTAAGGAGACAACAGCCCTTGGAGCAGCTTACCTCGCCGGACTCGCAGTAGGTTACTGGGACAGTGTTGAGGAGATAGCCGAGCTGTGGAAAGCTGAGAAAGTGTTTGAGCCGAACATGGACGAAGAAACAAGGGAAAGGCTCTACCGCGGGTGGAAAGAAGCAGTGAAGAGGGCCAGGGGATGGGCAAAGGTCGTTGAAGCTACCTCCTGAATGTGCTAAGTTATTCATTGGAATGGTGTTCTCCTCTGTTCTTCCCTTTTGTGCCTGAAAACGTTCTTTAACCCTCTCTAAGTGAAACTAAAGGTTAAGGAAAGCTTTAAAACCTGAAAATCCGTTCCTCCTTTTAGTTTGGAGGTGTGAGCATGAAGACCAAGGTTGTCATCATCGGTGCTGGAATAAGTGGTGCTAGCATAGCGCGCGTCTTGAGCAAATACGAGAACCTTGAGGTTCATCTCATTGAGAAAGCCCCTGACGTCGGGTGGGGCGTGAGCAAGGCGAACACAGCTTTGATACATGGCGGCTACGACGATGACCCGGACAAGTACCCAATGAGGGCAAAGTTATGCATTAGGGGAAACCGTCTCTGGCACCAGTGGGTGAAGGAGCTCCAGATTCCCCACGTCTGGAACGGGGCTTTGATAGTTGCTACGAAGGAAGAGGACTTCGACGAGCTTGAGAAGCTTCTGGAGCGCGGACGGAGAAACGGTGTTCCCGAGATGCGTATTGTTGAGGGGGATGAGCTCTTCCGTCTCGAACCGGGCCTGACGAGGGAGGCAATAGGCGCCCTGTGGGTTCCAATAGTTGGGCAGATAAGCCCCATCCCGGCAGTTATAGCCCTTGTTGAGAATGCAGTTGAGAATGGTGTTAAAACCCACCTTGAGACAGAAGTTAGGGGCATAAAGGTTGAGAATGGTGAAGTTAAGGGCGTTGAGACAAACCACGGCTTCATTGAGGCAGACATTGTAATAAATGCCGCCGGTCTCTACGCCGACGAAATTGCCAGAATGGCTGGAATAGAGTACTTTGAGATACACCCGAGGAAGGGAGAGTATTACCTCTTTGACGACGATGTTCCGGGTCCGAGGAGGGTTCTCTTCCCAACACCGACGCCCATAAGCAAGGGAATAGTTGTTACCACTGAGATAAGCGGTCATTTAATGATAGGGCCAAACGCACAAGATTTGCCACCAGAGGAAAAGGACAACCTTGCCACGACGGAGGAAGGGCTTAGAGAAGTCTGGGAAGGTGCTAAAAAGCTCTGGCCAAACCTCCCGCCGAAGAGCAAGGTGATAAGGACTTTTGCAGGTTTGAGGCCTGAGCCCACCGGAGGAGACTTTATAATCAAGGCAGAAGAGATTTGGGGCTTCATAAACGTCGCGGGTATACGTTCGCCTGGTTTAACGAGCGCTCCCGCCATAGCCTACGAGGTCAGGGACATCATACAGCGCGACCTCGGGATAAAACTCGTTGAGAAAGAGAAGTGGAACCCATACAGGAAGGAGATAACGCACTTCTTCATGCTCCCACCGGAGAGAGCGAATGAGCTGATAAAGAAGAATCCCTCTTACGGAAAGATAGTGTGCAGGTGCAACAACGTCAGCGAGGGAGACATCCTTGAGGCCATTGAGAGGATGAAATTCATAGGCGTTAAGACTCCGAGCGTTGACTCCGTCAAGTTCAGGACTAAAGCAACAACCGGAACCTGCCAGGGAAGTTTCTGCAGGCCCAAGATCGTTCAGCTTTTGGCCAGGGAATACGGCGTCGAGCCCTGGAAGATAACCCTCAAGGGAAGGGGGAGCGAGATTGGGATAGGCGACGTTAAGACCTTCCTCAGGGGGGAGGACGCATGATGGAGCCGATGCCGCAGATACCAATTCTCTCCTATGACGTTGTTGTCATCGGCGGCGGGCCAGCGGGAATGGCGGCTGCCATAAAGGCGAGGGAACTTGGACTCAACGTTCTCCTCCTCGACGAGAACGATTATCTGGGCGGAATCCTCCCGCAGTGCATACACCCAGGCTTTGGCCTCCACTACTTCAAAGAGGAGCTTACAGGCCCGGAGTTCGCATCGAGACTTGCGAAGCGTCTCGTAGAGCTTGGCGTTGAGTACCGGACAGCGGCGAGAGTACTTGAGATAAAGAACTACTCCGACCTTGAGAAGGTGGTGATATTTACCTCGCCCACTGGAGTCTATCAGGTCTGGGCGAAGGCTATCATCTACGCTGCAGGCGCGAGAGAGAGACACGCCTTTGAAATCGGCATAGTCGGAGACCGTGTTGCTGGAATCTACACGGCTGGAGAGGCACAAACTCTCATGGACATCTACGGTGTCCTTCCCGGCAAAGAGATCGTCATCGTCGGCTCTGGCGACGTTGGCCTAATAATGGCGCGCCGCTTTGCCCTCGAAGGTGCGAAGGTAAAAGCAGTTGTTGAGCTTATGCCCTACCCCGGTGGTCTTGCGAGGAACGTGATGATACTGAGGGATTTCAACATCCCGCTTTACCTGAGCCACAAGGTAGTTGAAGTCCGCGGAAAGGGTAGAGTTCAGAGGGTCAAGGTAGTCAAGGTGGATGAGAACCTCAACGAAGTTCCCGGAAGCGAGTTCTGGATCGAGGCGGACACGCTCGTGATCTCAGCTGGATTAGTCCCGAACGTCAAGAAGCTCAAGAAGATTGGCGTCGAGATAGACCCAGCTACCGGTGGCCCGGTTGTGAACGACAGGCTCGAGACGACCGTTCCTGGAATTTTTGTTGCCGGAAACGCCCTTCTCATAAACGACCTCGTGGATTATGTTGCAGAACAGGGAGAGCTTGCTGCTGAAGGTGCCAAGGAGTTTATCGAAAACGGTGGGATCGAGAGCAAGAAGTGGGTGAAAGTTAAGAAGGGTCAGAACGTCCGGCTGATAGCTCCTCACTACCTCAGCGGCGACCACGATGTTTACCTGTACCTACGCGTTGCCAGGCCTATGGAGAACGTTGAGCTTAGGATTCCTGGGATTGGAAAGAAGCTTAGGCTCCCAGTTGTCAAACCCGCCGAGATGATACGGCTGAAGCTGAGGGCGAAGGAAATTCAGAAAGCCAGCGAAAAGCTCACCGTTGAGGTGGTGAGAGCATGATATACCGCTTTACTTGTATTGTCTGCCCCCTTGGATGCTCCATTGAAGTTGAGGTCGAGAACGGCGAGGTCAAAGAGGTCAGGGGATATAAGTGTCCTAGGGGAATGGAGTGGGCAGTTCAGGAGGTTATCAGTCCAAAAAGGGTTGTCATGACCGTCATTCCCGTTGAGGGGGGTGCTCTCCCTACGGTGAGCGTCAAAACTGCCGAGCCAGTTCCAAAGGAGAAGATCCCAGAGCTGATGAGGTTCTTGGCAAAGCTGAAGCTCAAGGCCCCTGTGAACGTTGGCCAGGTGGTTGCGGAGTGGGAGGGAATAAAAATAGTGGCCACGAGGGGGGCTTAACCCCTCTCATCCAAATACTTCCTCAAAGTTCCCAGCGCTTTTTATTCCCTCCGGAGTTGATATGTTGACGGGCCTGTTTATGTCCGAAAGGATCGTTGAATCGTGAATTACCTCGCGCACTGTTACAGGTTCTTGGGGGGATATATCAAAGGTTATTGTCAGGTTCATGTAGGTCTCAATAAACGTCGGAGTCCCATCGCTTCTGAAGTGGACTTCGACCCACCCAGTGTTCGTGTTGACCGTTATATTATCAGAGAGGGGACCCCACATTTCATTTAGGTATGCGCTCTGGTTAGTTGCATTGACGAATTCCCAGAACGTCACGTTAACGCGAAAGGCATACTCCTCGCCAAGCTTTTTGAACGTCACGTTTTTTTCTTGGAGGAGCTTTTCTATATAACCAACGTTTAGGGAACCTTTAGCTTTGTCATAGAGATCGTTGTTTGAGGGGACGAGGTACCACTTGCCGTCAATCTTAAAATATACATTGGAACCATTAGCGAAGTATGGCCAGTTCATGCTGATGTTCATTCCCATAGTGCGAGTGGTCACGCTCATATTGCCAACTTCAATGCCGGCACTTTTATTGAAGACTCCTCTCGCATTACCTGACATCATTACGTTGAGTGTCTTATTGGTGTTAGGGTCATATACATTCATGTTCATGGAGAAGCTTTCGTTGTAGTGGGCAGTCTCTATGTTCTGAATGGCCGTTAGTACCTTCTCCTTAGTTAGTCCTGCCTTTTCTCCAATGCATCCGCTTGCAATTGCCAACATCCCGAGGAGGAGTACTGCAATAATTTTTCTCATGTTGTTACCTCCTAAAGTTGTTGTCAAGAACACATAGAATAGATGTTTAAATACTTTTCGAAGTTTTTATTATAACATCCCGCCTGGTTTAAAATGTTGAACAGGGACACGGAAAAGAAACAAAAGAACTGGATTATTCATTGTGAGACAATAACAAAACAAACAATTACCTGAGTACCTTCTTAAACCATTCTGGTTTCCTGCACTCCTCTCTGATAATGGCGATAATTGTCCGCTTTTCAGTTTGTCTGCCCTGTGTTCCCACTTCCACGTTGAACATAAGTCTGGTGACTCTTTCACCATCCCAGAAGACTGTGACCGTACCGTTCATCTCGATGTTTAGGCTTGGGGGCACTGTTATATCAAAGGTATACGTAATGTTGTTCTTGCCCTTTTCTACAAGTTTCCCAGCCCCCACAGCTTGGAGGCCTATTTTAACGGGATCGACTGATAAAGACAGAGCCTTTCCATCCTTCGAGAGAGTTATGTTAACGTCCTTTGTTGTCTCGTTCGTTATGATGCGCTCCTTCAGCGTGTTGTTGATAATAACGGCGTACCAGTGCAGTCCGGAGCGCTGACCCTCGAAGTAGTACGTCCCATAAATTCTGCCTCCATTTATTGTGGACTCTGTGGTCTCGTTCCCGATGGTGGTGGTGATGTTTTCCTGATATGAATAGCAGTCTAGCCCCCCAAGGTATGCTAGAATTTGGGCTCTGGTGGTATCTATCTCGGGGGAGTGTTCTTTGGCTCTAGTAGTGGTGTAGAGATACCCTCCGAGGATCACTAAGCCGATTATGAGAACTGCTAGAACCACTCGTGAGCCTTTCATCCTGGATCACCCCTTTCATTCGCTGATCAGTGCCGCAAACTTCTGCAGGAATATTCTGAGGTCTGTTTTGAACGGCTCATCGGCCCGCTCCATTTCCTCGTTGATGAGTTCAATAAAGTTTTTTTCATCCGTAGACTCTTCCCACAGTTTTTCAACCAGTTCTTTAAGCCTGTCCCAGTATTCGACGTAAGGCCTCGCTTCAAATAGGGCATCATCCAGGATGTTCTTCCCTTTCATTGCATTCCCCTCCTGAATAGGTAGTACCAGATTTTGCTTCTCTCCTCTATTTCGGCCAGCATGAGGAAGTAGCGCAGTATAGCCGCGTTGAGCAGGATCAAGAATATCAGCACTATGTTGTATGCTGGAATTCTTGCACTCAGAAATGCAAAATAGTCCCAGATTGCGTGCAGGAGCATGGCTAAAGCTAGAAAGCTCCCCGTTGAATACGCTTTTCCCTCAGCCACCAGCCCATATCCTACACCGACTATGGCACTCCATGTGGCGTGAGCAAAGGGCGTTAGGAATGCCCTCGCTATTGTGACTCCTACTCCCCAGCCGAGTCCGTAAAGGAAGTTCTCCGTGGCGGCAAACCCAAGACCTGCCGCGACACCATAGACAAGCCCGTCCATAATGCCGTCCATCTGGCCTGCCGCGAAGGGATACCTTATTGCGAGTGCCTTTGCGGGCTCTTCAACAATTCCGGCCACTAGCGCGACGTAAAAGGCCGTTGTAGGCAGTATTGGCTTGATTATTCCCCCTACCGTGAGCACGCTCTCAAGGATGTATGCGATTCCCACCGATAGGGTGGCCCCGAGTAGAAACGTTGCCACTACGTATCTCTTCGGCTCGGGCTCATATCTGTCCTTGTGATAAAAGTACCAGAGTATGGCGAGCGCGGGGGCATAGGCGAAGAACGCGATATACGTTATAAGATTCATCTCCTCGACCTCCATTCTATTCTGAACTTCGGTGTTTAAACTTTTTGCTACAGCCTTTTTAGGGCTTCCTGCAGTTTTGATAGAGTTCCAAAGTCGAGAACTTCTTTATCCACCGGTACTAAAACCTTGAAGTCTTCCCGTCTGTACTTTAAGAAAGGAGACACAATCTCCCTCAGAACATCGTTGCCGTAGGCCCAGGGGCTGAACGCTGGCAGGGTTATTAGATGATTCCCCATTAAAAATATAGGCACTTTGATAACGGCTCCAACTTCGTCCCTCAGCCTTATTGCGGGGTGCTCGTGTCCTATTATGAAGTTTTTGCCTTCCACGAGTTTATGCCCGTGGACGAGCTTCCATTTCCCAATTTCAAGTTCATCCACGATCTCAACGCCAAGCTCCTTCAGCCAGAGAATGCCGACATCATGGTTGCCCCTCACGAGGACTACCTCAGATACCAGTGGAGATACCTCTTCGAGAAAAGCCCGGAGTTCTGTTTTTTCCCGCCACTCCGGAACAAAGGAGTGTTTGAAGTCTCCGTTTATTATTAACCTCTTCGGCTTTTCTCTCTCCAGGAGGTTTTTCAAGCTTTTCACAACGTCGTGGAAAACCCGGGGGAGGTAGAACCCTTCTTTGGCCATTGCGATTTCGTAGCCGAGATGAACGTCCGCTATGATAATGTTCTTCCCCAGCTTCAAGGCCTTCTCTGGGAGGGGTTTTGGTTTCATGATGAAAAGTTTGCGCTTTGGCTTTTAAGTTTTGTTAGGGAAACCGAAAAGGTTTTAAATTCTGACCAATAGTTCACACAGGTGAGTAAAGATGGCCTACATTGGGTTTGCTCGAAGTCCCCACAACCCGTCAAGAACCTACGAGATGATACTTGATGAACTGAAAAAGTTGGGGTTTAAAGTGATATTCTCAAAGCATCACTGGATGGGAGATGCCCCGTTTGGTCTTGTTATCGTGGAAACCAACAGAGGAGACGTCGCCATAAGATGGTCACTGGGTGATGAGTTTCGCCTTAAGCTAGAGGAAGTCGAAAAAGAAGACCATGACGAGTTTGTTGAAGATACTCTGGAGTACCTCAGCGGCGATTGACTAAATGGATTCCAGTCGAGTTTGTTATTTTCTCCAGTTCTTCGAGTGGCATCAGCATGTAGTTGTTGCTCAAAGAAGGAGCCTTATATCCAACGTACGAGCCATTTATGAACATCCAGTCGCCAATCTGGCGGAAGTATATGTATCCATCGTTTGTCGAAGTTGTTCCGACCCAGACGTCTATGGTTAGCGTGTTGGGGGGTTCTGTGAAGTTTGCAGTGAGATACCCATATGTCAGCTCTCCACTGCACTCGAACGAAGGCATTTCTTCCGAGGGGTTAATTACCCGGAATGCTTTAGAATCCATTTCATAAACAATAAGCTTCCCCGGAGGGGTGTAGTTGTAAACGTAAGCCACTGCACAGTCAGTTAGTATTCTGTCTTCAACTTTAAACTGCCACGTTCCGTTGGGGGCAGTGGTTCCGAGGTAAACGGCTGTTACATTTAGTCCTTCTGACTTTATGCTCTCGGATATCTTGTTTATCCAAGGAGTAGTTGATAAAACCATAATCACCACAAACAGCACCAGCAGGAGGACTACCACTTTGTTTTTCAAAGGATTGGTCATGGTCATCTCCCAAGTGACTAAGGAGAAAGAGAATAAAATACTTTATGCTTTTTCTTTGGCATTCTCTCTCCGTCTCTTGACGTTTTCAATCACATCGAACAGACTCCAAAGGTCCCTTATCACGTGGAGGTGCGGGATCAACGCCAGCACCTCCCTCTTTTTCTCCACAAATTTGGCGGTAAATGGGAAGTAGTACCAGACGTACTCGGTGTTCTCATCCCCATGGCCTATGAATCGCCAGGGCTTGTCGTCAACCCATATGAAGACCTCGTCCCCGTACTTCTTGCGGACAAGCCTGAACGCCTCGTCTATCGTCATGTCGTGACCGAAGACTATAATGTCGTCAAAGAGGTCGTAGATACCCATTGCCTTCAGCCTTCTGACCTTCATTCCGTCAATGAAGTCTTCAGCCGAGAAGGAGATTACAGTGTGGCCCTGTTCCTTGAGCTTCTTCAAAAGCGCCGGTGCGTCGTCAATTGGTCTGCTCAGTTTGGCTCTCTCCTCGAACCACCTCTCAAAGAACTTCGTCCTTAGGAAGAATGGTGGCTTGCTCTTCTTCTTGTGTTTCCCAAAGGTTGGCCGCTCGAACTGGAGCTCTATTTTGGTGAGTAGCTTTGCCCAGAGGGATTTTCCTGGGAGCCAGCGGTAGTGCTTTTCCAGAGCATGCCTGAACGCCTCTTCGATGCATGAGTACGTATCGGCGAGAGTCCCGTCGAAGTCGAAGGCGATTATCATTTCTCCCCCTCCAGCGTTACGTAAACGTGGCCTGCTTTTATGTGCATCGATTGAAAGTCATCTGTGGGTCCGTAAGCCCAGATGACCCTAAACGACTTTCCAGTGGGGATTGGATAGTCGTACTTGTCACCAGTATTCAACGGCCTTGAGAACTCCACAACGGTTCCGTTCTCGTCCTCGCGTCCACTGTAAGACAGTATGTCGTCGTATCCTCCCAGAAAAGTGTCGGGATTATGCGGTCCAGAGAAGCCGGCGGAGTACGAATCGCTGATTTCAACAGTCCCGTTGGGAAGAACGTAGGCTATTACTATGTCGGTGTTCTTCATTCCCGGCCCGCCGCCAAAGCCAATTGCAACCCACCCGTGAGTTTCAGCGGAAATTCCAACGTAGAGTATGTCGTTCTCAACGCGGAAGTGAAGGGACATTTCACCGAGATCCTTTTCTACTGTGTATTCGCCGTTGCTTATTTTGCCGTCGGGTACCCACTCTGTTAATCCTGTCTTGATGGAACTAACCTCTTCGGGAGTTCCAAGGCATCCCATGGAGAGGATTTGGCTCATCAGCGAGAGGAAGATCAAAACTGTGATAGACTCTCTTCTATTCATGGCATTTTAGAGGGCTTGGCCGCTTTAAAAGTTAACTCTCCTAGAACGTTTATAGCTGAGCTTGGACGGGTTTGATATTATCAACGTTCATTTATGTCCATACCTCTAATTCAGTCCATCAGGCCACAAAGCATATATTACTCTGAACCAACTCCCGATGAGCATCTAAAAGCTCAGAAGGTGGTAAGTATGGGCAAACACTACATTCCAAACTCGGCCCACAAAGAGGAGATGCTGAAGGAAATCGGCTTTTCCTCGATTGAAGATCTGTTCTTGGACGTCCCAAAAGGAATGGTCAAGGAGTTCAACCTTCCCGAAGGAAAGAGTGAGTATGAGGTTTTTACAGAGCTCAACGAAACGCTAAGCAAAAACAGGACAGTTCTCGAGATGCCGAGCTTCCTTGGAGCAGGAACATACTTCCACTACGTCCCGGCCCACGTGAAGTACCTCATCGAGAGGAGCGAGTTTTTGACGGCTTACACCCCATACCAGCCGGAGATAAGCCAGGGCATGCTTCAGGCGCTCTTTGAGTACCAGAGCCTCATAGCCGAGCTAGTCGGCCTTCCCATCGTCAACTCCTCGATGTACGACTGGGGAACGGCAATGGCGGAAGCTGCCTTAATGTCAGCCCGCGTGACAAAGAGAAACAAGTTCGTTGTCCCAAAGCACCTCAGCCCCGAGAAGAAGCTCGTTCTCAAGACCTACACAGCTGGCCCGGCCCTCGAGATAGTCGAAGTCCCCTGGGATGAGAGGGGTCAGATGGACATAGAGAAACTTAAAGAAGCGGTTGAGGGTGCTGCAGGCGTTTACGTAGAGATACCGAACTTCTTCGGCCTGCTTGAGGAAAACATAAGGGAAATTGGTGAGATAGCCCACGAGGCAGGTGCGCTCTTCATTGTCGGCGTTGACCCAACGATCCTTGGGATAGTGGAAGCACCGGGAGAACTCGGAGCCGATATCGTTGTCGGTGAAGCCGCCTACTTCGGAAGCCCGATGAACTTCGGTGGTCCGAGAGCCGGAATCTTTGCGGTCAAGAACGATAGGAAGCTGATAAGGCAGATGCCAGGAAGGATAATAGGTATGACCAAGGACGCGGATGGAAAGAGGGCATTCGTGATGACGCTCCAGACGAGGGAGCAGCACATAAGGCGCGCCAAAGCAACCTCAAATATCTGTTCTAACGAGGCCCTCGTTGCCGTTGCGGCAGCCATACACCTCGCCACGCTTGGCCCGAAGGGTGTTAAGGAACTTGGCGAGGTAATTCTCAAGAACACTGCTTACCTCAAGAAGCGCCTAGCTGAGGTCGGAGAGATCGTCTTTGATGGAATCAACTTCAAGGACGTGCCGGTCAAGTTTGAGATTCCGTACAGTGTAATCCACGAGAGGCTTCTTGAGAGGAACATCCACGGCGGTTACTACCTCGGAAAGCACTTCCCGGAGCTTGGGGAGACGGCACTCTTCGCCGCCACAGAGACCACAAGGAAGGAGTGGATTGAGGGCCTCGTTGATGCTCTCAGAGATAATCGGAGAGGCGGAGCTGTGAGGTGATGAAAATGTTCCAGCAGGCAAAATGGGGCGAACCCACCATATTTGAACTCTCACGCCCTGGAAGGATTGGATACATCCTTCCCAAGCCGATTGAGGACGTTGATGTTGAGATTCCTGAGAAGCTGAGGAGAAAGAGCCCGCTAAACCTTCCCGAGCTGAGTGAGCCAGAGGTAGTTAAACATTATACCCGGCTGAGTGAGATGAACTACGGCGTCGATTCCGGCATTTATCCGCTCGGTTCCTGTACGATGAAGTACAATCCTAAGATCAATGAGGAGGTTGCATCCCACCCGGGCGTTGCTTATATCCATCCATACCAGGACGAAAGAACCGTCCAGGGTGCACTCAAGATAATGTGGGAGCTGGAGCAGTGGCTGAAAGAAATTACCGGAATGGATCGCTTCACCCTCCAGCCCGCCGCTGGGGCTAACGGCGAGTTCACCGGCGTTTCCATAATCCGCGCCTACCACCTCGACCGCGGGGAGACCCAGAGGACTGAAATGCTCGTTCCGGACTCTGCTCACGGAACAAACCCTGCAAGCGCTGCCATGGCGGGCTTCAAGGTGATAGAAATACCCTCTAACGAGAACGGCACAGTTGATCTTGAGGCGCTTGAGAACGCGGTGAGCGAGAGGACGGCAGGTCTAATGCTAACGAACCCAAACACCCTGGGTATCTTTGAGGACGAGATACTTGAGATAGCAAAGATAATACACAAAGCGGGGGGCCTGCTCTACTACGATGGTGCTAACCTCAACGCCGTCCTTGGAAAGATAAGACCCGGAGACATGGGTTTCGACGTTGTTCACCTCAACCTCCATAAGACTTTTTCAACACCCCACGGTGGCGGCGGCCCGGGAAGCGGCCCGGTCGGCGTAAAGGACTTCCTGAAGGACTACCTTCCGGTTCCGCTCGTAAGCTACGACGAAGAGAACGATCGCTATTACCTCGACTACAACGTGCCGAAGAGCATAGGCAAGGTTAAGGAGCTGTACGGCAATTTCGCGGTTATTGTTAGGGCCTTGACCTACCTCAAGATAATGGGGAGAGATGGCCTTAGGGAGGTCAGTGAAGTTTCAGTTCTCAACGCCAACTACATAACCCAGAAGCTCAAGGGAACTCGCGGGTATGAACTTCCTGGTAAAGAACTTAGAAAACACGAAACTGTCTTTTCAGCCGAGCCTATGAAGAAGGAGACGGGCGTTAAGGCTCTTGACGTTGCGAAGAGATTACTCGACTTCGGTATGCACGCCCCGACCATCTACTTCCCGCTGATAGTCCATGAGGCACTTATGATTGAACCTACGGAAACGGTTAGCAAGGAGGAGCTTGATGCATATGTTGAGGCCCTCAAGAGGATCAGCGAGGAGGCATACAGTAATCCGGAAGTCGTCACAAGCGCACCCCATAACACCGCCGTGAAGAGAGTTGATGACGTTTTGGCCGCAAAGAAGCCCGTAATTACCTGGAGGATGTACAGGGAGCTGAAGGAGAAGGGAGAGATAGACTACTGAGCTTTTCTCTTTTGGCCCAATCCTTTTCATTTTCCTTAGGGACTTGTAAATACCCTTTAAGGTAAAGCTTGTTAGAATTGCATACTCTTCTTCCGCCATCCGTCAAGGACGCTTGAACGACAGTGAAAGCGGCGCTGAAGCTTTTAGGAAAAGCTTCACCAAAAGGTTGAATGTCTCTGTGAATTGGCTGAGAATTGGGATTCTCATGACAAACTTGCAGATGAATAAGGGTTTCTTCCTTTTTAACGCCCTTTAGGCTTTATACTGTGAGTAAAACCCTTGAAAATTGCCAATTGATGATAAGAATCACTGAAAAAACAGGACACTCAAAAGGACATTCGCTCCTTGATGAAACTTTTCAGCAAGCTTTTGGAAAAAGCTTGACCAAAAATTGCCCTTCTTCTCAAACTTTGCTTATTGGGGAGTGTATGCTCGTCCAGAAAGCAAGCGGGTTTATTATTAAATCCAACACTGTATCTGAGCGATTTTAACTTCTTTTTTAGTGCCCTTCTGGCACTATACAGTAAGAAAATCCTTTGAATTAGTCAACTGAAGTAAACCCTCATAAAATTAGCCTGTTTTAAAAAGCATACTCCTTTTCCGCCAGCGCTGAAACTTTGCAAGCAAAGTTTCATCAAAGTTTGTGGTTCTTGCTTGGCATGACATTTTGAGGGGATTTTCTTTTTGAATGCTGTCTTGGGTTGTGAATTCTATTTTTAATTTGCTCTCTCTTTGTGAGTTTGCTTTTTAATCGACGCCCATAGGGCGTCAAAGTGAGAAAACTCCTTTTCAGCAGGCTGAAACTTAGGGAATTCACTAATGCTAGCTTGTGTATCTTGAAAATCCTCGTAGTAGAGCAATTTTAGAAGGAACCACGAGCATTGATCAAACTTCGCGCAGGAAGCTTTTAGAAAAAGCTTCACCAAAAGTTTGAATGTCCTCGAGGAGTGGCTAGTAAAATGGATTCTCCTGGTGAACGAGCAGAGTAATGCGGGTTTTCCTTCCTTTTTAACGTCCTTCGGACGTTATATTGTGAGTAAACCCCTTGAAAATTGCCCCATTGATGGAGAATCACCTAAAAAGCAGGACACATAAAATGACATTCCACCTTTGATGAAACTTTTCGTCAGAAAAGTTTCTGTGGTGGGCCCGGGGGGCTTTGAACCCCCGACCACGCGGTTATGAGCCGCGCGCTCTGACCAGGCTGAGCTACGGGCCCACCTGATGGCGCCGCCGCCCGGATTCGAACCGGGGACCGCCGGATTAACAGTCCGGCGCTCTACCAACTAAGCTACGGCGGCTCGACCCAATGTAGGGAATGAGAGGTTGATTTATAAATTTTGCGGTTTTGAGAAAAGAAAAATTTATAACTGCTCATTCAACTCTTATCCCGTGCCCCGGTAGCCTAGCCTGGCGGGGCGGCGGACTTGTAATCCGCAGGTCGCGGGTTCAAATCCCGCCCGGGGCTCCATCTTCAAACCTTTACCGGTTCTCCGAACGCTCTATCACCAGCGTCTCCTAGGCCAGGGAGGATGTAGCCCTTGTCGTTGAGCTCTCTATCTATTGCCGCCACGAACATTTCGACATCCGGGTGGGCTTCTTTTATCCGGGTTATTCCCTCTGGAGCTGCTAGAACGCCGACTATGACGTAGCGCTTGGCTTTCCCGTACTTTTTAACCTCACCTAAGACTTTGATGAGCGTTGAGCCAGTTGCTATCATCGGGTCGGCTATTATGACGGTGTCTTCCGCCTTTATCCTGGGCACTTTGACGTACTTCATCTCAATTTCAAACTTTGGCGCTTTTCCCCTGGATGCGGAGACTATTCCAACCCTGGCGTGTTCGAAAACTTTAATGAGTCCCTCCATTAATGGAATCGCGGCCCTAAGAACGGTAATTATCACGACGTTTCTGCGGTCCTTCACAATTATGCCCTCTGTTTCTTCCAGCGGCGTTCTGATGAGAACCTTTTCCGTCGCCATAGTCTTGGTTATTTCGTATGCCATGTAACGTCCAAGTTTGACGAGGCCCTTTCTGAACGCTATCGGGCCAGTGTTTTCGTCCCTCAACTCCGTGAGAATCTCCATTATGAACGGGCTGTCCTCAAAAGAGTACACGCCTTCCCAGCGCTCGTCCCTCTTCATGGACTTCACCCGGGTTCACTTGGAGTGGGGTCTTATTAACATTCCGATGCTGATACCTTCAAAGTGGAGTTGGTGGTTTTGATGATCATCTGTTTGTCTCAAGGGATGAGACTTCAACGAAAAAGTTGACATAAAGTTCCGATATTCACTGACAGCCAAGTGTGTATGTTTTTATGTAGGTAGTTACTATTACTGCTTATAGTTGAATTATTACTTACATCCGATAAAAAATCTTAAATAGAAGATCCATGTTAAAGCTAAATGGTGGTGCTTCATGGAACCGAAAGTTCAACTGACACTCTCCTCAGCTGTTGTTTTCCTGCTTACACTTGTCCCAATGACATTTGCAGGGATCCTTGGGGGAGTTGTGGGGGGACTCATCGGCATTGCAATATCCCTGGTTCTAACGAAGGATCTTCAGAAACGTGAAGAGATGCCCTCGGACGTTCTTAGATACAAAGAGGAGATAGAACGGCAGATCGATGCAATAGTCGGGATCCTTGACAGGATAGCAGAGGGCGACCTTTCCGTTGAAGACACTGCTCTCAGTGGGCATCTGGGCAAGATCCGCAAAGCTATAGAAAAGATGCGCAAAAGCCTTCGCAATATGGTTGATGAAATACAGCAGGCCACAAAGGTCGTCGAGGAGCGTAGCCATCTCATAAAGGAAAACATTGAACAAGTCAGTGAAGCTATTCAGCAGGTAGCGGAGGCCATCAACCAGGTTAGCATCGAAGCACAGCGCGAGCAGGAAAACATAAACCAGATGACAGAGACAATGCGCTATATAGACGACATTGGAAAGGAAACCATAAGCACCATGGAAGACTTTGAAAACTCAATGAGCGAAGCTGTAGGCCTGGCGCGCGAGGGTGGCGAGAAGGGCGAGGAGGCAATCAGGCAGATCGAGGAGATCCAGAGCATGATGCTTAAGATCCAGGAAACTGTCAAGGGAGTAGCAGAGATGGGCAAAAACATAACCAACATAACCAACGTCATAACCGGCATTGCTGAGCAGACGAATCTTCTGGCTCTTAACGCGGCGATTGAAGCGGCTAGGGCTGGAGAGGCCGGAAAGGGCTTTGCAGTAGTCGCCGATGAGATCAGAAACCTGGCCGAGGAAAGTAAGAAGGCCGCAGATGACATACGAAATATCGTGAGCAAGATAATGGAGCAGATACAGCAGAGTGTTGAGGTTACAGAGAAGAGCGCCGATACTGTCTCTAAGTCAACTGAAATTCTCAAGGAGAGCGTGTCCTACTTAACTCATATCGCAGAGCTTATGCAGGAAATGGAGATGAAAGCCAACGAGCTTAAGAACAAAGTTCTTGAAGAGGGTGAAAAGATCGAAGAAGGCCTGCACTTCCTCGAGAACCTAGCGGCCAGTGCCGAGGAGACAACCGCAGCCGCGGAGCAGGTCAGCGCCGCCGCTGAAGAGCAGACCTCCGCCCTTGAGGAGGTCAACGCAGCTATAGCTGACTTTGAAAAGGTTATCGAAGAGCTCAAACAGCTAGTCATGAGGTTTAAGATTTGAGCTTATTCTTCTATTATCCTTTTCATCCACGTGCCCCTACTGAACCATAGTAAGGCCACCATCGCCGCTAAAAAGTTGCTCATACCCATTCCGAAGAACACTCCCTTGGGGCTCATCCCGAAGAGCTCCGCGAGAGGTATTCTAAGTCCAAAAACCGTTACCGCCGCGACGTAGCCGAAGACGTAGCTCAGGGGTATCCTGAAGCCCCAGAGGCGGAGCATGCTGAGAACCATACTCTTCTTGGTGTGTCCAGCTGAGCTAAAAGTCCTCGTCACGACAACGAAGATTCCGTTGAAGAACGGAACGGATATCAGGAAGTACTTGAGCACGTACTCACTCTGGGCTATAACCTTCGGGTCGTCGAGGAAGACCTTGAAGACGGGAACCCTAAAGAGTCCGATTATCAGGATCGCCGAAGAGGCTATGAAGAAGTTGATCACCATTGCCCTCTCTGCTATTCTCTTGGCCCTCTCGTATCTCTCCGCCCCGATGTTCTGGGCTATCATCGTTCCCATAGCCATGCTGACACCGCGGGCTATGCTCGTTATGAAGTTCACGAGGCGGGTGGTTATTGTGTAGGCCGCGTAGGTTACATCTCCGTATCCGTAGATTATCCTCGTCAAAACAACGAAGCCAAAGCTGTTGGCGGACTGACCGACGGCTGAGGGAAGGCCAACGCGGAAAATCCTTGAGTAGAACTCCATATCTGGCCTGAGCGTTTCCCTCGTAAGGTGAAGGCCGGCCCTTCCGCTCGTTAAGAGACGAGCACCTATGAGGGCTCCGGTGGCGTTTGAGAGAACAGTTGCTATGGCCGCCCCAGCAACGCCCCACTCGGGGAAGGGTCCAATTCCGAAGATCAGGAGAGGGTCGAGCATGATGTTCATGGCAACTGTGAGCATGCTTATCTTCACGGGCGTTTTTGTGTCCCCAGAGGCCCTCATTAGAGCGGAGAACGCCATGAACGTGAAGGAGAAAGGAACACCCGCAAAAACGACTGTGGCGTAGGCCTTGGCATAGGGATAAACGTTTGGGGTCACTTTCATGAAGTGGAGCGCGTAGGGCAGGACGGCAAGGCTTATTAAAGCTGTTGCCGTTGAGAAGAAGAGCATGAGGGAGTAGAGCGCTCCAGCTGAGCGGTTGGCCCTCTCGTAGTTCCCAGCACCGATGTACTGCCCCACAAAGGCGAAGCCTGCGGTGGCAAACCCCATGCCGAGGGCCATAAGGGTTCCTATTATCGGCCAGCTCGTTCCCGGAGCGGCCAAGGCCTCCCTGCCAAGCTTGCCGAGCCAGAAGGTGTCGGTTATGTTGTAGAGAACCTGCACGAGGTTGCTGACGATTAGAGGGTAGGCTAACTTGAGTAGGGTCTTCTCTATCGGCCCGTTGAGAATTTCCTGCCTCATCGCCTGAATCTTTCCGCGCTCCATTCCTACCACAGTAAGACGGGCATCGAAGCGGGGATATAAAAAGTTAATGGAAAGGGTTATATGGTCGGCGGTCTTTTCGTTACAAGGTGATGCGAATGAACCCAACACAGAAGGTCAAGACAAAAGCCGTTCTCTCCACGATACTGCTTGCCGTCTATGTGGGGGCGCTGATCCTCACCGCGGGGCAGTTTATAGCGACAAAAAGTGGAAGCTTCCTTGGGATGAGGCAGCTCGATGTTCTGAAACTTAAGGCCCGCTACGGCCTGATAATGCTGGCCCTGATAGCAGTACACCTAACCCTCAATCTGGACCTCCTCAAAAACGAGTTGAAAGCTCTGGGAAGGTGATCAGACCTCCTCGAGCTTTTTCCTCACTTCTTCGGTGTTCTTCTTGGTCTCCTCAAGGGTGTTCCTGAGCTTCTCCAGCTCAAGCTTCATCTCGTTCAGCGTCTTGTTCATCTGGTAGAACACGAATATGAACACCACCAGGAGTATCAGGCCGAGGATTATGCTTATCCACCCACTTGGAGTTGACACGTGCTCACCTCCCCACGGCATGTTTCATTCCTCCAGGCTCTTTATCGTTTCGGTGTCTATAACCACTCTAAACTGCTTTGCGCGGTAGTACTTCTTGGCCCTCGGGTCGTCTGGCTCAAGGCGTAGCTCGCTCTCGACGAGGCCGGCCTTTTCGAGCTTCTTGAGGTGGAGATAGAGGAGCTGCCTTGAGATTCCCAGCTCCTTGGCCAGCTCGTAGACGTACCACTCCTTCTGGCAGAGGAGTTTAAGTATTCTAACCCTCACTGGATTGCCGAGGGCCTCTCCGAGGGCCACGAGTTCGTCAACGCTCCGTACCATGTCCATCACTTTTGGACTGCGTATGCAATCAACACCTTACAGAAAAGAAAAGGGAGAGAGTAGATAAAAGCTTTCCGTTAGTTGGGACCGACTATCTCGGAATACTCCTCCTCGCTGAGTATCACCGGGCTGTACTTTTCCCCGTTCTTCTCAATGTTGTTCACAAAGGCGCGGAGGTGGTTCTCGCTTCCCTTCCTCAGGTTTTCAAAGACCACCCTTATGTCCTGGTTGTCAACCTTTTCGAGCCATTCGTTGAGGTCTTTTATGTCCAGCTCCTCTATGTAAGCCCCGACCTTCAGGGCCTCCAGCTTGCTGGTCTTCCCCCTCTCAACGAGCTCGTTGTAGAGACTTTCCATTTCAGGGCTCGCGAATTCTCCAATTCCCAGTCCCTCAACCGGGTCGGTGAGGTTGTATTTTTCGATTAAGGACAGCACCATGTCCATGTGGGTCTCTTCACTCTTCTCTATGTTTCTAAACACCGTCAATCCCGTCTCGTTGTAGAGCGTTAGGTAAACGTCCCTCGCGAGCTTCTCCTCTTCGCGCATGTAGAGGATTGCCGCCATCTCATCCTGGCTGAGGTTCTCGGCGGGCAGTGTTGAGACGTCCACGTCTTCCCCCACTCCCTTGCCGTAGCCCTTGTCCTCCGGGGGCCCTCCACTGGCATTCTCATTTGGAGTGCTGCTGCTCGATATGCACCCGCTCGCAACGACGAGGATAATCAAAAGGCCGACCAGTCCAAAGATCGCGTTCCTTTTCATTTTCATCCCCTCATCACGGCGTAGATTATTCCTCCACCAACGAAGAGCACGGAGAGGGCTATTAGGGCAGCTGTGCTCCTCCAGTTTACCTTCCGCTCCTTTCTGTTGGTGACGATGTTTCTCAGCATGCACAGCATCGGGTTGAAGTTGACGAAGAGGTGGACTGCCACCAGCGCTATCATGGCGAAGCCAAAGTATATGTGGAGCCCTTCCCATGCCTCTTTGCCGAGGCCTAGGAAAGTCCAGAACTCCTCTCTCGCAATCCGCCCGTTTGGGGCGAGGTACAGGGCTATCCCCGAAAGGGCTTCGAAGATAAAATCAAAGAGCAGGAGCAGGTCGAGGGTTGGCTTAAACCATCTCGGGACTCTCATTCTTCATTACACTCCTCTATTTCTTCTTCCCTGAAAGAGCCTCTCGCGATAAGGTATCCGACCACCATCACCGCGGCGATCACTATAAGGCCAACCACGAGGCCAATCTCATTTCTACCAGCGTCAATAGGCCCCATCTCTTTTGCCCTCCTCTCTGTGGATAGCCGGTGAGGGTTGGGGGCTCTGGGTTCCCTTGATGAGCTTTAATATGAAGTTCAGGATTGTCGTTATGGACTTACTCATTGTCTTACCTCCTCAGCAGGGCATAGATTATTGCGCCGAACAGGAGCAGGGGCAGTAGGAGTAGTGCAAATCTCGCCATCAGGAAGAGAATTCCGAATATCCCTAAGCCCCACCAGCCCCAGCCGAACCCTCTTCTCCCGTGCATCGGGCCAATCATTGGACCGAACCCGCGTGGCACTTCTCTCACCTCCAAAAGGGAATAAAGAGAGGCTTCAGGCTCCATCAGCCTGCATGGGGCAGTCCCCTCTGCCGTAGCCCCTCATGGGCTTGTTCCCTTCACCGTTGCCGCCTTTTCCATGTTCGTGGGTGCCTTTCTCGTGTCCGTTGCCCTTCATCCTTCCGTCCATTTTTCCTCTCTGTCCCTTTGTCATCCTGTCACTGTTCTTCATGTGGTCGTGATTTCCTCCTGCCATCATCTTCCCGTGTCCGCTGTGGCTAGCCTCTCCAGCCAGTATTTCGTCAACCTGCTCCTGTGGAAGCACCTGGGCGGTGTACTCAACACCCTGTGCTTCAAGGTTCCTCACGAAGGCCCTAAGGTGGTTCTCGCTTCCGGCCATAAGGTTGCTGTAAACCCTTACTATGTCCTCGTTGTCTGTCTTGGCGATCCACTCCTCAAGGTCCTTGATGTCGGTTTCCTCTATGAGCGCCCCAACTTTGAGTGCATCAATAGTGCTCTGGCTTCCCTGCTCGACCAGCTGGTCGTAGAGAGCCTGGAGCTCAGGGTTCTCAAAGACGCCAATCTGGTCGAGCGTGCTCGGTGCGGTCAGGTTGTACTTCTCGATCAGCGACAGCATGGCATCCATGTGTCTCTGCTCGCTCTGGGCTATCCTCTCGAAGACTGTGAGACCTGTTTCGTTGTGGAGCGTTAGGTAGACATCCCTCGCAAGCTTCTCCTCCTCGACCACGTAGATCAACCCACTGGCCTCTTCGTCGCTTAGCGGTGCGTAGTAATCGGCATAACTACTCTGGTAGAGCTGCTCTGCTTCCGGGTTCGGACCAGGTGTGCCTCTGTAGGCCGCTACTCCCCCCAGCACCAGCCCGAACAGGGCCAGCACCAGGAAACCAATTCCCAATATTTTCTTTCTCATGTTGGTTCATCTCTCCATATGTAACTTTAATATTACATATGTCTTGAAAGTTTATAAAGCTTTCGGTTGGGGCCACGAGAACGAAACAGGTATATTTTGAGTACTAGTCTCAATGAGCGTTACAGGAAAATTGAAGAAGAATGACAGAACTCATAATGGGAAATCAGTGCCTCTCGATTATCGCCCTCATCCAGCTCCCCCTAAGGAACCAGGCGAGCGCTATGACTGCTCCAAGGACGTTGCTGAGGCCCATTCCAAGCCACATTCCGGCGGTGTCCCTCATAAGAACCCCAAGGCTGTAGCTGAGGGGGAGCCTTATGCCCCAGAGGCGGATCATCCCAATTACCATGCTCTTCTTGGTGTGTCCCGCGCTGTTGAAGGTGTTGTTTACAGCGGAGAATATCCCGAAGAAGGGGAGCGAAGCTGAGAAGTAGAGAACTACCTTCCTGCTCTCAGCTATTATGGCTGGGTCGTTGATGAAGAACCGGAATATCGGGACCCGAAAGACTGCAAAGAGTGTTGTCCCAACGCTCAGGATTGTGAAGTTTATGAGCATAGTCTTCTCGGCTATCTTCTTAGCCCTATCATAGAGGCCCGCTCCAATGCTCTGGCCGACCATAGTTCCCATCGCCATGCTTATGCCATCGGAGAAGGCGAACATGAAGTTGGTGAGCCTGTTGGTTATGCTGTACGTCGCGAAGGCCACATCCTCATAGTGCGGAAGCCCATGTGCTTCTCCGTAGAGCCTTCCAACGGTGAAGATTACCCTTGTGAGGATGACGAAGCCGAGGGCTGTGGTTGATGAGCCGACGCTTGAAGGAAGCCCCACGCGGAATATTCTCGAGTAGAATTTGAGGTCGGGCTTGAGGGTTTCAGGTGTGAGGTGAATTCCCACTCTGCCCGTGAACAGGAGATAACCACCTATTATCGAGCCAGTTGTGTTTGACAGCATCGTCGCAACGGCCGCACCAACGACGCCAAGCTGTGGAAACGGCCCCCACCCGAAGATGAAGAAGGGATCAAGGACGAGGTTGAGGAGGACCGTACCGATGTTTATCTTAACCGGCGTCCTCGTGTCGCCAACCGCCCTCAGGAGGAAGTTGAAGGCGAAGAGCGTGAAGGAAAAGGGTATGCCCGCAAAGATGACCCTCGTGTATCTGAGGGCGTAGGGAAATATCGTGTTGCTTACGCCCATCAAACGGAGCAGATAGGGGGCGAGAATAACACCGAGGATTCCAACGGCCGTCGCGAAGAGGAGCATGAGGGAGTAGAGTGCTCCAGCGTAGCGGTTGGCCTTGTCGTAGTCCTTCGCCCCAACGTACTGGCTCACGAAGGCGAAGCCCGCTGTTGCAAACCGTTCTGGTCAGCCGTAATTTGCGTAAAGCTCGTAAGCATCGCTACGGCTGACCTTCCCCACTCCCGTCTTCATCGTGGGGCTTTCGGGGGGAACGGAGACTCCCCACATCTTCAGGGCTTTTAACCGAATATTCCAAGAGCCGACAACGTCCCTATCGGCCTCAAAACCACACTTGGGGCACTTCAAAACCCTGTGCCCATTCGGGCTTAGTTTCTCCCCACATACCGGACACAGGGAGGACGTGAAAGCAGGATTAACGAAAACAACTTTTATTCCCTTCAATTTAGCCTTGTATTCGATTATGCTCTGGAGTTTCCTAAAACTCCACCGGTGAAGCCTACCATTCACTTCAGCAGAATACCTAATCGAATCCCTGATTTCAGTTAAATCCTCCAGAGCGATACCACCGTATTTCTCGGCCAACTCAACGATTTTATTGGCCAATTTGTGATACAAATCGTCCCGCCTGTTCCTCTCCCTTTGCCCATACTTTTCGAGAAGTTCTTTCCTCTTCTTTCCAGCCCTAAGCTTTTTCTGAATTTTCCTCCGCTTTACGAAGTAGCCAGTCCTAATCTCCTTCTCGTGGGTGATTATCTGAACGAATTCACCGTTTGGAAGGCTGAGCGTAACGTTGTTCTCGTTCAAGTCCACGCCGACGAAGGCTTCAGGCTCTCTCACTTCAACCTCTCTGGAGAAGACCACGTTGATGAAAACGCCTTTTGGAGTCCTCACTAACCACGCTTGACCGATTTTCCAGTCCTTAAACTTCTCGTGATACTTTGCGGAGCAAAACTCCAGCTCAATCCTCCCTTTCGGGGTGGAGAGTTTTATTATTCCAGCGTCAAGGTCGAGCTTGAAAAGGTGGTCGTCGAGCATTATGGCCTCCTTCTTGAAAACGGGCTTTCCCTTTGCTTTCCCCTTCTTTTTCCTCTTCCGATAACTCCTGTAAATCATTGTAGCCATTTGAGTGGCCGTGTAGTGGTAATGACTTGGCAGTTCTGGATACTCCTTGCGGAGGCTTTTGTATGTTTCCTTTTTGAGCCTGTAAAAGCTCGTAATGTGGTTCTCGAAAGCATAGCTGATGAGGTAGTTCACAATCTCTCGATAAGTAGAGAAGAGGTCGTTTAGCCCCTCTGGCGGGTTTTTGAGCTTGAATTTTGCGGTGAGTTTAATCGTCTCTGAGGGCATTCTTTACCGCCTCAACGAGGCGTTTTTTCTTGTGAGAACGCATACCATAAAGCTTTCCAGCAAAGGAAGTTACAATAGCTAAAAGGTCTTCAACCAGTTCTTTCTCTGGTGTTTTTTCCTCGTCATCAAAGATTACCTCAATCTCGACACCGTGAGAGTTGAAGTATTGTTCGAGGTATCTGAAGCCAAAGCGGGTGAGCCTGTCCCTGTAAGTTATCACGACTTTGGTTACCTCTCCGCTCTCGACAAGTTTGAA